>JASLMH010000058.1 GCA_030746635.1 Alphaproteobacteria bacterium | reverse complement strand
CTCATTTTAGAAAAAAACCCTCTAATGGATTGATATTACTTGGTAAAATCTACTGTGATATTTGAAATCATCAAGGTACAATGATTAGGAATCAAGTGCTCTATCCGGCTGAGCTACGGGCGCCCTGGCGATCGGGATGCCAGCGCCGGCGTGATAGCACATTCGCGCTCTCTTGGCGACGAGGCGGCAATTCGACGAACAGCGCTGCGGTCCTAGCTCTGCAACAGCACGGGCATGGGCGCGGCGGTGACAATTTTCCGCGTCGCCCGGCCCAATCCGGCGATCGCTTGCGGGCGGCTTTCGCCGAAGGCGCCGAGCACCAACAGGCTGGCGGCCGCTTCGCGGGCGGCGGCGATCACCGCGCGTCCCCGAGCGCGTGCCGTCAATTTCTCCGATTGATAGCTCTGCACGACGGCGGCGACTTCGTGGGCCGCGAGATAGTCGACGATCGCTTCGGTCGCGACGGCGCCGGCGCCACTACCGACCAGCAGAACGACGGCCCCGGACGGCTGCAACAGCGGTATCGCCGACTTGATCGCCCTGGCCGACTGCGCCGTCCCATTCCAGGCAATTGCCGGCCTGGCGATCGCCTGGGGCGTCGATGCCGGCGGCGCGATCAGCACCGATCGCCCGGTTTCGAACAACGCGGCGTTCAGATTTCCGGCTGCCGGACCTTCTTCCCTGGACAGCCGTTCCACGACGACGAGATCGAACGCGTGACCCAGGGCCGTAATTATGGCCTCGCCATTGGCTTCATAGATTTGGAAGCGTGCCTCCGGCCGATCGCCACACACGGTATCAAAGGCCGCCTTGGCGCTGGCTTCGGCCGCCTCGGAATGGCTGCTGTCATCGCCGGCAAAGGTAAGTTCGCCGACATTGGCGATGCTGTGCTTCGCCACCCTGGGGTGCGCCACCGTCAGGTGAGCGCCGACCGTATCGGCGATACCGGCCGCCGTGGCCAGAGACTCGGCATCGTTCTCGCTGCCGTCGATGACGATCAGGATCCGCTTCATATGTGATGGCCCCCCGTTGGCCTCAAGCAGCCGGCGATCCCGCACCGGCGGGGCAAGCCTATGATCTTGATGCGCCTCGCCGCAAGCGTTCCACCTTATCTTGTCCGTTCCAGGGGGAATGGATAAGTTGCCGGCTGGGAAGCCTCTGAAAGGGGAGCCAGAGATGAGCGCCAATCCTTACGAGACCGGTTTGGACATGACGGCGGCCAACTACCAGCCGCTGTCGCCGCTGAGTTTCCTGCCCAAGGCGGCCTTCACCTATCCCGACTACACCTCGGTGATCGACGGCGAGGCCCGCCATACTTGGGCCGGCACTTATGCCCGCTGCCGCCGCCTGGCCTCGGCCCTGGCGCAACGGGGCATCGGCAAGGGCGATACGGTGGCGGTGATGGCGCCCAACGTCACGGCGGCCTTCGAGGCGACCTTCGGCGTGCCGATGCTGGGGGCGGTGCTGAACGCCCTGAATTACCGGCTCAGCGCTGGCGAGATCGCCTTCATCCTGGATCACGGCGAGGCCAAGGTGCTGATCACCGATACCGAGTTCAGCCCGACCATCGAGGCGGCCCTGAAGCAGGTCAAGAACCCACCCATCGTGATCGATATCGAGGACCCGGCCGGCCCCGGCGGGACCTCCCTGGGCGAGCTGAACTACGAGGCCTTCCTGGCCACCGGCGACCCCGAATTCGAATGGAATTTGCCCGGCGACGAGTGGGAGGCGATCAGCTTGAACTACACCTCCGGCACCACCGGCAATCCCAAGGGCGTGGTCTATGCCCATCGCGGCACCTATCTGAACGCCATGGGCAACGCCATCGCCTGGGGCCTGCACGACCATCCGGTCTACCTCTGGACCCTGCCGATGTTCCATTGCAACGGCTGGTGCTTCCCCTGGACCATCACCGCCCTGGCCGGCACCCACGTCTGCCTGCGCCGGGTCGAGGCCAAGCCGATCTACGACGCCATCGCCGACCACGGCGTCAGCCACATGTGCGGCGCCCCGGTGGTGATGCAGGCCATCGCCGGCGCCGGCGAAGGGGAACGGCGCGAGTTCTCGCAGACCGTCAAGATGTTCACCGCGGCGGCGCCGCCGCCGGCGGCGGTGCTGGCCGAGATGGCCCGCCAAGGCTTCGACGTCACCCACGTCTACGGTCTGACGGAGGTCTATGGCCCCTGCGTGGTCAGCGCCTGGAAGGGCGAGTGGGACGAGCTGCCGCTGGACGAGCAGTCGCGGCTGAAGGCCCGGCAGGGGGTGGCCTACCAGGTCCAGGAGGGCCTGATTGTGGCCAACCCGGACACGTTGGAGCCGGTGGCGATGGACGGCGAGAGCATGGGCGAGGTGTTCATGCGCGGCAATATCACCATGAAGGGCTACCTGAAGAACCCCCAGGCCACCGAGGAGG
Source organism: Alphaproteobacteria bacterium (assembly GCA_030746635.1). GTDB lineage: Bacteria > Pseudomonadota > Alphaproteobacteria > JASLMH01. The sequence goes on along the minus strand of JASLMH010000058.1, from coordinate 23,782 downwards.
CCTTCGCCGGCGGCTGGTTCCACTCCGGCGATCTTGGCGTCTGGCACCCGGACGGCTATATCGAACTGAAGGACCGCTCCAAGGACATCATCATCTCCGGCGGCGAGAACATCTCCTCCATCGAGGTCGAGGACGTGCTCTACAAGCATGCCGCCGTGGCCGCCGTGGCGGTGGTCGCCAAGCCGGATGAGAAATGGGGCGAGACCCCCGTCGCCTTCATCGAGTTGAAAGCGGACGGCGAGGCCACGGCGGAGGAGTTGATCGCCTTCTGCCGCGACAACCTGGCGCATTACAAATGCCCCAGGGAGGTGGTGTTCGCCGAACTGCCGAAGACCTCCACCGGCAAGATCCAGAAGTTCGTGCTGCGCGATCAGGCCCGGGGGGCGGCCGAATAGGTCGAGCCACGTCATGACGGCCGCCGCCCCCCATACCGGCACCGGCCGGATCGGCGATGGCGCCCTGGCGGTGCGGCTGCGGGGCGAAATGCGGGGCGAGGTGCTGTTCGACCCGGCCTCCCGCGGCCGCTACGCCACCGACGCCTCGATCTATCAGATCGAACCGATCGGGGTGGCGGTGCCGCGGGACGCCGAGGACGTCGCCCGCGCCATCCAGATCGCGGCCGAGGCCGGGGTGCCGGTGCTGCCGAGGGGCGGCGGCACCTCGCAATGCGGCCAGACCGTGGGCGAGGCCCTGGTGCTGGACGTCTCGAAGCACCTGGACGGCCTCGTGCAACTGGACGTGCCCGGACGGCGGGCGGTGGTGCAGCCGGGCATGGTGCTGGACCAGTTGAACGCCCGGCTGCGGCCGCATGGTCTGTGGTTTCCGGTCGATGTGTCGACCTCGTCCCGGGCGACCATCGGCGGCATGGCCGGCAACAATTCCTGCGGCGCCCGTTCGATCCGTTACGGCCGCATGGTCGACAACGTCCTGGCGATCGACGCCATCCTGGCCGACGGCGCGCAACTGCGCTTCGGCGAGCTGCCGGCCGATCCCCAGGCGCCCGGCGTGCCGGCGCGCTATCGCGAACTCTCGGCGGAACTGCTCGATCTGGGCCGGCGCGAGGCGGACGAGATCGCCCGCCGCTTCCCCGACCTGCAGCGCCGGGTCGGTGGCTACAATATCGACGCCCTGGTGCCCGGCGATGGGGCGGGCGGTGCCGTGCCGAACCTGGCGCACCTGCTGGTCGGTTCCGAGGGCACGCTGGCCTTTTCCACCGCCATCGAACTGAAGCTGTCGGAGATCCCGCCCAACAAGGTGCTCGGCGTCTGCCATTTCCCGGATTTTCGCGCCGCCATGGCGGCCACCCGGCACATCGTCAAACTGGGGCCGGCGGCGGTGGAGCTGGTCGACCGCACGATGATCGACCTGGCCCGGCAGATCCCGATGTTCCGGGCCACCGTCGACCGCTTCGTGAGCGGCCAGCCGCAGGCCCTGCTGCTGGTCGAATTCGCCGGCGAGGACGGTGAGGAACAACTGCGCGGCCTGCGCCAACTGGTCGAGCTGATGGCCGAACTGGGCTTCCCCGGCGGCGTGGTCGAGGCCGTCGACCCGGCCTTCCAGTCGGCGATCTGGGAGGTGCGCAAATCCGGCCTCAACATCATGATGTCCATGAAGGGCGACGGCAAACCGATCTCCTTCATCGAGGATTGCGCCGTCCGCCTGGAGGATCTGGCCGACTATACCGACCGCCTGACCCAGGTGTTCCACAAGCACGGCACGGATGGCACCTGGTATGCGCACGCCTCGGTCGGCTGCCTGCACGTCCGCCCGGTGATCAACCTGAAGGCCGCGGACGGCGCCGTGAAGATGCGGGCCATCGCCGAGGAGGCCTTCGCCATGGTGCGGGAGTACAAGGGCTCCCACTCCGGCGAGCACGGCGACGGCCTGGTCCGCTCGGAATTCCATGAACCGATGTTCGGCGGGCGCATGGTGCGGGCCTTCGGCGAGGTCAAACGCTCGTTCGATCCCGACGGCCTGTTCAATCCCGGCAAGATCGTCGAGCCGCCGAAAATGGACGACCGCCGGCTGTTCCGCTTCAAGCCCGGCTATCGAACCGAGGATCTGGATACGGCTCTGGACTGGTCGGAGTGGGGCGGTTTCGCCGGCGCCGTGGAGATGTGCAACAACAACGGCGCCTGCCGCAAGCTGGACGAGACAGGCGTGATGTGCCCTTCGTATCGGGCCACCCGGGACGAGGCGCATCTGACCCGCGGCCGGGCCAACCTCCTCCGCCTGGCGATCTCCGGCCAACTGGGCCCGGGTGCCCTGCATGGCGAGGCCATGGCCGAGGCGATGCGCTTGTGCGTCGGCTGCAAGGGCTGCAAACGGGAATGCCCGGTCGGCGTCGACATGGCGCGGATGAAGGTGGAGGTGCAGTACCAGCGCGCCAAGCGGTCGGGCGTGCCGCTGCGCGAGCGGCTGGTGGCGGCCCTGCCACGCTACGCCCCCTGGGCGGCCCGCCTGGCGCCGTTGGCGAACCTGCGCGACCGGCTGCCGGGATTGCCCTGGCTGAGCGAAAAACTGCTGGGCTTCAGCGCCCGGCGGCCATTGCCGCGCTGGCGGCGGGATTATTTCCGGCCGGCGGCGGAGCCCTTGGGGCCGGCGGACGGGGCCGAGGTGGTGTTGCTGGCCGATACCTTCAATAGCTATTTCGAGCCGGAAAACCTGCATGCCGCCGTTCAGGTGCTGGTGGCGGCGGGCCGCCGGGTGCATCTGGCGCTGGCCGCGGATGGCGGCCGGCCGCTCTGTTGCGGACGGACCTACCTGGCCGCCGGCCTGGTCGACCAGGCCCGGGCCGAGATGCGCCGGCTGGTCGACGCCCTGCTGCCGTTCGTGCAGCGGGACCTGCCGGTGCTGGGGCTGGAGCCCTCGTGTCTGTTGACCCTGCGCGACGAACTGGCGGCCGTGCTGCCCGGCCCGGCGGCCGGGGCGGTGGCCGAACGGGCGCTGTTGCTGGAGGAATATCTGGCGGCGGAAAGCGCCGCCGGGCGCCTCGATCTGCCATTGAGGCCCATCGGCGGCGGCAAGGTGCTCCTCCACGGCCATTGCCACCAGAAGGCGCACGGTGCCATGGCGGCGGTGACGGCGACCCTGGAGATGATCCCCGGGCTGGCGGTGGAAGCGGTGCCGTCGAGCTGTTGCGGCATGGCCGGCGCCTTCGGCTATGGCGCCGAAACCCATGACATCTCACTGCGCATGGGCGAGCAGTCCCTGCTGCCGGCTGTTCGCGCCGCCGCTCCGGACACCCCGGTGGTCGCCGACGGCGTCAGTTGCCGCCAGCAAATCAGCCACGGCGCCGGCCGCCAGGCCGTGCACGTGGCGCGGCTGCTGCAAAAGGCTCTGGCTCCCCGATAACGCCGTCGAAGCGGCCTTCGACCGACTCCGGCCGACCCGTAGGTTGTGTCGGGATTCCTTACACAATTGACAAGCGATTATTAACCATAATCCGTAACCAATTGAGTCCAAACAATAAAAAAAGTTGGCACGGTCTTTGCATAGCATTGGGTAGGAAGGATTTGTACGGAACTAGAAGAAGGTTTTCGACGGGAGGGTCGAAACATGTTTCGAAAGCGCCAGATTATTTCGAGCTTCGCCGCCGGCAGCATGCTGGCGATGATCGCCGCACCGGCCAGTGCGGTCTTGATCGATGACACCGACACGGCCAAGGCGTTTTTTGGTGGCGACAAGACCAGCTCCCCCGGCACCTTTGTTGAGGTGATCGGCAGCACCTCGAAGTTCCAGATCTACGACATGGAACTGACCGCGGTCAGCGCCAGCGTCGCCAAGGTCAAGATCCACACCGAATTCATCGGCACCTGGGGCAACAACGCCGATACCGATTATGGCGATCTGTTGCTGCATGCCCACAGTGGTGGCAGCGGTTGGACCCCCCTGGGCGCACCACCCAACTACAAAGGTGACGAGTTCACCCCGGTCGGCGGTCCCCACGCCCGCGGCTCGGCGTTGAACGAATGGAACTTCGCGGTGCGGATGAGCCGCGCCGAAGCCGACGACGCCGACGCCGGCACCCCCGATGTCCTCTACACGGCCGATCTACTGAAGATCGCCGACGCCGACATCCTGACCTCGAACGACGAGATGGCCATCGTCTACCCCGGCGGACCGCCGGGCTTCCGCGACAACCAGGCGGTGGCGGTGTCCGATGGCGACGACACCGGTAAGGACGTCGACGTGGCCATTCATTACGACGCCGACGGCACCAAGGCCTTTATCGAATTCACCATCGCGCACGACGGCCTGTTGGGCGATTCCTGGGCCGCCTCCTGGGCGATGACCTGCGCCAACGACATCGTGCAAGGCGACCTGAACGTGCCCGAACCGGCGACCCTGGCCCTGTTCAGCCTGAGCCTGCTGGGCGCCGGCATGTATCGGCGGCGGACGAGAACGGCCTGAGCCCTGCCCCGCCTCGGGCTTGAGCAAGCGGCGGTCCGTCCTTGGAGCCGCCGTATTTCTTTGCCTTTACTTCCGCCGTTGGTCGTCGACCCGCTTGGCCTTGAATTCGGTCTTCGGCAGGGTGTCGGGGGCCACCACCTCGACATCGGCGCGGATCTCGCATTGGCCGCGGATCGCCTTGGCGACGGTGTCCGTCAGGGGCGAGGCCGGGCCATGCTCGGCGTGCTCCACCACCACCTTCATCACGTCCATGCCGTCCTCGTCCCGGGTCGTCAGCACGATCTGGAATTCGTCGCCCAGGCCGTCGACCGCGCGCACCGCCTGTTCCACCTGGGTCGGGAAGAACTTGATGCCGCGCAGGTTGATCAAATCGTCGGCCCGGCCGGCGAAACAACCCATGGCGCGGACGTGATTGCGGCCGCAGGCGCAGGGTTCGTGGTTCAGGGTGGTGAAGTCGCCGACCAGGAAGCGCAGTTGCGGCGAGCTTTCCGACATCAGGTTGGTGCAGACGGTCAGGCCCCGCTCGCCGGCGGCGACCGGTCGCAGGGTCTCCGGATCGACGGTCTCCCAGACCTGCACGTCTTCCATCAGATGCGCGAAGGCGCCGCCATCGGCCTCGCCCAGGGCCGGGCAGGTGAAGCCGCCGGTATGGGGTGCTGCTTCGGTGCAGCCGTAGAATTCGACGATGCGGGCGCCCCATAAATCCTCGATGCGCTGACGGGTCGGGGCGATGGCCAGGGCCGGCTCGCCGCCGAAGAATAGTTTCTCCACCGAGCTCTTGGCCGGATCCATGCCCAGGCCCTGCAACACCCGGCCCAGATACAGGGCGTAGGAGGGGGTGGATAGCAGCACCGTCGGCTTGAAGCGGTCGATGATGTTGGCCCGCATGGTGCCGTCCATGCCGCCGCCCGGGATCACCGCCACGCCCAGCTTGGCCAGGGCGTATTGCACGCCCCAGGCCCAGACGTGCGGGCCATAGCCGGTCAACATGAAGACCACCTGGCCGGGGCCGATGCCCATCGAGACCAGGGCCCGGCCGTTGGCCCATTCCCAATAGCCCCTGTCGATCTGGGAATAGCGGAAGATGCGGGGGCTGCCGGTGGTGCCGGAGGTCGAGAACATCATCCAGCCGCGCCGGTGCCACAATTCGTCGCTCATGGTGGTGTAGTTGCCATACGGCGGCTCGGCCTCGCCGTCCTCGGCCATTTCCGATTTGTCGACCACGGGCCACTTCGCCAGGTCCTCGACGCTGGCGATATCGTCGGGCGTCAGGTCCAGCCGGTCGAAGCGGCGGCGATAGAAGGCGCTGTTCTCGTAGAGAAACGGCGTCAGCGCCGCCAGTTTCTCGTTCTGAATGGCCACCAACTCGTCGCGCGAGGCACCATCCAGGCTGGGCGACCACATCTCCACCGTGGCCGGCCCGTCCGGGTCCACCTTGTGCTTGGCCAGCACCGACAGCCAGTTGGCGCGGGTTTTCTCGGCCCGTGAACTCATGACTCTTTCCCCCCTTCAGCGATCCTTCAGCAATCGAAACGGCCGCCATCATACGAAGTCGTGATCCGGCCGCATAGCCGATGCGCCGGGCCGCGTGCTAGAATTGCCATGGGAAATACGGGCTTGCCCGGCTGGACCAATGGGGGTGCCAACGATGACCCAACGCGGCTTTATCGTCGTCGCCGATATCACCGGCTACACCAAATTTCTCACCGGCTCGGAACTGGATCACGCCCAGGGCGTGCTGGGGGAATTGCTGGCCGCCATGCTGGCCAAGCTGGAATCGCCCCTTAGCCTGTCGAATATCCAGGGCGACGCGGTGCTGGCCCATGCGCCGGAAGCCAACGTTCCGGACGGCGCCACCATCCTGGACGCGGTCGACATCCTGTACTGGGCCTTCAAGCAGACCGTCGAGCACATGCAGCGCAACACCACCTGCGAATGCGCCGCCTGCAGCAACATCCCGCAACTGGACCTGAAGATGGTGGTGCATTTCGGCGACTACGTGGAAACCAGCCTGGCCGGGCGCCAGGAATTGAGCGGCCCGGACGTGATCCTGGTGCATCGCCTGTTGAAGAACGCGATCGTCGAGGACACCGGCATCGCCGCCTACGCGGCCTATACCGAGGCGGCGGTGGCGACGATCGGCATGGACGAGGTGTTCGCCCAGGCGGTGGCGCATCACGAGAACACCGAGGAGTTCGGCGACGTCGTCTTGCGGGTGATGGATCTGACGCCGGGCTGGCAGGCCCATCGCGAGGCCAGCCGGATCCGCGTGGCCGATGACGCACCGCGCTGGTTCGAGGATATCTCCATCGACCTGGCCGTGCCGCCCGACCGGGTCTGGTTCCATCTCATCCACCCCGAACAGCGGAGCAAATGGGGCCTGGGCGTCATCGGCTTGGACCGCGAGGGCACCGATCGCGGCCGGGTGGTGCCCGGCACCACTGATCACTGCGCCCACGGCGACGGTTCCACGCTGATCTACACCATCGTCGACGTGGCGCCGTTCGAGAGCTACAGCATCGAGGTGGCCCTGCCCATGGGCGGGCGGATCCGCACCAGTTTGTTCCTGGACGCGGTCGACGGCGGCACCCGGGTCAACCTGCGCTGCGCCAAGCCGGAAGCCGGTTCCGCGCTGGTCACCGGGCTGCTGGGCCTGATGGCGCGTTCGCAGGCCAAGACCGTGCGGGAGGCCTGGTTCAGCGGCCTGACCAAACTCCAGGAGCTCTGTCGGCAGGAGGTCGCCGACGGCGTGCTGACGGCGGTCGATGCCACCGCGTTCGACGCCGAGGCGATCTCGGGCGTTGCCCGCGGACTGGCCTCGGCCGAAGGTTAGCTCTCGGCTCCTTCCCGCGCGACGGCGCGCCAGCCGATGTCGCGCCGGCAGAAACCTTCGGGCCAGTCGATGGCGTCGACCGCCTGGTAGGCCCGGGCCTGGGCCTCGGCGATGCTGTCGCCCAGGGCGGTGACGCCCAGGACCCGGCCGCCGTTGGCCAGGATGCGGCCGTCCTCGGCCCTGGTACCGGCGTGCAGCACGGTGACGCCGTCCACCGCTTCCGCCGCCTCCAGGCCGCCGATCTCGCTGCCCTTGGCGTAGTCGCCGGGATAGCCGTTCGTGGCCATCACCACCGTCAATGCGCACCGTTCGGTCCAGGCCGCGGTGTGTTCCGCCAGGCGTCCCTCGGCGGTGGCCAGCAATGCCTCCGCCAGGTCGCTTTGCCAGCGCGCCATCAGCACCTGGCATTCGGGGTCGCCGAAGCGGACGTTGTATTCGATCAATCGCGGGCCGTCCTCGGTGATCATCAGGCCGGCATAGAGCACGCCGGCATAGGGCCGGCCCTCCTCGGCCATCGCCCGCATGGTCGGCAGGATGATTCGCTCCATGGTCTGCCGGCAGATCTCGTCCGTCATCACCGGCGCCGGCGAATAGGCGCCCATGCCACCGGTGTTGGGGCCGGTATCGCCGTCGCCAACCTGCTTGTGGTCCTGGGCCGTGGCCAGGGGCAGGGCGGTGGCACCGTCGCACAAGGCGAAGAAACTGGCCTCCTCGCCGACCATGAATTCCTCGACCACGATTTCGGCGCCGGCCTCGCCGAAGCGACCGCCCAGGATGTCCTCTGCCGTTGCGACCGCCTCGTCCACGGTCTGGCAGACCACGGCGCCCTTGCCGGCGGCCAGGCCATCGGCCTTGATGACGATCGGCGCGCCTTGCGCGCGGATATAGGCGCCGGCCTCGCCGGCCTCGGTAAAGCGGCGGTAGGCGGCCGTCGGAATGCCATGGCGGGCGCAGAGATCCTTCATGAAGGCCTTCGAGCCTTCCAGGATCGCCGCCTTGGCGCTGGGGCCGAACACGGTGATTCCGGCTTCGGACAATTGGTCCGCCAGGCCATCGACCAGCGGAACCTCCGGCCCGACCACCGCCAGGCCCACCTCTTCCCGCCGGCAGAAGGCGACGATGCCGTCGAAATCGTCGACGCCGATCGGCACGCAATCGGCATGGCGGCCGATGCCGCCGTTGCCGGGGGCGCAGCTCAAGCGCGCCACCTTTGGCGAGCGGGCCAGTGCCCAGCACAGGGCATGCTCCCGACCACCGGATCCGATCACCAGGACATGCATGCGCCCTACCCCTTCACGCCAACGAAAAGAACTCTGATATGCCTCGTTGCCGGCCCCTTGTATCATAGCCGGGGAAAGGCGACAGCAGACGATCATGGCTTCTCAGCAGACGGGTGGCGACGGGGCCCTGGCGGCGCCCAACCTGCCGGAATATTCCGTATCCGAAATCTCCGCCGCGGTGAAGCGGAGCATGGAGGACAACTTCGGTTACGTCCGGGTGCGCGGCGAGGTTTCGGGCTTCACCCAGGCCCGTTCCGGCCACTTATACTTTTCGCTGAAGGACGACCGGGCGGTGCTGGACGGGGTCTGCTGGCGCGGCACCGCCGGGAAACTGCGGTTCCGCCCGGAAGACGGCCTCGAGGTCATCTGCACCGGCAAGCTCACCACCTATGCCCCCCGCTCGCGCTACCAACTGGTGGTCGAGGCCATGGAGCCGGCCGGCGTCGGCGCCCTGATGGCGTTGTTGGAGGAGCGGCGCAAGAAGCTGGCGGCCGAGGGTCTGTTCGAGGCCGAGCGCAAACGGCCGCTGCCCTACCTGCCCGAGGTCATCGGCGTCGTCACCTCGCCCACCGGGGCGGTGATTCGCGACATCCTGCACCGCCTGCGCGATCGCTTTCCCCGGCGAGTGCTGCTGTGGCCGGTGCTGGTCCAGGGCGAGGGCGCGGCCGAACAGGTGGCGGCGGCGATCGGCGGCTTCAATGCCCTGACGGCCGGCGGCGCGGTGCCCCGGCCCGATCTGCTGATCGTCGCCCGCGGCGGCGGCTCGATCGAGGATCTCTGGGCCTTCAACGAGGAAATCGTGGTGCGGGCGGCGGCGGCCAGCGAGATCCCGCTGATCAGTGCCGTCGGCCATGAGACCGATACCACCCTGATCGATCACGCCGCCGACCGGCGGGCCCCGACCCCCAGCGCGGCGGCGGAAATCGCCGTGCCGGTGCGGGGCGAACTGGTCGCCACGACGGGCGATCTGCAACGCCGCCTGAGGCTGGGCCTGGACCGGCTGCTGGCCGAGCGGCGGCGGGACCTGGAAGGACTGGCCCGCGGCCTGCGCGGGCCGCGCGACCTGCTGGCATTGGCGCAACAGCGCCTGGACGAAGGCGGCGATCGGCTGCGACGGGCATTGGCGGCTTTCGGGGCCGAGAAGCGGCATCAATTGACCGCCGTCGCCGCCCGTTTGCGGCCGCAACTTCTGCGAACCGAGGTGGCCCATCGGCTCGAGCAACTGGCCGATCGCGGCGGCCGTCTGGGCCGGGCCGCCCTGGCCATGCTGCGGCAGACCCGGCTGCGCCTGGAGACCCAGACCAAGGTGCTGGAAAGCCTGAGTTTCGAACGGGTGCTGGAACGCGGTTTCGCCCTGGTCCGCGACGCCGACGGCGCGATGATCACGGCGGCGGCGCAGACCGCTCCTGGCCAGGCCGTGGCCCTGCGGTTCCATGACGGCGAGGCGCCGGCGACCATCGACGGCGCCCCGGCCGGCCCGGCAAAGGCCGCGCCAAGGACACGAAAGGCCAAGCCGAAGAGGGGGGAAGGCGGCGGCCAGGGCACGCTGTTTTGATGCGTTGGCTGGTCGTTGCCCTGGCGCTGTCGGCGGCCTGGCCGCTGTCGGCGGCGGAGTTGCTGTTGCGCGGCGATTTCGTCCAGGGCGGTCTGGTCCAAGGCGAGACCGCGCCGGGATCGCGGGTGGAACTGGACGGCCGGGCGCTGCGGGTGGGTCCGGACGGCCGCTTCATCTTCGGTTTCGGCCGGGACTTCGCCGAACGGGCGGTCCTGGTGGTGCGTCTGCCGGACGGCGGCCGGCAGACCAGGACCCTGGAGATCAGGCCCAGGACCTACCGCATTCAGCGGATCGACGGCCTGCCGCCGAAGATGGTGACGCCGCCGGCGGCGGTGCTGGCCCGCATCCGGCGGGAGAACCGGGCGATCGCGGAAGTGCGCCGGCGCGACAGCGAACGGCCCTGGTTCGACAGCGGCTTCGTCTGGCCGGCCAAGGGCACCATCACCGGCGTCTTCGGCAGCCAGCGCGTCTTGAACGGCAAGCCGCGGCGGCCGCATTACGGCCTCGACATCGCCGCGCCGGTGGGCAGCCCGGTGCGGGCGCCGGCCGATGGCGTGGTGGCGATGGCCGAGGCCGACCTTTACTACACCGGCGGCACGGTGATGCTGGACCACGGCCATGGCCTGACCTCGGTCTATTCGCACCTGCACGAGGTGCTGGTGGAGACCGGCCGGCGGGTCCGTCAGGGCGAGCTGATCGGCAGCCTGGGCGGCACCGGCCGGGCCACCGGCCCGCACCTGGACTGGCGGGTCAATTGGTTCAGCCAGCGCCTCGACCCGGCCCTGCTGGTCGGACCGATGCCCGAATGACCGGACAAGCCCGGGCGGCTTTGCTATAAAGCCGGCCATGAGGACCACACCGGCAAATCCGCTGTTCTGTGCCATCGATACCCCGGATATCGGGCGCGCCGAAGCCCTGGTTGGGGCCGTGCGCGACAGCGCCGGCGGCATCAAGATCGGCAAGGAATTCTTCGTCGCCCACGGCCCCGACGGGGTCCGCCGGCTGACCGGCGTCGGCCCTGGCTCCGCCGGAGGCTTCGCCGAGGCGAGCGGCCTGCCGCTGTTCCTCGACCTGAAGTTCCACGACATCCCCAACACCGTCGCCGGCGCCGTCCGGTCCGCCTGCGCCCTGGCGCCCTTCATGCTGAACGTGCATGCCACGGGCGGCCCGGCGATGCTGCGGGCGGCGGCCGAAGCGGCGGCGGCCAGCGAGGCGCGGCCCTTGTTGATCGGTGTCACCGTGCTGACCAGCCTGGACGACGACGATCTGGCGGCGGTGGGCATCGCCGGCCCGGTCGACGAGCGGGCGGTGGCGCTGGCCAGGTTGTCGCAGCAATGCGGCCTGGACGGCGTGGTCTGTTCGGCGGCCGAGATCGAACCGATCCGCCAGGCCTGCGGTGATGATTTCAAGCTGGTGGTGCCGGGTATCCGGCCGGCCGGCGGCGATTTGGCCGACCAGAAGCGGGTGATGACCCCGGCCGAGGCCCTGGCCCGCGGCGCCGACTATCTGGTGGTCGGCCGGCCAATCACCGGCGTCGACGATCCGGCGGCGGCGGCCCGCCGCATCGTCGAACAGATGGCAGCCTAAACAGATGACTGTCGCCGCCAAGATCTGCGGTTTGAGCGACGAGGCGGCGCTGCAAGCGGCGATCGACGGTGGCGCCAGCTATGTCGGTTTCGTGTTCTATCCGCCCTCGCCGCGCGCCGTGACGCCGGAACGGGCCGCCGAACTGGCCACCCTGGTACCGCCGTCGGTCAAGAAGGTCGGCCTGTTCGTCGATCCCGACGACGACCTGTTGCGCCAGGTGCTGGCTGTGGTGGATCTGGACCTGATCCAGTTGCACGGCGAGGAAACACCGGAGCGCGTCGGCACAATCAAGGATCTGACCGGCCGGCTGGTACTGAAGGCAATCAAGGTGGCGGCCAGGTCCGACATCGACCTGGCGGAGAATTTCCAGGCGATCGCCGACATGCTGCTGTTCGATGCCAAGGCGCCGAAGGACATGGCCGACGCCCTGCCGGGCGGCAACGGCTTGATCTTCGATTGGCACCTGCTCGCCGGCCGGCATTGGCAAAAGCCATGGATGCTGTCGGGTGGGCTGGACCAGGACAACGTTGCCCAGGCCGTGGCCATCGCCGGACCGGCGGCGGTGGATGTCTCCTCGGGCGTCGAGCAGTCGCCAGGCAAGAAGAATCCCGCCGCCATCAAAGCTTTCCTTGACGCCGTAAAGGGCCTCTGACATAGCATCCGACACGATGCAGAAGCCGAATTCCTACCGGTCTGGCCCGGACGAAGCGGGCCGTTTTGGCGCCTACGGCGGCCGTTTCGCGGCCGAGACGCTGATGCCGCTGATCCTCGATCTGGAACGGGCCTATCGCGCCGCCCAGGCCGATCCTGGCTTCCAGTCGGAGTTCGAGGACTACCTGCAGCACTATGCCGGCCGGCCCAGCCCGCTGTACTTCGCCGAGCGGCTGACGGCGCATTTCGGCGGTGCCAAGATCTATTTCAAGCGCGACGAGCTGAACCACACGGGCAGCCACAAGATCAACAATTGCCTGGGCCAGATCCTGCTCGCCCGGCGCATGGGCAAGACCCGTATCATCGCCGAGACCGGCGCCGGCCAGCACGGCGTCGCGGCGGCCACCGTGTCGGCCCTGTTCGGCCTGCCCTGCGTGGTCTACATGGGCGAGGTCGACGTCGAACGCCAGCAGCCCAACGTCTTCCGCATGAAACTGCTGGGCAGCGAGGTGGTGCCGGTCGGTTCCGGCTCGCGCACCCTGAAGGACGCGCTGAACGAAGCGCTACGCGATTGGGTCACCAACGTCGAGGATACCTTCTACATCATCGGCACCGTGGCCGGCCCGCATCCCTATCCCGAACTGGTCCGCGACTTCCAGTCGGTGATCGGCCGCGAGGCCCGCGAACAGATCATTCAGGCCGAGGGCCGGTTGCCCGACACCCTGGTCGCCTGTATCGGCGGCGGCTCCAACGCCATGGGCCTGTTCCACCCCTTCCTGGACGACGAGGGGATCGAGATTTACGGCGTCGAGGCGGCCGGCCACGGCATCGACACGGGCCAACACGCCGCCTCGATCACCGGCGGCCGGCCGGGCGTCTTGCACGGCAACAAGACCTACCTGCTGCAGGACGACGACGGCCAGATCACCGAGGCGCACTCGATTTCCGCCGGCCTGGACTATCCCGGCATCGGCCCCGAGCATGCCTGGCTGAGCGACATGGGCCGGGTCAACTATGTCAGTGCCACCGACGCGGAAGCGCTGGCGGCATTCCAGCTCTGCTCCCGCCTGGAAGGCATCATCCCGGCCCTGGAACCAGCCCATGCCCTGGCTCACGTGGCCAAGATCGCGCCGTACCTGCCCACGGAACACATCATCGTCATGAACATGTGCGGTCGCGGCGACAAGGATATCTTCACCGTGGCCAAGGCCCTGGGGATCGAGATATGAAGGGCGGAACGGCCCGCATCGACGCCCGGTTCGCCAAGCTGCGGGCCGAAGGCCGGGCCGGCCTGGTCACCTATGTGATGTCGGGGGATCCGGATCTGGCGACCTCGGCGTCGATCCTGGCGGGACTGCCGGCCGCCGGCGCCGACGTCATCGAACTGGGCATGGCCTTCACCGACCCGATGGCCGACGGGCCGTCGATCCAGGTCGCCGGCCTGCGGGCGCTGAAGGCGGGCATCAGCCTGAAGGGGACCCTGGCCATGGCCCGCCGGTTCAGGCAGAACGACCAGGAAACGCCGGTCATCCTGATGGGCTACTACAACCCGATCCATGCCTTCGGGGTCGAACCGTTCCTGGCCGCCGCCGGGGAGGCCGGTGTCGATGGCCTGATCATCGTCGATCTGCCGCCCGAGGAAGACGACGAATTGTGCCTGCCGGCGCTGCGGGCCGGCCTCAGTTTCATTCGCCTGGCGACGCCGACCACGGACGACGGCCGCCTGCCGGCGGTGCTCGCCAATACCTCCGGCTTCGTCTACTACGTTTCCTACACCGGTATCACCGGCGCCGGCTCGGCCGATGCCGAGGCGGTCGGCGCCGCCGTGGCGCGCATTCGCCGCCATAGCGATCTGCCGGTGGCCGTTGGCTTCGGCATCCGCACCCCGGCGCGGGCGGCGGCGATCGCCGCCGCCGCCGACGCCGTGGTCGTCGGCACCGCCTTCACCGATGCGGTGCGCGACAGCCTGGACGACGACGGCCGGGCCGGACCGGGCACCGTCGAGGCGGTGCTGGCGCTGGTCCGTTCCCTGGCGGACGGGGTGCGCGGCGCCGCCCGGGGATCGGCGTCGTGAACTGGTTGAACAACTTCGTGCGGCCGAAGATCCGCGCCCTGGTGCGCAAGCGCGAAGTGCCGGACAACTTGTGGGTCAAATGCCCCAATTGCGGGCAGATGATCCACCACAAGGAAATGGCCGAGCGGCAGTTCGTCTGCCAGCATTGCGACCACCACCTCCGCATCGGCCCGAAGGAACGCTTCCCGCACCTGTTCGACGACGGTGAATTCAACACCATCGAATTGCCCGAGGTCGCCACCGATCCGTTGAAATTCCGGGACGAAAAGCGCTACAGCGAGCGCCTGAAGGACTCCAGGGGCAAGACCGAGCAGCAGGACGCGGTGGTTGTCGCCCACGGCAGTCTGGGCGGCCAGCCGGCGGTGATCGCGGTGCAGAATTTCAAGTTCATGGGCGGATCGTTGGGCCTGGGCGCCGCCGAGGCGATCATCTCCGCGGCCAAGCTGGCGGTCCTGCAGGAGGCGCCCCTGATCGTGTTTTCCGCCGCCGGCGGCGCCCGCATGCAGGAAGGCATCCTCTCCCTGATGCAGTTGCCGCGCACCACCATCGCCGTGCAGATGGTGCAGGAGGCCGGCTTGCCCTACATCTCGGTGCTGACCGATCCGACCACCGGCGGGGTCACCGCCAGCTATGCCATGCTGGGCGATGTCGCCATCGCCGAGCCCGGCGCCCTGATCGGTTTCGCCGGGCCGCGGGTGATCGAGAACACCATCCGCGAGCGCCTGCCCGAGGGCTTCCAGCGCGCCGAATACCTCCTCGAACACGGCATGCTGGACATGGTGCTGCACCGCCATCAATTGCGCGAGACGCTGATCCGGGTCACTGATATCCTGCGCAATCCCAACCCGCCGGCTCAGGTGGTGACGCTGCCGCAGCCCGATTTGGACATCCCGACGCCCGAGGCCGAAGCGAATGAACCTGGCAGCCCGTCCTGAAGCGCTGCGGCCGACGCCAAGCGAGGAGATCCTCGTTCGGCTGATGCGGCTGCATCCGAAACTGATCGACCTGTCGCTGGGCCGCTTGCAGGGGTTGCTGGCCAGGCTCGATCATCCCGAGAGGCAGCTGCCGCCGGTGGTGCACGTCGCCGGCACCAACGGCAAGGGTTCGACCATCGCCTTCATGCGCGCCGCCCTGGAAGCGGCCGGCCACCGCGTCCACGTCTACACCTCGCCGCACCTGGTGCGCTTCAACGAGCGCATGCGCCTGGCCGGCGAACTGATCGGCGACGAGCACCTCCTCGCCGTGCTGGAGGCCTGCGAACGGGCCAACGGGGATAGGCCGATCACCTATTTCGAGGTCACCACGGCGACGGCGTTCCTGGCCTTTCGCGATTGTCCGGCGGACGTGCTTTTGCTGGAGACCGGCCTGGGCGGCCGCCTGGACGCCACCAATGTGATCGAACGGCCGTTGCTGACGGCGATTACCACGGTGTCGCTGGACCATCAGCATTTCCTGGGCGAGACCCTCGGCGAGATCGCCGGGGAGAAGGCGGGAATCCTCAAGCCCGGCGTGCCCGGCATCATCGCCCGGCAGGAGCCGGCGGCGGCTGCCGCGATCACGGCTCGGGCCGGCGCCATAGGTGCGCCGCTGTTGTGCCAGGACGCCGATTGGCGCATCGAGGCCGTCGACGGTCATCTGCATTTCGCCGCCGCCGACGGCGATCGGGACGCCCCGATGCCGGGGCTGGTCGGTGTCCATCAGGTGCAGAATGCCGGTCTGGCCCTGGCCTGCCTGCGGCAAATGGATGGCTTCCCTCTGAATGGTGCGCATCTGACCGCCGGGTTGCTCGGCGCCAATTGGCCCGGCCGTTTGCAACGGCTCGAGGTTGGCGACCTGGCCGACCGGCTGCCGGCGGGCAGCGAACTTTGGCTGGACGGCGGACACAACCCTGGCGCCGGCGTGGCCTTGGCCGAGACCCTTGCGCAATGGCGGGAAGGCGAGGCGTCGCCGCGGCCCATCTTCCTGGTCACCGGCATGTTGACCAGCAAGGACGCGGTGTCGTTCCTGGCCCCCTTCGCGGCCCTGTCGCCGCAGGTGTTCGGAGTGCCGGTGCCCTACGAAGACGCCAGCATGACGTCCGGACAGATCGTCGAGGCGGCGACGGCGGTGGGGCTCCTGGCATCGCCGGTGGCCGATGTCGCCGAGGCCCTGGACCGCATCGCCACCGTCAGCGGCGACGGCGTCCCGCCGCGCGTGCTGATCTGCGGTACCCTGTACCTGGCCGGCAGCATCCTGGCCGCCGCCGGCTAGGGCTTGTACATGCGTGATTCGGCGTCCAATTCGGGGACGCGCAACAGCCGCTCCTTTTCCGGTAGCTTTAGCTGCTCGTAGATATAGCGCGCCCGGTCGCGCACGGTGGAGGGACGCGGGTCATACAGGATCTTGTAGCCGAGGCCCGGGCCGGAAACCGATTCCTCGTCGACCTGTAGGGCCTTGATGTAGTCGGCCAGCGCACTCTCGTGCGCTCCCTGACGGTCCCGCACGATGCCGCGATTGGCATAGGCCGCGGCCAGCACGCCACGCCCGGTCGGGTCGTCCGGCGACACATTCTTTTCCAGCCAGCCGGTCATGTAGTCGAGCTCGGCCAGCGCTTCGTCGTACTGCTCGGTCTGGATGAACACCAGCGCCCGGCCCATCATGGCGCCGCGATGGTTCGGCGAGACCTTCAGCGCCTTATCGAAGTACTCCAAGGCATCGTCGTAGTCGCCGCTGGACAGCAGGTTGTCGCCGCGTTCGGTCTCATAGTCGCCGGCCGGCCGATCGAAGAAGCTGTCGTGGAACAGGGAGACGCCGCCGGTCAACAGCACCGCGATGAACATGATGGTGGTGAAGCGCTTGATCACGCGCGGGTTCATGGCGCGGACCCGAACAGGTAGTCGGTATAGAAAATGGCGAACACCAGGGCGAGCAGCGCCGCCGTGATGCCGGCCCGGCGGCGGAGGCGGGATTGCGCCGTCTCGTCCGCCGCTTCCCCCTTCTTCTGGGCCCGGCGAACCGATAGCACCCAGATCAATTGCCGCAACGGCAGCCACAACGCGGCCGCCAGGACGGCGGCCCACAGCAAGGCATATTGGGGGGAAAACAAGGCGCTCATGACGGGCCGTCCAGGCGGACCATCCGGCGGCGGATGGCCGGAATCAATCTTCAAATACTCTATCGAAAAAGGAGGGGGAGGGCCATGCCCTCCCCCTGAAAACAAGGTTCCGAGAGGAACCGGTCAGGCAGTACCGCCCGCGCCCGCCTGGCTTGGCGAGGTTTGCGCGGTATCGCCGATGTCCTCGGTCAATGCCTCGATCTCCTTGGAGGGAACCGATGACATTTCCATCTTGTAGGCGAGGAACCACATCATCGCCACGCCCAGGATCCAGAACAGGATCTGCCAGGCCCAGATCGACGGAATGCCGAAGGTCCAGCCGTCCGGCCCTTCATTCGGCGCGCCGAAGATCCAGTTGCCGATCACCGCTCCCGGACCGATGCCGAAGAACAGCCAGGCCAGGGTCACCACCCAGGCGATCGGGACCAGGCTCTTCTTGTCGGCCGACAGCGAGGCGTATTCCCGCAGGAAGTCATGATACTTCATGCGGTGCGAGCGGTCGGCGTCGTTCTGGGTCATCGCCGAGACGATGATACAGACCGACAGGTTGAAGATGATGCCCCAACCGGCGGAGTGGATGGTCCACGGCCAACGGCCCCAAGGCAGTTCGATGCCGATGGCGCCGGCGATGGTCATGCCGAAGGTCTCGGTGAAGATCACCGCGATCAGACCGACAAGCAGACCCCAGGAGGCACCCTGACGGGTGATCCACGGCACCCAGCAGACAGCGGCCAGCGATGGCCACATCTGGAAGCCGAAAGCCACCGCCAGACCGCCCAGCAGCACCAGCGCGTCCTGCGAGAAGGTCGCCACCAACAACGCCGCGACGACGATGAAGGCAACGCCCAGGCGGCCAAACAGCTTCTGCGTCGTGTGGCTGGCCGTCGGGTTCAGGTAGCGCTTGTACAGATCGCGGGTCAGCATGCCGCCGGCCGTTGACATATAGGCCGCGCCAGTCGACTGCATCGCCGCCAGGGCACACACCGCCAACAGGCCGACGAACCAGGGTGCCGCATCACCAACCAGGTTGATGTAGTGCGGTACCAGGCCGCCTTGCTTGTTGGCCGTCAGGTCCGGTAGCACCGTCGAGATCCCGCCGGGCTCCGCAAACGCCGGGGTGGCGCCAAGGAAATGCGCGCCCATGCCCTGTGCGGCGGTGAAGAAGAACAGGATCAGGCCGATGCCGAAGGACGACGCCCACACCTGCTGCGGCGCGAACGGCCGCGGGTCGGTGTTGGAGAAGGCCCACATCGAGAAGGCCGGCGCCGACTGGATGCCCATCAGGGCGAACATGTAGGTCAGCACCATGATGCCGGTCCACAGCCCGCCGACGGGCGTTTCAACGCCAAGGCCGGCAGTGAACTGGATCACCCCCGGTATGGCGAGATAGGCATTGTAGCCGTCCGAGGTGGCGCCCCACTTGCCGAGATCGGTCTTGCCCATCGCGGCCATGGCATCGCTGAAGGCACCCCAGCCGCCCAGATGGCTGTACGCAATGAAGCCGATCGAGACGATGCCGAAGGCGAGCAGGATACATTGCAGCGTGTCCACGTAGGCCACGGCGCGTAGGCCGCCCGACGCCACGTAGATCAGCACCACCAGCGACAGGATCCACATGCCCCAGGTGCGGGTGATCATGTCGTCGGTCAGGACGTTGAACAGGAAGCCCGACGCGCCGAGTTGAACACCGAGATAGGGGATCGAGAACAGCAATGCCACGATCACCACCAGGATCCGGATCATGTCACCCTGGAAGTAATCCGACAGCATCTCGCCGGGGGTGACATAGCCGAAGCGTTTCCCCAGCATCCACTGCCGTTTCAGGAACATCACCCCGGTGAACGGGATGGTGATGGTGTAGAACGAGGCATAGGCGTATTGGAAGCCGTCACGATAAATGAGCCCCGGATGGCCCATGAAGGTCCAGCCCGAGAATGAGGTCGCGGTGGCCGCCAGCACGAAGACCCAGATCGAAAGCCGCCGTCCGGCAATGAAATAGTCGGACGCCGTTTTCGCGGTCATCGCGCCGCGTACACCCCAGAAGATGCAATAGGCCCAGTAAAGAGCCACGAAGGCAAAAAGCCAGATTACCTTTGGTGCCATGATGTCGAGCCCCTCCCTTTTTTTGAGCTCTTCGGACCACGCCCGCCTTGACGGCGTGAGCGGTACCGAAATCCAGGCAAAACTACCCATTCGCTTGACATAAGCGAATCACTACACGGAAACATAATTGTTCGGGCTCGGCCGGCCCTCAGCAACCGTTTCAAGGCCCGAAACGCATTTTTTTGTAAAACTGGAAAGATCCTTATGGTAAATTTGAAAAGGTAGTAAACGATTCGGCGGCCGTCGTTGTTAAGCATTGACTCATATGCCAGCGCGACGAGGGGGGAGACATCTGCATGGCACAACGGCCAAAATTAGGCAGTAAACTGCGCCGGTTGCGCCGCGAACGCGGCCTGACCCAGGCTGAACTGGCGCGGCGCTTGAGCATTTCGGCCAGCTATCTGAATCTGATCGAGCACAACCAACGCGCCCTGACGGCGCCGCTACTGCTCAAGGTCAGTGAACTGCTGGGTGCCGATCTGGAATCCTTCTCCGACCGGGGCGACGCCAAGATCCTCGGCGAACTGACCGAGATGGCCAGCGATCCGCTGTTCCAGGACCTGACGATCGGCGACGACGACATCGCCGATCTGGTCAGCGGTGCGCCGGCGGCCTGCGACCTGATGCTGCGCGCCTACAACGCCTATCTGCAGGCCCAGGGCCAGGTCCGCGTGCTGGCCGACCAGCTCTCCGAGAACCCCTTCGTCGAGGAATCGACCCACCAGTTGCGGACGCTCCTGACCTCCATCCGCTCGCTGGCCGAGATCGTCCGCGACAACGCCGATCTCAGTCCGGAGGAACAGCGGACCTTTCTCGGTATCGTCGCATCCGAGAGCGAAACCCTAAGCGGCGTGGTCGATCGGTTCTACGAGTTCATCGACGAGGTCGGCAGCGAGGGGGTGCGCGAGCAGGAATTCTCGCCGGAGGATGTCAACGCCTACCTGGAGACCCACGAGAACCATTTCGAGGATCTGGAAAACCTGGCCGAGGAGATCGGCGCGCGCCTGCCGCTGCCGCCACACGAGCGGTTGCCCCGGCTGATCGAGCATTTGGCCGAGGCCCATGGCATCGCCGTCCGCCTGACCATGCCGACGGCGCCCGACAACGAAGGTCTGCTGTTCGACGCCGAGGCGCGGGAGGCCGGATTATCCTCGCTGCTGCCGCCCAGCGGAGCCACTTTCCTCCTCGCCCGGCTGCTGGCGCGGCAAGCCCACGGCGAGGTCTTGGACGCCCTGGTCGACGCCGGCGGCCTCGGCCCCGGGGCTGGTCGACAGCTTTGCAAGGCGGCCCTGGAACGCTATTTCGCCGGCGCCCTGATGATGCCTTACGGGCCGTTCCATGAGGCGACGGAGGAAGCCAGGTATGACATCGCCACCTTGCAGCGCCGTTTTGATGTCAGCTTCGAACAGGCCTGCCATCGTCTGACGACGCTGAACAGACAGGGCGCCCGCGGCGTGCGCCTGCATTTCGTGCGGGTCGATATCGCCGGCAACACCTCCAAGGTGTACCGCGGCTCCGGCCTGCGCATTCCGCGTCAGGGGGGCATCTGCCCGCTCTGGAATGTGCATGCCGCTTTCGCCCGGCCAGGCGAGGTGATCCGGCAGGTCATCGAATTGCCGGACGGCGAAACCTATTTCTGTCTCGCCGGTGCCTACGACCGCGCCGGCCACGAGCCCTCCGGCCTGCGCGGCCGTTTCGCCATCGGTCTGGGTTGCCGCCTGTCGGATGCGGCCGGTCTGGTCTACGCCGACGGCCTGGACCTGGAGGAGCGGCGACTGCGCCTGCCCGTGGGCACGACCTGCCGCCTGTGCGAACGCTGGAATTGCCCGCAACGGGCGCAGCCATCGATCCTGCAGCGACGGAGCGAAATGGAATCCCCGAGCGAGGCGGCGGATTGACCGGCGGCGCGGGGCTTTGCCCGCCGTCGCCGCCGCACCGCCGCGTCGGGGAAAATGTCTTAGGTGGTGGCGATGCCGACGATGATCATGATCGCGAAGACGCCAACCAGCCAGACCCAGGGTTGCTTTACGACTTTGGCCATGGGAAATGCCTTTCCGTTCTCGAAAATCTGGCCACGGTGTCCCGCGACACTGAAGAAGTGGTTTGTTAATAATTCACAACTCGGCAGCACTATCAATAAGCATATGAAATATTTAAGGAAATAGTGTGAATAATTTTCTATGGAAAGGTGAAAATTGTAAATTCGGTGAACCAGGCTGGCTCTTGGAAAGCGGTAGAGAGAGATGCATATCATCCGCCGCGCCGAACGGGTAGAATTGCCAAAAGAACACCGATCTGAACCGTAGGCGAGGTCGAGGAGGCGGATCGTACGGTCGGGGGAGATGGCAAAGCGCAAGCAAAAAAACAAGCCGCCACGGTCGTTGCTGGTGGTCGAGGACGAACCCAACATCGTCGTCTCGCTGCGATTTCTGATGGAACGCGCCGGTTTCGAAGTGCGGGTGGCGTCGGACGGCGAGGCGGCGTTGCGGGCGATCGAGGCACAGCACCCGGACGTCGTCCTATTGGACGTGATGTTGCCGGAGCGGGACGGCTATTCGGTCTGCCGGGCTATTCGCGAGCAGCCGGATTGCGCCGACGTGCGCATCGTCATGTTGACCGCCAAGGGCCGGGCCGAGGATCGCGACATGGGTATGGCGGCCGGCGCCGATGAATATGTCGTCAAGCCGTTCTCCACCCGCGATCTGGTGCAGACGGTGCTGACCCTGGTCGAAGGCTGAAACACCGATGAGCGGGCGCAGGCGGGAAAAGGCGGTGGCGGTGTTTCTACTCGGCCTCCTGTTGTTCAACCCGCCGCTGCTGTCGATGGTCGAAGGGCAGGTGCCGCTATCCGGCATTCCCCTGATCTATCTGTACCTCTTCGCCTGTTGGGCCCTGTTGATCCTGTTGTCCTGGCTGGTGGCCAAAGGTGACTTCGCCGAATAGGAACCCTCGCCGACGGCGGCGCGAAACCCCGCCCAATGGGGATGCGCGGCGATGTTGAGCGCGTGGTTCGTCTTCCTGGTGGCCCTGGCCTATCTGTGCCTGCTGTTCGGCATTGCCTATCTGGGCGACAAGCGGGCGGGTGGCGGCCGCAGCCTGGTCAACAATCCCTACATCTACACCCTGTCGATCGCCGTCTACTGCACCTCCTGGACGTTCTACGGCAGCGTCGGCCGGTCGGCCTCCAAGGGCCTGGACTTCCTGCCCATCTACCTCGGGCCGACCCTGGTGTTCCTGCTCTGGCCGATGCTGCTGGGTAAGATCGTGCGCATCAGCAAGGTCAACCGGATCACCTCGATCGCCGACTTCATCGCCTCGCGCTACGGCAAGAGTCCGATGCTCGGCGGCCTGGTCACGGTGATCGCCGTGGTCGGCATCATGCCCTACATCGCGCTGCAACTGAAAGCCGTGGCCTCGACCCTCGAAGTGCTGGTGCAAGCCTCGTCCGACCCGATGCTGGGCCCCACCGCGCTCGGCACCTGGGCCCCCGACACCGCGCTGGTGGTGGCCATGGTGCTGTCGATCTTCACCATTCTGTTCGGCACCCGCCATATCGATGCCAGCGAGCATCACGAGGGCATGGTCACCGCCATTGCCTTCGAGTCGGTGGTCAAGCTGATCGCCTTCATCTGCGTCGGCGTCTTCGTGGTCTATTTCGTGCACGACGGTTTCCGCGACCTGTTCGCCCGGGCGGCGGAGGTGCCGCGGCTGTCGGCCCTGATGTCGATCGGCGAGGTCTCGGGTTATGGCGGCTGGATCGCGCTGACCCTGTTGTCGATGGCGGCGATGATCTGTCTGCCCCGGCAATTTCAGGTCGCGGTGGTCGAGAATGTCGACGAACGCCATCTGCGCAAGGCGGCCTGGCTGTTCCCGCTCTACCTTTTGCTGATCAACATCTTCGTGCTGCCGATCGCCCTGTCGGGACTGTTGCAATTCCCCGACGGCAGCGTCGATGCCGATACCTTCGTGCTGACCATACCGTTGAGCCATCAATGGACCGGGCTGGCGCTGCTGGCCTTCGTCGGCGGCCTCTCCGCCGCCACCGGCATGGTCATCGTCGCCACCATCGCGCTGAGCACGATGATCTGCAACGATCTGGTGATGCCGGTGTTGCTGCGCCTGCGGCCGCTGGGTTTGTCCGCCCGCGGCGACGTCGGCGGCCTGCTGATCGCAATCCGGCGGATCGCCATCA
>JASLMH010000057.1 GCA_030746635.1 Alphaproteobacteria bacterium | reverse complement strand
GGAACCGGAATCCGGCTCGCTCATGCCGATGCAAAAAGTGCATTCGCCACGGGTGATGCGGGGCAGGATGTCGTCCTTGATGGCATCGGAGGCGTATTTCATAACCACCGGGCCGCTTTGCCGATCGGCGGTGAAATGCAACCGGGTCGGCGCATTGGCGACCAGGAACTCCTCGTTGATCACGTAGCGTTCCAGGAAGCTGCGTTCCTGGCCGCCGTATTTCTTCGGCCAGGTGATGCCGATCCAGCCCCTGGCGCCGACCTTGCGGCTGAATTCCCGGTTGAAGCCGCGGCCGGCCTGGGGATCGAAGGTGCCGGCGGCGATCTCCTCCCGCAGGAAGGCGCGAACTTCGTGGCGCAGCGCCTCGGCCTCCGGCGGCAGGCGGATCGGATCGAACTGAATGGCATGGGACATCTAAACGCTCTCCCGTTCAGGCCGCGGTCAGGGCCCACCACAGCCCTTCGCCGCCCTGGCGCGCCGCATGGCGGCCCAATTCCACCGCCCAGACCGCTTCGGCGCCGAAGTCATCGCGCCACGACCACAGGCGCTGGGTATAGCGGTGCAGGATGTGTTCGTCCGTGAAACCGATGGCGCCGAGCACCTGATGGCCGATCGCCGCGCCCTGGCCGGCGGCCTCGCCGACCCGGATCTTGGCCGAGGCGATGTCGAGGAACCCGGCCGGGCCCAGGCCGCCCTCCCGGCCGACCGTGTAGGCCGCCGAATTGGCGATGGCGACGGCGGCGGCGGCCTCCTCGGCCAGGCAGGCCAGGTTGTGCTGCACCGCCTGGAACTTGCCGATCGGCCGGCCGAAGGCAACCCGCTCCTCGGCATACTGCACCGAAATATCAAGCACCGCCTGCAAGGCCCCGGCCATCTGCATGGCCCGACTGGCCGCGCCCAGGCGCAACAAGGCGGTTTCGTCCAGGCCCGCCGGCGCCGTGGCCACCTGCAGCGGCTCGGCGCCGTCGAAATCGACGCGGCCGCGGCCCTCACCGGCCGGGTTGGCACCATCGTGGCAATGCGCCTCGCCCGCCGCCACCAGGGCCACGACCCGCTCTTCGCCGCGCCTGGCCAGTACGGCAATATGACCGACCTCGCGCCCGAACGGCACCTCGCGGGCGCTGCCCGACAGCTTGCCGTCATCACCCAGGACCAGTTCGTCGCCGGGCTGCGCCGGTGCCACGGTCATGGCTCCGGCGGGCACGGTGATCCCGGCCTCGCCCAGCAGCCAGCCGGCCAGAAGGGTCTCGGCCAGCGGCAGCGGCACGGCGTACTGACCGGCCACCTGCAGCACGGCGAAACCCGCACCGATACCGGCACCGGCGCCGCCATGTTCGTCGCTCACCCAGGCCAGGGTCAGCCCGGCCTCCTCCAGGGCCGACCACAACGGGCCCTTCCAGGCCTCGTCGGTGGCGGCGGTAAGTGTTTGCGGATCGCCCAGATCGCGAAAGATACGGCTCGCGGCGTCGGCGACGAGACTGTCGTCTTCCTCCATGGCTAACCTCTGAATACTCGCCTCAATGGCCGACGAAGTTCGGCAGGCGGCGTTCCGACATGGCGGCGATGCCTTCGCGGAAATCGTCGGTCTGGCGCAAACGGTCCTGGATCATCAACTCGTGGTCGGTGGCCGCCCGGACCCGATCGGCCAGGCCGGAGCGCAGGGTGGCCCGGGTCTCGACCACGCCCAGGGGAGCGGACTGGGCGATCTCGGTCGCCAGTTCCATGGCCGCGCCGCGCAGCTCGTCCATCGGCACCAGGATGTCCGCCAGGCCCATCGCCAGGGCTTCCTCGCCCTTGATGCGGCGGCCTGTGTACATCATTAGCGCGGCATTCTGTTGGCCGATCAGGGCCGGCAGGGTGTGGGTCAGACCGAAGCCCGGATGGAAGCCCAGGCGGGTGAAGTTGGCGCTGAAGCGCGCTTCCGGGCAGACGACGCGGAAATCCGGCACCAGGGCCAGGCCCAGGCCGCCGCCGATCGCCGCCCCCTGGATGGCGCCGACGATGGGCGTGCGGGTGCCGAACAGGCGCACTGCTTCCTCATACAGATGCCCGGAACGGGTCCGGCCGGCGCCGTCCAGTTTCTTGTCGTCGGAGCCGTCGCCGAAATTGGCGCCGGCACAGAACGACTTGCCCTGGGCCGCCAGGACGATGGCCCGGCAATTGGGTTCCTCGTCCAGGTCCTCGCAGGCGTCGGCCAATTGGGCGATCAGGTTCATATCGAAGAAGTTGTGGGGCGGGCGCTGGATTTCCATCAGCGCCACATTGCCGTCCAGGTCGACGGCGATGTCATCGAAGTTGCCGAAGCTTGTCATGAGGTTGCTTTCTCCAAGTCAGGAAATATGGGTCAGCGGCCGCCGCCGTCGCAGATCACCAACTGGCCGCTGATGTAATCCGCTTCCGGCGTGCACAGGATGTAGATGGCGCCGGCCGCCTCCTCGGGCGTACCGCCGCGGCCCAGGGGGATGCGGGTGGCCGCCGCTTCCAGGCCGGTCCGCTGCACGCCGACGGCGATCTCGCGCCCCTCGATCTCGATACTGGCGCCGTCGCCGTCCAGGGCCTGGGTCAGGCGGGTGTGGACCAGGCCGAAGGCGACGGCGTTGACGTTGACCTTGTAGCGGCCCCATTCCTTGGCCAGGGCCCGGGTCATGCCGACGATGCCGGACTTGGCGCCGGAATAGTTGATCTGCCCGGCGTTGCCGTAGACCCCGGAGGTGGAGGAGATGTTGACCACCTTGCGGTGCACCTCGCGGCCCTCGGCCGCTTCCGCCTTGGCGGCCTCGCGGATCGGGCCGATGGCCGCCCGCAGGATGCGGAAGGGCGCCGCCATGTGGACGTTGAGGATGTCGTCGAACTGCTCGTCCGACATCTTCTGCACCACGTTGTCCCAGGTATAGCCGGCGTTGTTGACGATGATGTCGGGGGTGCCGAAGGCCTCCATCGCCGCGCCGACGAAGCGTTCGCCGAAGTCGGCCTCGGTGACGCTGCCGATGCAGGCCACCGCCTCGGCGCCCATCCCCTGCAGCGCCGCCAGCGTCTCGTTGGCCGGCCCTTCGTCCAGGTCGTTGATCACCAGCCGGGCGCCCTCGGACGCGAACTTCTCGGCCACGCAACGGCCGATGCCCCGGCCCGAGCCGGAGACCAAGGCCACCTTGCCATCCAATTTACCCATCGTCGTTCCCTCCAGTCCTTGCCCCGGCGATCAGGCCGCCAGGGTGCATTTGCCGTTGCGGATCACCACCAGGTCGCGCTCCTTCAGGCGGCATTGGAAGGCCACCACGTTATCCTCGCGCCAGATGTCGGTGATGATGGTTTCGCCCGGGTAGACCGGCGCCGAAAAGCGCACGTCGAAGCCCCGGATCATGCTGTGGTCGTAATCGCAGATCGTCGTCAGGATGGCCCGGCAGGCGGTGCCGTAGGTGCACAGCCCATGCAGGATGGGCACCGGGAAGCCGACACTGGCGGCCAGTTCGGGGTCGGCGTGCAAGGGGTTGCGGTCGCCGTTCAGGCGGTACAGCAGCGCCTGATCGGCCCGGGTCTGCAACTCGCACGTCGCGTCCGGTTGCCGCTCCGGCGTCGGGTGCGGTGCCGGGCCGGAACCGGCCGGGCCGCCGAAGCCGCCGTCGCCGCGGGCGAAGATGGTGCTGCCGACCACGAATAGCGGCTCGCTGTCGCCCTTCAGCCGCGCCGTGGTTTCGGAGCAGATGATGGCGCCCTTGCCCTCGCCCTTGTCATAGGCCTCGCTGACCCGGGCATCGGCGATCAACTCGCCTTCGGGCGGCAACGGACGATGCAGGGTCAGGCGCTGCTCGCCATGCAGCACCTTGGTGTAGTCCCAGCCGCAATCGTGCAGCAGGCCGCCCCGGGTCAACACCGCCGCCATGGTCGGCACCGTCTTCAGGGTGTCCTTCTCGAAGGTGTACGCCAATTCGTTGGCGTCCATGGCGTCGCGGCCGAAACCGACGCCCAGGGCGTACAACATGGTCTCGCGGTCGCCGTAGCTGGATTCCATGCCGGTGTCGCTCAGCGACATCAGTTGGTCATAGTCGATTGCCATGGCGTTGGCCTTTCCACAAATCGCCGGCCGGCGCCGGGGCGGCGCCCGCCGGACCGCCGGAACCGAGGATCAGAGCGGGTCGGAGGTAAACACCGTGCGGGCATTGCCCAGATCGGTCAGGTTCGAGCGGAACGAGGGGAAGGCGTTCTCCAACATCGCCGCCGGCGTCCAGCCTTCGGTATTGGCGATGCCACGGATCGGCCGCGGTTGATTCCAGATATAGACCTCGTTGCCGCGGATCGAAAAGATCTGTCCGTTGATGTCCTTGGCGTCGTCGGCCACCAGGGCCACGCCCAGGGGGGCAATCTGATCCGGCCGCATGCGCGCCTTGGTCAGCTCCATGCGCTTGGCGGTGGCCTCGTCCTTGATCGGGATGGTGCCGATCATCCGGGTCCAGGCCGAGGGCGAAAGGATGTTGGAGCGCACGTTCTTGCGCTCGTTCTCCATGGCGATCACCCGCGACAGCCCGACGATGCCCATCTTGGCGGCGGCATAGTTGGTCTGGCCGATGTTGCCGATCAGGCCGGAGGTCGAGGTGAACAGCACATAGGCGCCGTCTTCCTGGTCGCGGAAATGATTGATGGTGGCGCGGCAGACGTTGAACGAGCCCTTCAGGTGGACGTCGATCACCGCGTCCCAGTCCTCTTCCGACATCTTGTGGAACATGGTGTCGCGCAGGATGCCGGCCGGGGCGATGACACCGTGCAGGCCGCCGAAGCTGTCCATGGCCTGTTCGAACATCGCCTTGGCGCCCGACATCAGGGCGACGCTGTCGGAGTTGGCCGCCGCCTCGCCGCCGGCCGCCTTGATCTCGTCGGCCACTTCCTGGGCCGGGCCGGAGGTGCCCTCGTCGTCGCCGGCCACCGAAGCGCCCAGATCGTTGACCACCACCTTGGCGCCTTCCCTGGCCGCCAGCAGCGAACATTCCCGGCCGATGCCGCGGCCGCCGCCGGTGACCAGCACGACCTTACCGTCGAGTACGCCCATCTCGCTCTCTCCTCCCGTTAAAGCACATGCCTTACTAATTAACGGCTGTTGCCGTCCGAGGGAAGCCCGCGCGGCTCAAATGCTGTAGCTCACACCTATTCGATCTGATGATTTCCAGCCAAACCGAGGAAAATCAAGGCAGCGCGGTTCAGCCGGACCATGTCTCGTCATCGGGCCGTCGAAACTGTTTGCTGAGCTGCTTCTTGAAACTTTTGTATATTACAGTAATATACATCAATGATAGATCTTGGCCGAATAAACGGCTTTCAATGGGACGAGGGGAACGCCAGAAAAAGTGTCGAAAAGCATGGTGTTAGCCAATCCGAAGCGGAGCAAATGTTCTTTAACGAACCGCTGCTGATTACCGATGACGTCAAGCATGGACAGACCGAGCCGAGATTTCACGCTCTCGGGGTCACCGCATCGGGACGCCGGCTGCATGTAACTTTCGCGCTTCGGGAGGAAGACACCAAAATCCGTGTGATCTCCGCACGGGACATGCACCGAAAGGAACGCGCCCGCTATGGCTAGGAAACGCAAATCCATTCCCGCCTTCAAGACCGAAGCGGAGGAACGGGCCTTCTGGGAAACCCACGACTCCAGTGACTATGTCGACTGGAGCAAGGCCGAGCCCGCCCGTTTTGCCAATCTCAAGCCGTCGACAAAGGCGATTTCCCTGAGATTGTCGGTCGATCTGCTTGAGCGCATCAAGATCGCGGCCAACAAACGCGATGTGCCCTATCAATCGCTGATCAAGACCTGGTTGTCCGAGAAGATCGACGCCGCGTAGTGACCTACGCCTCAAATGCGATGGGGCCGCGTCATACGACACGGCCCCATGCCTTGGTTTGACGCCGTCGCGGCGCCTACTTCGGCAGCTTGCCCTGTACGCCCTCGACGTACCAGTTCATGGACAGCAGGGCGCCGTCGTCCAGGCTCTTGCCGGCCGGCACCTTTTCCTTGCCGGCCTGATCGCGGATCGGGCCCTGGAAAGGGTGCACCTTGCCGGACATGATGTCGGCCTCGGCCTGCTTGGCCATGGCCAGGACGTCGGCCGGCAGGGCCGGGTTATAGGGCGCCATGGCCAGCATGCCGTCCTTCAGGCCGCCCCAGGTATCGCCGGACTTCCAGTTCCCGTCCATCACCGCGCGGGTGCGGTCGACGTAGTAGCCGTCCCAAACGTCGACGATGGCGGTGAGGTGCGATTTCGGCCCGAAATGGGTCATGTCGGAGGCCTGGCCGACGGCCCAGACGCCGCGTTCCTGGGCGGCCTGTACCGGCGCCGGGCTGTCGGTGTGCTGCAAGATCACGTCGGCACCCTGATCGATCAGCGCCTTGGCGGCGGCACCCTCCTTGCCCGGATCGTACCAGGTGTTGACCCAGACCACCTTGACCGTGGCCTTGGGGTTGACCTGGCGCAGGGCCAGGGTGAAGGCGTTGATGCCGCGCACCACCTCGGGGATCGGGAACGAGCCGATATAGCCGATGACGTTGGACTTGGTCATCTTGCCGGCGATCAGGCCGGCGATGTGGCGGCCTTCGTAGAACCGCGCCATGTAGGTCGAGACGTTGCCGGCCTGCTTGTAGCCGGTGGCATGCTCGAAACGCACGTCGGGAAAGCTTTTCGCCACCTTCACCGTCGGGTTCATGTAGCCGAACGAGGTGGTGAAGATCAACTTGTGACCGGTCGAGGCCAGCTTGCGGATCACCCGCTCGGCATCGGCGCCCTCCTTGACGCTTTCCACGAAGGTGGTCTTGACCTTGGCGCCGAAGGCCTTCTCGATCGCCTTGCGGCCGATGTCGTGACGATAGGTCCAGCCATGGTCGCCGATCGGGCCGACGTAGACGAAGCCAACCTTCGTGGGATCGGCCAAGGCGGTGCCGGCATTGAGCGCCAGCGCCAAGGCGGCGGCCCCCAGCCAGCCCATCAGAGGTTTCAATCCAAGCGTTTTCACAATCAGGCCTCCCTGCCTTTTCTTGCCGCCCCGGCGGGCGTGAATGATGGGTCCGAAGTGTCGACGGATTCAGCTTTGCCGTCGAGTGATTTCAAGAGTCGGGGTGAAAAATCCGCCCCAAACTGGCCGGCGCGTTCAGGCGGACGCGAACGCTGTCGGCGGAAATCGCCACCAGCACGGCGATGGTGGCCAGATAGGGCAGCATGGAGAGGATCTGCGAGGGTATGTCGACACCGAAACCCTGGACATGCAGTTGCGCCACGGTGACGCCGCCGAACAGGTAGGCGCCCAGCAACACCCGGCCGGGCCGCCAGGTGGCGAAGACCACCAGGGCCAGGGCGATCCAGCCGCGCCCGGCGGTCATGTTCTCGGCCCACATCGGCGTATGGGCCAGCGACAGATAGGCCCCGCCCAGGCCGGCCATGGCGCCGCCGAACATGACCGCCAGGTAGCGCACCACGATCACCGAATGGCCCAAGGCGTGGGCGGCCTCGTGGTTTTCGCCGACCGCCCGCAGGATCAGTCCCGTACGGCTGCGATCGAGCAGCCAGATCACCGCCGGCACCGCCGCGATAGACAGATAGACCAGTACGTCATGGCCGAACAGCAGCCGGCCGACCACCGGCAGATCGCTCAACCCCGGGATCTCCAGCAACGGCAGCCGGGGCAGCGGCGTGCCGACGAAATCGCGGCCGATCAGGGCGCTGATGCCAACGCCGAAGATCGTCAGGGCCAGACCCGAGGCCACTTGATTGGCCAGCAGCGACAGGGTCAGCACGCCGAACAGCAGCGCCGTCAGCATGCCGGCGGCGGCGCCGGCCAGGATCCCGGCGGCTGGGCTGCCCGTGGTCAGGGCGGCGGCGAAGGCGCAGACGGCGCCGACCAGCATCATGCCCTCGACGCCCAGGTTCAGGACGCCGGACTTCTCGGACACCAGCTCGCCCAGGGCGGCGAACAGCAACGGCGTGGCGGCGCCGATCACGGTGACCAGGACGGCGGCCAGGGTCTCCATCAATCGGCCTCCCCCGCCACGGCGGCGCCGGCCGTCGTTGTCGTCGTCCAGCGCGGGCGGTAGCGGACCAGCACGTCGGCCGCGAGGAGGAAGAACAGCAACATGCCCTGGAACACGCCGGACACCGCCAAGGGCAGGCCCAGGGTGATCTGCACCGTCTCGCCGCCCAGGTACGACAGGGCGATGAACAGGCCGGCGATCAGGATGCCGAGGGGGTGCAGCCGGCCCAGGAAGGCGACGATGATGGCGGTGAAGCCGTAGCCCGGCGAGATCGACGGCAGCAACTGGCCGATCGGCCCGGCGACCTCGAACAGGCCGGCCAGGCCGGCCATGGCGCCGCCGGCCAGCAAGGTGATCCAGGTCAGCCGCCGCACCGAGAAACCGGCGAAGCCGGCCGCCGCCGGCGTCAAGCCTACCACCTTGATCTGGAAGCCGATGAACATCCGGCTCATCACGAACCAGCCCGCCAGCGCCGCCAGCAGGGCGATCGGCGCGCCCAGGTGCAGGCGGGTGCCCGACAGCAGCACCGGCAGCATGCCGCCATCCGCGAACATTCTGGTTTGTGGGAAGGAATAGCCGTCCGGGTCCTTCCACGGCCCGTGCACCAGATAGCTGAGCAGCAGGATCGCCACATAGGTCAGCATTAGGCTGGTCAGGATCTCGTTGGCGTTGAAGCGGGTCTTCAGGTAGGCCGGGATCGCCGCCCACAAACCACCACCCAGCAGCCCGGCCGCCATCATCGCCCACAACAGCCAGGGACCGGCGTCGTCGCCGGCCCAGAGCGCCAGGCCGCCGCCGGCTATGGCGCCCAGGGTCAACTGCCCCTCGGCGCCGATGTTCCAGATGTTGGCGCGAAAGCCGAGCGCCAAGCCGACCGCGCAGAGCACCAGCGGCGTTGCCTTGACGGTCAGTTCGGCCAGGCCGTAGAGGCTGTCGATCGGCTGGATGAAGAAGGCATGCAATACCGCCAGGGGATTGTGGCCCAGGGCGGCGAACAGCACCGAGCCGCAGGCCATGGTCAGCGCCACCGCCAGCACCGGCGTGCCGTAGACCAACGACCGCGACGGCCGCTCCCGCGCCTCCAGTCTAAACCGCACGGCTTTCGTCCGGCTGCACGGCGTGACCCAGACCGCCCATCAACAGGCCGATCCGCTCGACCTCGACTTCGGCCGTGGCGAAGCATTGCGAGAGATGTCCGTTGGACAGGACGGCGATGCGGTCGGCGATCTGCAGCAATTCGTCCAGATCCTGCGACACCAACAGGATCGCCGCGCCCTGGCGGGCCAGATCCAGCAGCGCCTGGTGGATCGCCGCCGCGGCGCCGGCATCCACCCCCCAGGTGGGATGGGCCACCACCAGCAGGCCCGGGTTCTGCAACAACTCGCGGCCGATGATGAACTTCTGCAGGTTGCCGCCCGACAGACTGCCGGCGTCGGCGGCGACGCCGCCGCCGACCACCTGAAACGACTGCACGATGCGCTGGGCGAAATCCCGGGTGCGGCCGAACAGGATCTGGCCGGTCTTCAACAGCCCTTCCCGCTCGTAACCGGTCAACAGGGCATTGTCGGCCAGGGACATTTCCGGCACCGAGCCGTGACCGAGGCGTTCCTCGGGCACGAAGGCCAGGCCCAGGCGGCGGCGTTCCCTGGGTCCCAGGCCGGCGGCGTCGTGGCCGTTGATGCGGATGGCCGAGGCCGGCGCCGTCGACCGTTCGCCACTCAGCGCCGACAGCAGGGTGTTCTGGCCATTGCCGGCGACCCCGGCGATGCCCAGGATCTCGCCGGCGGCGACCTGGAAACTGATGTCGTCGATCGGCATGCCATGGGGCACCGCCGCCGGCGCCGAAAGGCCGCCGACGACCAGGCGCGCCTCACCCAATTCGACGCCGCCGTCCCGGCTGGCGGTGGCGAAATCCTCGCCGATCATCAACCGGGCCAGGCCATGGGCGCTTTCCCGGCGGGGGTCGCAGGCCGCCACCACCCGGCCGCCGCGCATCACCGTGGCGGCATCGCAGAGGGCGCGGATTTCCTCAAGCTTGTGACTGATATAGAGGATCGAGCAACCTTCGCCGGCCAGCCGGCGCAGGGTCTCGAACAGCCGTTCGGCCTCCTGCGGCGTCAGCACCGAGGTCGGCTCGTCCATGATCAGCAAGCGCGGGTCCTGCATCAGGCAACGCACGATCTCGACCCGCTGGCGTTCGCCGACCGACAGGTCATGGACGACGCGGTCCGGCTCCAACTCCAGGCCATAACGCTGGCCGACCTCGCGCACCCGCGGCCGCAATTCCGCCATCGAACCGGCCCGATCCAGGCCCAGGGCGACGTTCTCCGCCACGGTCAGCGAGTCGAACAGCGAGAAATGCTGGAACACCATGCCGATGCCCAACTGCCGGGCCTGGAACGGGCTGTTGATGGTGGTCGGCTGGCCCTGCCAGCGCAGGCCGCCGGCATCGGCCTTCAACACCCCGTAGATGATCTTCACCAGGGTGCTCTTGCCGGCGCCGTTCTCGCCCAGCAGGGCATGGATCTCGCCCGGCCACAGGGTCAGGTCGACGCCGTCGTTGGCCAGGCAGCCGGGAAACCGTTTGCTGATGCCGGACAACTCGAGGCGCGGCACCCCCTTCCCCGCTCCATGCTCCGGCGTCTCGTCCATGACCATCATTGGTACCCAAGGCTCGTCAGGTTGCCAAGCGCCATCGGCCTCGGGCCGAGGCGTATGGTCAACTGAAACGGGGATCCTTGACGATCGGCTGCACGAATTGCAGGCCGGTATCCCAGGGCAGATAGATCCAGGTGTCCTGGCTGACCTCGGTGATGAAGGTATCGACCAGCGGCCGGCCGGCCGGCTTGGCATAGACCGTGGCGTAGTGGGCGCTGGGCAGCATCTCGCGCACCACCGTCGCGGTGGCGCCGGTGTCGACCAGGTCGTCGACGATCAGGATATCCTGGCCGTCATCCTCCACTCGCTTGAGGATCGTCGGGCGGCCCTGGGCCTGGTGGTCATAGGATTCGATACAGACGGTATCGACCAGCCGGACCTCCAGTTCGCGGGCGACGATGCAGGCCGGCACCATGCCGCCCCTGGTGATCGTCACGATACTGCGCCAGGGCCCCTTCTCGGCCAGGCGCCAGGCCAGGGCCTTGGAGTCGCGGTGCAACTGATCCCAGGAAACCGGAAAGGCCTTGGTATATGGCTCGTTCATCGCCCACCTCCATGTTCCGGCCATAGCTATAACAGTTCCACCAGCCTGGCCAGCGCCCGAACGAGAGCCGAATTCGTCGTGGACAAGTACCGATGGAGTATGTCTTTTTTGGTAGTACCGAGGGACTGGAGAGCGACCAGGTGAACGCCGAATTCGGGCCTGATGCCATTCTGGAAAATCTGCCAATGGCGATCGTGCTGGTGGATCCGGCGGGCAGGGTTGCCTACGCCAACGCCATGCTCGCTGAAATCCTGGGCCGACAATGCGCCGACGCCGTGGGCCGGCCGCTCGCCGACCTGCTCGACGCCGGCCAGTCGCGGGTGTTGCTGGCCGGAGAGCCTTCGGCCCGGGTGATCGAGGCGCGCGGCGCGGATGGCGCCGTGCTGACCCTGGCGGCAACCTGCCAGCCTTTCGACCCTGGCGATGGCGGTGGTTTCCGGCTGCTCACCTTTCGCGTCGCCTCGCCAGGGGAAATCCCGCCAATCGGCGCGGCGGCCGATTCCGTCGAGGCCACGATAGGTTGGCAATGGGAGGAAGACGCCGACGGCCGGATCATTTCATTGTCGGCGGCCGCGGGTGAGGTCCTCGGGTTCGCCAGTTCCAGTTTGGTCGGCACGAGCAACCGGGATGCCTTCGATCGAAAGCGGATGTCGAAGACCGATATCGCGGCCTATGACCGGCGGATCACCAACCGACAGCCGATTAGCGGCTTTGAATTCACCCGGTCGGACGCCCATGGCAAGCCACGGCAAATCCGCATCGACGCCGAGCCCAAGTTCGACAGGGCCGGAAACTTCACCGGCTATGTCGGTCGCGCCAATGACCTCAGCAAGGATCGACAAGCCGGATCGGCGGCGGAAGGTGCGCTCGGTCGGAAGATCGGCGACCTCGCCCACGACCTCAACAACATGCTGGCCGGCATTCTGGCCAATCTCGACCAGGCCGTCGCGGAACTGCATGCCGACCATCCGGCCCGCGGCTTCGTCGAGGACGCGCTGGCCGCGGCCAGCGCCGGCGAGGCCGATATCGGCAACCTCACCGCCCAGCCCAGGCGGCGTACGCCACCGGCAACAGCCGAACGGCGCGCTAGGGCCGGCCGACGCCGGCCCGCCCCGGCCGGAGCACAAGGCGAAACCGTCCTGCTGATCGAGGATCATCCCGATTTCCGCAACACCTCGGCCCGGATGCTGCGCACGCTCGGCTATGCCGTGATCGTGGCCGAGGACGGCGATGCGGCGATGGCCCCGTTGTCCGGGCCAGAGAAGATCGACCTGCTGTTCACCGATATCATGCTGCCCGGCAGCATGAACGGCTTCGACATCGCCCGGAAAGCACGAGCGCTGCGGCCCGACATCAAGGTCCTGTACGCGTCGGGATACCCCGGCGATATCGCCCGCCAGGGGGCGGACGTCGGCGAGTCCTTCGAAATGCTGAAGAAACCCTATCTGCGCCACGACCTGGCCGCCCGATTACGCAAAGTTCTGGATCAGCTCGAGGATTGAGCGCGCGTGCCGGCATCGCCATAATCGCTGACGGTTCGTGACGATGGGGTGCGGCAGGATGAGACGCCACTTGCTGGCGGATTGGTTTCACGAGAACGGCCGGGAGCTTGCCATCGATCTGGCCCTGGCGGCGGCGGTGATCTGGTTGGTCCTGGTGCCGCCGCGAGACCGCATCGAAGTGGTGATCCAGGCGGCCATCGTCACCGGCGTATTGCTGCGCGCCTTCACCGCCTGGCGCGACTGGCGCTATGCGCCGCAAAACCTGAACCACATCTGGTATCGCCTGGGGCGTGATGCGGGCACCAGGACGATTGACAAGGTTGCCCGCATCTATCGCCTGGAAAAACCGGAAAGCATCCATCCTTTCGATGGTGAACTGGGCGATGCATTGCTGCATGCCCGCCAGGATCTGCCGGCGCGTTGCGGTTTTTCCGCTCCCCGCGGCGCCATCGATGTGGTGGCCGACAGTGTCCACGGCTTTTGGATTCCAATCGATCGCAGTCACACCCTGGCCCCACCCGGACTGCGCATGGAGGTGGCGGACCCGATACCGGACGCCGCCGGCTTTACGGCACACTTCGACGACGTCTGCCTCGCCCGGGCCGAACAGATCCTGGATGAAGACCGCGAGATCGCCGTCTTCTGGTCGGGCGGCATCGACAGCACGACGGCCTTGTCGGCCTTGCTGATGCAGGCGGCTCCGGCCGACCGCGCGCGCCTGCACGTCTTCCTTCGCCCGCGCTCGATCGGCGAGTACCCGGAATTCTTCGCTGCCCATGTCCGCGACCTGCCGCACACCGTCATTACCGGTCATGGCGCCAACGCCTTCCAAGCCGGGCCGAGCCGGACCTTCAGCTCCGACGTCGGGCCGGTCCTCGGCCAACAGGCGAGCGAGAAACTGGTGGTCACCGGCGAACACGGCGATCAGGTGTTCGGCTCGATCAAGCTGGCCGAGAACCCGGAGTGGATCGGCCAGCCGCCGGACCGGTACCTGAACGATCCGGCCTTCGACGGGTTTCGAGACGACATCGAACGGCTGAATGCCGCCTGCCCGGTGCCGATAGGCGATATCGATACCATGCTTTGGTGGTGGAACTTCGCGGTGAAGTGGCAGGAAATCAGCTACCGAAGCCTGGCCGATCTGCGTGACCCATCGTCCTTTCGCAACATCCGCCATTTCTTCCAAACCGATGACTTTCAGAAATGGTCCATCGCCAATCCCGATTTGAAGATTCGCGACAGCTTGGCGAGCTACAAATGGCCGGCGAAGGATTTCATCTACGCCTTCGCCGGCGACGCGGACTATCGCGACCACAAGGTCAAGGTCGGCTCGCTGAGGGTGCGCATCGGTTCGGTGCTGGCCATCGACAATCACCACAACATCATCAGGGCCGGCCAAACATCCACCGACGAGCAGAAGATCCGGGCCAAATACGGTGCGAGCCTCGGCCGCTTCGTGATCGGGGATTCGCCTTTGGCCGCAACCACGGGGCGGTTTTCATGAAATGGATTTTTGTCGTCGCCATCTTTGCCGTTTTGATTCCCCTGGGGCAGGAGCATTTTGGCGCGATAGGCGTCGTTGCCGCCATCGGCATCGCCGGCATCGTCGCGCTGTTCATACTCCGGGGTGCGAAATACAAACGTGGTTCAAGCAGCTCAAGCGGCTGATGTTCAGGGCGACCTCTTGAAACGACACCGAGGGCCCGCATCGCCGCTCGCGACGCCGGGACCGTATTGACCCAGGTACCAGGCTTGCATCACCATGCGGCCCGCCATATGAAAACGGTTGCCTTTCAACCTTTTACGGAATGCCGGATATGTCGCTAGGCGCCCCCGATCACCGGTTTTGCGTCGCCCCGATGATGGAGTGGACCGATCGGCACGACCGCTATTTCCTGCGGCTGCTGACGCGGCGGGCGCTGTTGTATTCGGAGATGGTGACGGCCGAGGCGGTGATCCACGGCGATCGCGAGCGCCTTTTGGGTTTCGCGCCGGAAGAACACCCGGTGGCCCTGCAATTGGGCGGCGCCGATCCGGGGCAGATGGCCCGGGCGGCCGAGGCGGCCGAGCAATTCGGCTATGACGAAGTTAACATCAACGTCGGCTGTCCCAGCGATCGGGTGCAATCGGGCCGGTTCGGCGCCTGCCTGATGGCCGAACCGGACACCGTGGCGGCCTGCGTCCGGGCGATGAGAGGGGCCGTCGGCCTGCCGATCACCGTGAAATCGCGCATCGGCATCGATGACAGCGACAGTTTCGATTTCCTGGCCGGCTTCGTCGAAACCGTTGCCAGGGCCGGCTGCCGCAGTTTCATCGTGCATGCTCGCAAGGCCATGCTGAAGGGCCTGAGCCCAAAGCAGAACCGCGACATCCCGCCCCTCGACCATGATCGGGTGTATCGCCTGAAACGGCATTTTCCGGAACTGGAAATCATCGTCAACGGCGGCATCCGGGATCTGGACCAGGCCGCGGCCCATCTGGCCGAGGTCGACGGCGTGATGCTGGGGCGCGCGGCCTATCAGACACCCT
Source organism: Alphaproteobacteria bacterium (assembly GCA_030746635.1). Lineage (GTDB taxonomy): Bacteria > Pseudomonadota > Alphaproteobacteria > JASLMH01. Next base: position 11,004 of record JASLMH010000057.1, on the reverse strand, counting down.
ACCTGTTGGGCCGGGTCGACAGCCGGTTCTTCGACGCCGCGCCGGCCGGCCTGAGCCGCCATGACGTGGTGGCGGCGATGTATCCCTATATCGAGGCGCAATTGGCGGCCGGCGTCCGCCTGCAGGCAATCACCCGGCACATACTGGGCCTGTTCCACGGCCAGCCGGGCGCCCGCGCCTGGCGGCGGCATCTAAGTCTACACGCCCCCCGCCCCGGCGCTGGCTTGGAGGTGGTGCGGGAAGCGTTGGCCAAATTGCCCGACCCGGACAAACAGTCAGGGCAATTGTCTAGTCGCCCGGCGACAGCATTGTCGACAGGCCAAGCAGGCCTGGATTCTCCTCGGTGATCAGATAGGCCGGAATGGCCGCCAGATAGTCGGCGAACCGGCCCTTGGCCTCGAACCGTTGCCGGAAACCGGCACGGTCGAACTGCCCGCCCAGGTGACTGACCACGCCGCCGGCGACATAGACGCCGCCGAGGGCGCCAAGGATCAGCGCCAGGTCGCCGGCGAAGCCGCCGAGCAGACGGGCGAACACGGCCACCGCCTGGCCGGCCGGGCCGCCGGGCTCCGCGGTCGCCAGGCGGGTGACGTCCGCCGGCGTCGAGACCTGTTCGCCCGACCAGTCGGCGAAGGGGATATCGGTCATGTCGGCGATGGCATGGGCCAGCCGTACCAGTCCCGGGCCGGACACCAGGGATTCGTAGCTGACATGCCCCAACTGCCGCCGCAGGAACGCCAACAGGTCACTTTCGAAATCGTCTTCCACCGCGACGCTGACATGACCGCCCTCGCCGCCCACGGCCCGCCAGCCGTCCCCGGTCAAAACCAAGCCGGCAACGCCGATCCCGGTACCCGGCCCGAGCACCACCTTGGTACCGGACGGCGCCGGCGCGCCGCCGCCGATCTGTTCCAGGCTGCTCTCGGGCAGATGCGGCAGGGCATTGGCGATCGCCTCGAAATCGTTGACCACGAGGCATTCGGCCAGGCCGAAGCGCCGGCGCAGCTCGGCGATCGAAAACTCCCAGTGATGGTTGGTCAGCGACACCCTATCGCCGCCCACCGGCCCGGCCACGGCGAAGGCGGCACGCCCAGGCGTGATCGCCAGTTCGGTGCAGGCGGCGGCGATCGCCGATGCCAAGTCCGGGTAGTCCGCGCAATGGTAGGCGATCATGCGGTCTGGCCGCTGGCCGGCCCGGCAACGGGCGAAGCGGGCGTTGGTGCCGCCGATATCCGCCAACAGCGCGGCCGTCTCCGGCATCAGGCCAGCTTCTTTCCCGCCGGCACCGACCTAAGGGTCTCGACGAAGGAATCCCGCCAGGCCGACACATCCTGGCTGGTGACGTTGTCCATCAGGCTCCGCCAGCGCTCCTGCCGTTCGGGCAGCGCCAGATGCAGGGCCCTTTGCAGCCCCTCCACCACGTCATCCATGTCGTGGGGATTGACCAGGATGGCGGCCTCCAACTGCCGGGCGGCGCCGGCGAACCGGGACAGGATCAACACGCCGGGGTCGTCCGGATCCTGGGCCGCGACGTATTCCTTGGCGACCAGGTTCATGCCGTCGCGCAGGGGCGTGACCAGGGCGGCCTGGCTGGCCCGGTACAGGCCGGCCAGGGAGCGGCGGGCGTAGGAGCGGTTGACGTAGCGTACCGGCACCCAGTCGAAATCAGCGAAATGGCCGTTGATCTTGCCCGAGGCGGCCTCCAGCTCCTCGCGGATATCGACGTAGTCGCGCACGTCCGGCCGCGAGGATGGGGCGATCTGCAACAGGGTGACGTTGCCGCGATTGTCCGGATAGCTTTCCAGCAGCCGATCGAAGGCCGCCAGGCGCGCCGGCAGTCCCTTGGTGTAGTCCAGGCGGTCGACGCCGATCACCAGTTTGCGCCCCTGCATGCTGCGCTGCATGCGGCTGAAATGGCGCATCGCCTCTGGCGAGGTCGCCATCTCGGCCATTTCCTCGGCATCGATGCCGATCGGGAAGAACGACGCCCGGATGGTCCGGCCGAATGCCGTCAACCGGCCGTCGTCGGACAACTCGCCGTCGGCCTCGTGCACCACGTATTCCTGAAACGCCCGCAAATCCGGCAGGGTTTGAAAGCCGATCAGGTCGTAGGCGAACAGCGCCCGCGCCAAGGCCCGGTGGTTCGGCAGCGTCATCAGCACTTGGCTGGAGGGAAAGGGAATGTGCAGGAAGAAGCCCATGCGCTGCTCGCAGCCCATCCGGCGCAATTCCTCGCCGCAGGCGATCAGGTGGTAGTCGTGCACCCAGACCAGGTCCTCGGGCTGCAGCAGGGGCGCCAGGGCATGGGCGAAGCGGGCATTGACCCGGAAATAGCCCTTGTCGAAACGCCGGTCATAGGCCGTCAGGTCGATGCGATAGTGAAACAGCGGCCACAGCGCGCTGTTGGCGAAGCCGTTGTAATACTCCTCGTAGTCCTCGTGACTCAGATCGGTGGTGGCGATGGTGACGCTGTCGGAGTATTGCAACTCGACCTGCGAGGAGGCGCTGTCGACGATTTCGCCGCTCCAGCCGAACCAGACGCCGTTGTATTTGCGCAGGGCCGAGTACAGCGCCACCGCCAAGCCGCCGGCCGTCGCCTTGTCCCGCGGCCCCGGCACCGAGACCCTGTTCGAAACCACGATCAGCCGGCTCATAATATGTCCTCCCAGGCCCGGCTCAGGCGCATGGCGCCGTTGATGATACCGACCAGGGAATAGGTCTGCGGGTAGTTGCCCCACAATTCGCCGTTCTTCGGGTCGATATCCTCGGACAGCAAGCCGACCTGGTTGCGGCATTCGAGGATGGAATCGAAAATCCGCCGCGCCTCGTCGAACCGGCCCATCGCCGCCAAGGCCTCGATATACCAGAAGGTACAGATGTTGAAGGCATTCTCCGGCACCCCGAAATCGTCGGGCATGGCGTAGCGGAACAGATGATCGCCCCGCAACAGGGCCCCTTCCACAGCCGCCACGGTACCGGCGAAGCGGGGATCGTTGGCCTCGAGGAAATCGATATCGGCCATCAACAGCAGGCTGGCGTCGGGATCGCCGCCGCTGAAGGCATCAGCGAACATGCGCAGTTCGGGATTCCAGGCGCGGTCGCAAATCACCCGATGGATATGCTCGGCCCGGGCCCGCCAATGGGCCGCCGCCACTTCCAGGTCGAGATGCTCGGCGATCTTGGTCATGCGGTCGCAGGCGGCCCAGCACATCAGGCTGGAGAAGGTGTGGATCTTGCTTTTGGTGCGCAACTCCCACAAACCGGCGTCGGGCTGGTCGTGCAGCACGAAGGCGCGCTGGGCCACCGACTCGAGCTGCCGGAAGTCCTTCTCCCCCAGCGGCCGCAACAGCCGCTGATCGAAGAAGGCCTGGGCGTTGGACAGCACCACCTGGCCATAGACGTCGTGCTGGACGTGCTCGAAGGCCTGATTGCCGACCCGCACCGGCCCCATGCCGCGGTAGCCGGCCAGGCTGTCGACCTCCCGCTCGTCCAGGCGGTGTTCGAGGCCGATGCCGAACACCGGCTGCAGATGGTCGTTCACGGCGTCACCGATCAGGTTGCGCAGATAGCGCAAATAACCTTCCATGATGTCGATGGTGCCCAGCCGGTTCAGCGCCCGCACCACGAAGAAGGCGTCCCGCAGCCAGCAGAAGCGGTAATCCCAATTGCGCCCGGAATTGGCCGATTCGGGGATCGAGGTGGTCATCGCCGCGACGATGGCGCCGGTCTCCTCGAACCAGCAGAGCTTCAGCGTGATGGCGGCCCGGATCACCGCTTCCTGATAGTCCAGCGGCACCGCCAGGTGGCGCACCCAATCCTGCCAATAGGCGATGGTGTGGCGCAGGTTCTCGCCGGCGGCCTCGGCCACCGGCTGGGCCAGGGTCTCGTCCGGACCCAGGAAGAAGGCGACCGGCTCCTCCAGGTAGAAGGCGGTGTCCTCGAGCAGGTAGTTGATCGGCGCGCTGGTGGTCAGCCGCATGGCGAATTGCGGCCCGACGAAGCGGATGTGGTTTGAGCCGTGGGTGATGCCGGCCGGCGTGGCGCCATAGTCGAAGGCCGGGTGCAGGCGCACCCGGATCCGCGGCGTGCCCTCCACGGGGCGGATGATGCGGACCAGCGCCGTCGGCCGATAACGCCGGCCGAACTGGTTGAAGCGGGGGGCGAAGTCGACCACTTCCAGGGCCCGGCCCTGGCTATCCTCCAGCCGGGTGACCAACACGGCGGTGTTCTCGATATAGTGCTGCTCGGACTGGGCGAAGCCTTCCATGTCGACGTCGAAGACGCCGCGCGCGGTATCGCCGTTGCCGTTGTTCAGCAAACCGCAAAAAACCGGATCGCCGTCGAAACGCGGCATGCAGCACCAGACCACGCTGGCCCGCTGGTCGATCAGGGCGCTGTAGACGCAGTTACCGATTACGCCGAGGTTCAGATCCGACATCACGGCTCGATACTAACGTTAGTCATTCCACCGGCGCTAGGCATCTGGGAAAGCCTTCAGCCAGGCGAACAGCCCGGCCACACCGGGCGCCCGATAACGGGCGGCGCTGGCGGCGCCGTCGCCGACCCGGATGCTGATGCCACCCATGCGGTTGACGATGGCGAAGCCGGCCTCGTCGGTGACGTCGTCGCCGGCGAACACTGGCGTGCGACCCTGGAAGGGCGGTTCCTGCATGAAATAGGCCACGGCGTCGCCCTTGTGCTGACCGTCCGACTTGATCTCGAAGATCATCTTGCCGTCCTGCACCGTCAACTCGCCACCGCTGTTGGTGGCGATGTTCCGTGCCTGGCGCTCGCACTCGGCCGCCAACTCCGGCGCCTGGCGATAGTGCAGCACCAGGGAGGCGCCCTTGTCCTCCAGCAGCAATCCGGGATGCCGGGCGATGAAGGGGGCCAGCAGCACCCGCGCCGCCGCCAGGGCGTGTTCGGGTACCGGGTCGTGATGCAGGACGCCCTGGCCGTCGCGGCGCTCCATGCCGTGCTGGCCGGCGACCACCGGCACCGCGTCGTGCAGGTAGCGGTCGATCTGTTCGATCGGCCGGCCGGAAATGATCGCCAGGGCGCCGTCCAGGCCAGCCCGCAGCCGCCGCAACACCTCCGGCAGGCTCGGGTCGACGACGATGGCGTCCGGCGCATCGGCGAGATTGACCAGGGTGCCGTCGAAATCGAGGAACAGCGCCCAATCGTCGCTTGGGGTCGGCAGGCTCATGGCTTGCCCGTGGCCACCCGATCGTGCCGTCGCACCGTCGCCGGGACCTAGTTGGTCAACACGTAGCGGCCGACCGCCTTGCCGTCGCGCAGATCGGCGATCGCCTGACCGGCCTCGCGCAGGGGGCGTGGGGTGATCGGCACCGGCTTCACCTTGCCGGCCTTCACCAGCGCCATCAGCTCATGCATTTCCTGGAGATTGCCGACATAGCTGCCGATCAGCCGCAGCATCTTCAACGGCATCATCGCCATCGGCAGCGGCATGGCGCCGCCGAACAGGCCGACCACCACCAGGGTGCCGCCGCGGGCCAGGGCCTGCACGGCGAAGCCGCCGGTCGCCGGCGCGCCGACGAAGTCGATCGCCGCCATGGCACCGCCGCCGGTCATCTCCAGCACCTTGGCCACCGCCTCGCCATCGCCGTTGTCGACCACCTCGTCGGCGCCGGCGGCGATCGCCGCCGCCCGTTTCGCCGGATCGATGTCGGCGACCACCAGCTTGCCCTTGACCACCGCCTTGGCCATGCCGATGCCGGCCAGGCCGACGCCGCCGGCGCCGATGATCATCAGATGCTCGTCCGCGCGCAGGAAGTCGACCTTGCGCAGGGCGCTATAGGCGGTGACGCCGGAACAGGCGCAGGTCGCCGCGTGCGGCTCGTCCACGCCTTCGAAATCGACCAGGTATCTGGGGTGCGGCGCCAGGCAGTATTCGGCATAGCCGCCGGGCTTGCGTGCACCGACGGTGCGCGGCGCCAGGCACAGCAATTCCTCGCCGCGTTGGCAGACCGCGCAGTCGCCGCAGCCGATCCAGGGAAAGACGATGCGGCGGTCACCCACCGCCACGCCCTCGGCCTCGGGCCCCAGGGCCGCGACCTCGCCCAGCACCTCGTGGCCCATGGTGAACGGCAGGCCGACGCCGCGGTCCTCCAGGGTCAGCTTGTTGCCGCCGCCCAGGTCGAAATAGCCGTCCCAGATATGGATATCGCTGTGGCAGATGCCGCTGGCGGTGACCCGGACCAGCACCTCGGTGCCCTGGGGTTCCGGCATCGGCACCTCGCGCTCTTCCAGCGGGGCGCCCCATTCGACGATCTGATAGGCGCGCATGGCGCTACCTCCCTGTCTGCGAATTCGAATCTGCCGGCAACACTAGCCTGCAAAATCCGCCCTGGCCACGCCGCGCTTAAGATCGGCGCGATGGCAGGTTTCGCCGCATCGGCCGGCGGGTATACACTATTCCGACTGCATATCGTCCAACGGTGCCAAGCACCAGCCATGTGAAGGGAGTTTCGCCCATGCATGTACAGGCGATACTGGACGACAAGGGCACGACGGTCGCGACGATCCGGCCCAACGCCCCATTGACCCAAGCCATCGAACGCTTCCGCAACGAAGGCATCGGCGCCCTGGTGGTCACCGATACCGCCGGCGGCATCCTCGGTGTCCTGGCCGAGCGCGACGTGGTGCACGGCCTGGCCGAGCAGGGCGGCGACGTGTTGCAACAGACCGTCGAGGCGGTGATGCACCGCCGGCCGGCGACCTGCGCCGCCGAGGATGACATCCGCGAGGCGATGCAGACCATGACCCGGCGCCGCCTGCGCCACCTGCCGGTGCTGGCGGACGGCCAACTGGCCGGCATCATCTCGATCGGCGACGTGGTCAAGAACCGCCTGGATGAAATGACCTTGGAGATGAACGTCCTGCGGGACGCCTATATCGCCAGTCATTGAGGTCCGGGCGGCAACGGCTTTTCGATTCGCTCGGCGCATCGTCAACAGCGACGCCGATGGATACCCGGGTCGAGCCCGGGTATGACTGTGGGTTGTGTTTGAATAATACTAATTCGTCATTACCGGGCTCGACCCGGCAATCCATGGCGCGCCCGCTTCATTCTCGTATGAATGATAAGGAGCCTGACCGGAACTAGGCCTCGCCCCAGACTTGGCGCGCCGTGTCGACCACCAGGGTCAGCTTGGCCCGCTGCACCTCGTCGGTGATCGGGTTGCCCGACACGGCCGAGGCGAAGCCGCATTGCGGGCTCAGCGACAGCCGGTCGAGATCGATGTATTGCGCCGCCTGGTCGATCCGGCCGGCCAGATCGTCGGCGCTTTCCAGCTCCGCCACCTTGGAGCTGACCAGACCCAGCACCACCCGCTTGTCCGCCGGCACCAGGCGCAAGGGCGAAAAATCGCCGGCCCGGGCGGTGTCGTACTCCAGGAAGAAGGCGTCGACGGCCAGATCGTTGAACATCCGCTCGGCCACCGGTTCGTAGCCGCCCTCGGACAGCCACTTGCCCTTGAAGTTGCCCCGGCACAGATGCAGACCGCAGGTCATGCCGGCCGGCCGCTGACCGACGGCATCGTTGATCGCCTCGATGTACATCGCCATCAGATCGTCGGGGTCGCTGCCGGCGTCCGCCATACGCTGGCGGATCGCCGGATCGCACAGCATCGCCAACGGCACTTCGTCCATCTGGATATAGGTCGCACCCAATTCGGCCAGCTCGGCGATCTCCTCCTGGAAGACCTCGGCGAAATCGGCCAGGAATTCGCGCGGGCCGGGATAGGCCGACGGATCGATGCCGTTCCGGGGGCGGTAAAAATGGAAGGTCGGCGGCGACGGCATGGTGAGCTTCGGGGTCGCCTTGGCCACCGTGCGCAGATAGGCGAACTCGTCGGTCGAGAAACCCCTGGCCCGCCGCACCTTGTCGACCACCTGGGCGGCGATGAAGCTCTGTTCGTGGCCGTGGTCGTCGTGGAAGGTGAATTCGGCCGGCCGCACCTCGAAGCCCGTGACCGGCCCGATCAGATGCCCCCAATAGGAACCCCGCCGGAACTCGCCGTCCGTTACGACTTGCAGGCCCAGGCTCTCCTGTTCCGCCACCACCTCGCGGATCGCCGCGTCCTGGATGGCGGCAAACTCGGCGTCATCGATCTCGCCGGCGCCATGCCGGCGAAACGCCGTGGTCAGCGCCTTCGGGCGCAACAGGCTGCCGACATGTTCGGCCCGGAACGGCGGTTGGCTCATGGTTGGGTACCCCGACAGTTGCGATTGGCACTCTATACCGAATTGAAGCGGCGATGCCATTGTCGACGGAGGCGGCCATGGCTAGACTCCCGCCATGACCACGTTCGCAGACATCCAGGCCGCCGCCGTTGCCCGCAACGGCACTCTGGCGGACCTGAAGAAGAAGCTGCCGAAGGCGAAATCGGCCAAGGCGCTGAAGGCGATCAGCGACGACCGCTACCTTTCCGCCATGAGCCTGCGGGTGTTTTCGGCCGGGCTGAAGCACAGCATGGTGCAGGGCAAGTGGCCGGCCTTCGAGGAGGTGTTCTTCGGCTTCGAGCCGCACCGGGTGCGGGCGATGCCGGACGAGGCGCTGGAGGCGCTGATGGGCGAAACCCGCATCATCCGCCATTGGGGCAAGATCAAATCGGTGCGGGCCAACGCCGCGGCGATTTGCCGTATCGCCGAGGAATCAGGGAGTTTCGGCGCTTGGCTGGCGGCCTGGCCGCCCGAGCGCACGGTCGAATTGTGGGATGAATTGCAGAAGCGATTTACCCAGTTGGGCGGCAATTCCGGCCCCTACTTCCTGCGCATGGTCGGCAAGGACAGCTTCACCGCCAGTCCGTATGTGATCCGCGCCTTGAATCACTGGGGGGTGTACGACGGCAGCGGCAAGGGCAAGCGGGAGCGGGCGAAGATCCAAGAGGCGTTCAACGACCTGGCGGCGGAAAGCAAGCTGCCGCTCTGCCAGATCAGCATGACCCTGGCGCAATCGATCGAGTGAATCCGGGCAAAATCGCGCTCTTGTAGGCCCCAGCGTCGGGCGCTTGACATCCCCGAACAATCGGTTATTTAAACAGGACCAATTTAGTCCTGTTTAAGGGCCGAGCGATGATCCGTTTGAACAAGATGACTGACTACGCCGTGGTCATGCTGACCCGGATGGCGACCGAGGCGGGCGTCGTCACGGCCAGTCAGATGGCGCAGGATTCGGGCGTGCCGCAGCCAACGGTCTCCAAGCTGCTGAAGCTGCTCGGCCGGGCCGGCATCCTCAGCTCGCAACGCGGCGCCGGTGGCGGCTATGTCCTCAGCCGCCCGGCCGAGGCGATCTCGGTGGCCGAGATCATCACCGCCCTGGAGGGCCCGATCTCGCTGACCGCCTGCATCGACGGCGCCGACACCTCCTGCGGCTCGATGCCGCTGTGCCCCATGAGCGGCAACTGGAACCGGGTCAACCAGGCGATCCAGGGTGCCCTGGACGGAGTCTCCCTGGCCGACATGATGCCCCGGCCGCTGGAGTTCGAGAATAACGTTAACTTACCGGCGCAACCTGCTGATAATGAAACAGAAACGATTCGCCAGTGAATTGACGATGACGCGGGAACGGATATCGTGAGCAGCTCCGAAACGGCCGATCAGGTGCAGTCGCTCGCCGGCGAGAAGTACAAGTACGGCTTCGTCACCGAGATCGAGACCGACCTGGCGCCGAAGGGCCTGAACGAAGACATCATCCGTTTCATTTCGGCCAAGAAGGACGAGCCGGAATGGCTGCTGGACTGGCGCCTGCGGGCTTATCGCCATTGGCTGGAGATGGAAGAGCCGAGCTGGGCCAAGGTCGAGTATCCGGAGATCGATTTCCAGGACGCCTATTACTACGCCGCGCCGAAATCCAAGACCGACGGCCCGAAGAGCCTGGACGAGGTCGATCCCGAACTGCTGCGGACCTACGAGAAGCTGGGCATCCCCCTGCACGAGCAGGAGATGCTGGCCGGCGTGGCGGTGGACGCGGTGTTCGACAGCGTCTCGGTCGCCACCACCTTCAGGAAGAAGCTGGCGGAAGCCGGCGTCATCTTCTGCCCGATCTCGGAAGCGGTGCGCGACCACCCCGACCTGGTGCGGCAATACCTGGGCTCGGTGGTGCCCTATTCCGATAATTTCTACGCCACGCTGAATTCGGCGGTGTTCACCGACGGCTCGTTCGTCTACGTGCCCAAGGGCGTGCGCTGCCCGATGGAGTTGTCGACCTATTTCCGCATCAACCAGGCCAACACCGGCCAGTTCGAGCGCACCCTGATCATCGCCGACGAGGGCAGCTACGTCTCGTATCTCGAGGGCTGCACCGCTCCGATGCGGGACGAGAACCAGTTGCACGCCGCCGTCGTCGAACTGGTGATCATGGACGACGCCGAGATCAAGTATTCGACGGTGCAGAACTGGTATCCGGGCGACGCCGAGGGCAAGGGCGGCATCTACAACTTCGTCACCAAGCGCGCCGCCTGCCGCGGCCGCAACGCCAAGGTCTCCTGGACCCAGGTGGAGACCGGTTCGGCGATCACCTGGAAATATCCAAGCTGCATCCTGCAGGGCGACAACTCGTCCGGCGAATTCTATTCGGTGGCGATCACCAACAACCTGCAACAGGCCGATACCGGCACCAAGATGATCCACCTGGGCCGCAACACCTCGTCGACCATTATCGCCAAGGGCATCTCGGCCGGCCGCAGCCAAAGCACCTATCGCGGCCTGGTGCGCATGCAGCCGGGCGCCGAGGGCGCGCGCAACTACACGCAGTGCGACAGCCTGCTGATCGGCGACCGCTGCGGCGCCCACACCGTGCCCTACATCGAAAGCCGCAACCGCACGGCACGGGTCGAGCACGAGGCGACGACGGCGAAGATCAGCGAGGATCAGATGTTCTATTGCCGCCAGCGCGGCCTGTCGGAGGAGGACGCGCTGTCGATGATCGTCAACGGCTTCTGCAAACAGGTCTTGCAGGAGCTGCCCATGGAATTCGCCGTC
>JASLMH010000056.1 GCA_030746635.1 Alphaproteobacteria bacterium | reverse complement strand
CCTTCTGGGCCAGACTGGGCAGATTAAGCAGCGCCATCTGCAAGACCAGGCCCAGACCGGCGCTTTCCCGGCCGGAGGCCCGCCGCAGCAGTTCCACCAGATCGAACAGAAAGACCAGCGCCAGCAGCACCAGCAACACAAAGCCGATGCCGGTCAGGAATTGCCGGCCCAGATACAACGACAATGTCGGCGATAGGCGCATCAGGTACCCTCGGCAACCGGTATCCTGGCCAGCCCCGGCCGACGTGGCGGTTTCAACAACATCACCGCGCAAATCGCGATGGCGATCATGATATTCAGGTAGATCAACGGCATCAGTATCGGCACCTTCGCGGCCAGATTGACCAGCCCCAGACCGCCGGCCCGCACCAGCACCACGAAACCGACCGCCACCAGCACCGGCCAGCGGCGGCCGCGGCGGCTGAACTGTCCGGACAACACCGCCGCCAGTGCGATCATCGCGAAGGCGAGGCTGAACAACGGCGCCGCCAGCCGGTCATGGGCCTCGGCCAGCATGCGGTTGGCGTTGGCGATATCATCCGCACCCTCGCCGGGCCAGAACAGTTCGTGCAGATAGCGCTCGCTCGGCTCCAGCCAGCGTTCGTCGTCACGCCGCACGAACTGGCTAAGGTCCAAGGCGTAGCGATCGAATTGCAGCAGCGACAGCTGCCCGGCGCCGTGATCGTTCTGCTGCCGGTTGCCGTTGACCATGACGAAGCGCGGGCCGGCCTGGCTCCGGACCAGGGCGCCCTTTTCGGCGATCATCGTCACCGGTCGCTGCCGGTCCCGGCTATCATGCACCAGGATGCCCAGTAGCTCGCCGCCCGGCTGGCGCGCGCGTATATAGACCGTCAAGCGATCGCCGATGGTGTTGAAGGTGCCCTCTTGCAGCAACAGATAGGACAGGTTGGTGCGCAGCGACGTTTTCTTGTCCTTGAAAGCGCGCTGCCCCGTCGGCATCAGGTATAGCGACAGGAAATATCCGACCACGGTGGCGGCCAGGGCCAGCATCAGGGCCGGCCGCGCCAGGGCCAGATTGCCCATCCCGGCCGATCGCATGACGACGATCTCGCTGTCGGTATCGAGGTTGTGATAGCAATACAAAATGGCCGCGAACAGCCCGATCGGCAGGATCATTGCCAGCACATTGGGCAGCACCAGCAGGGTTAGCTGGGCGAAATAACCCGCCGACAGCCCCTTGTTGATGATCAGGTCGACGAAGCGAAGCGATTGCGTCAGCCAGATCACGCCCGTCAGCACCAGCAGGAAGAACGCGAACGGGCCGGCGAGTTGCCGCAGGATATATCGTTGCAGTCTGCGCACGCCGCGGATCATACAATTCAACACCGCCAAATCACAGGCGATTGCATGCCGCCGGCCGCCCGGCCGGGCCGAACACCACGCGGCGCCTTGCGCCGCGCCGATACGAACGTAAGATGCGCTCTACCCGGCCGCCGCTTGGGCCCGCCGGCGCGGTCGTAATCAGGGGACCCAGATGAGAATCACCATCACCGAATACCAATTGCCCGCTTCCGGGGCCCTGGTCGTGGGCGTCCTGAAGGGCGGCAAGATGCCGGCCACCGCCCGACAGCTCGACAAGGACAGCAAGGGCGCCATTCGCCGCGCCACCAAGGGCAGCCGGTTCGAAGGCGGCAAGGGGCAATGGCTGGAGATCCTGGCGCCGGCCGGCATCAAGGCCGACCGGGTCGTGCTCGGCGGTTTGGGCGAAGCCAAGGAAATCGATCCGACCAGCCTGGAGAATTTCGGCGGTTCGGTGGTGCAGCGTCTGGCCGGCAGCGGCCTGAAGACCATCGCCATCGCCTATGACGACGTCCGTGGCGCCAAGGTCGAGGCGGCCGAGGGCGCGGCGCGACTGGCCTTCGGCGCCCGGCTGGGCAGCTACCGATTCGACAAATACCGCACCAAGGACAAGGCCAAGGACAGGCCCAGCGTCACCACCCTGTCGGTCACCGTCTCGGGTGCCACCGCCGCCCGCCGCGCTTACAAGCCACTGGCCGCCATCGCCGACGGCGTCTACATGACCCGGGATTTGGTTAGCGAGCCGGCCAACGTGATCTTCCCCGAAAGCATGGCGCGGGAGTGCCGCGGCCTGAGCAAGCTGGGCGTCAAGGTCGAGGTGCTGAACGAAGCCCGCATGGCCAAGCTGGGCATGCATGCCCTACTCGGCGTCGGCCAGGGCAGCCGCCGGGAAAGCCGCCTGGTGGTGATGCGCTGGCAGGGCGCCGGCGCCCGGAGCAAGCCGGTGGCTTTCGTCGGCAAGGGCGTCACCTTCGATACGGGGGGCATCTCGCTGAAGCCCGGTCCCGGCATGGAGATGATGAAGTGGGACATGGGCGGCTCCGGCACCGTGGTCGGGCTGATGAAGGCGCTGGCCGGCCGCAAGGCCAAGGTCAACGCCGTCGGCGTGGTCGGCCTGGTGGAGAACATGCCGGACGGCCAGGCCCAGCGACCGGGCGACATCGTCACTTCGATGTCCGGCCAGACCATCGAGATCCTGAACACCGATGCCGAGGGCCGGCTGGTCCTGGCCGACGCCCTTTGGTACACGCAGAACCGGTTCAAACCGCAGTTCATGGTCGATCTGGCCACCCTGACCGGGGCGATGATCATCGCCCTGGGGCATGAAAACGCCGGCATGTTCGCCAACGACGACGAATTGGCCGAACGCTTGCACGCCGCCGGCAAACAGATCGGCGAAGGAGTCTGGCGGATGCCGCTGGCGGACGCCTACGACAAGAAGCTCGATTGCCCGATCGCGGATATGAAGAATATCGGCGGCCGCGACGCCGGCAGCATCACGGCGGCGCAGTTCCTGCAACGCTTCGTCAACGAAGTGCCCTGGGCCCATCTCGATATCGCCGGCGTGGCCTGGGGCGACAAGGGCAAGCCGACCGTGCCCAAGGGCGGCACCGGCTGGGGCGTGCGAATGCTGGACCGGCTGGTGGCCAACCATTACGAGGGCTGACCGGCCGCCGACCATGACCGAAGTTGGCTTCTATCACCTGCTGAACTGGCCCCTGGAACGGGCCATGCCGAAGCTGCTGGAGAAAGTGCTGGAGCGGGGCCATCGGGCGATCGTCATGGCCGGCTCGCGGGAGCGGGTGGAAGCCCTGAACGCCCTGTTGTGGACCTACGAGGAGCGCTCCTGGCTACCCCATGGCAGTGCCGGCGACGGCGATCCCGCCGAACAGCCGATCTTTCTGACCGAGGGCTCGGAGAACCTTAACGGCGCCGATGTGCTGCTCACCGTGGACGGCCGCGAGGCCGGCGACGCCGACGCCTTCGCCCGCGTCATCGATATGTTCGATGGCCGCGACGAGGCCGCCGTGGCGGCGGCCCGGGAACGCTGGCGGCGCTACACGGAGCAGGGCCTGACGTTGACCTATTGGCAGCAGACCGAGCGCGGCGGCTGGGAAAAGAAGGCGTAACGGGAGGAAACGAGCATGGCTGGAAGATTGGACGGCAAGGTGGCGGTGATCACCGGCGGCGCCAGCGGCATGGGCCGGGCGACTGTGCTGCGTTTCCTGGACGAGGGCGCGCGGGTGGTGATCGGCGACCTGAACGCCGAGACCGGCGGCGAAACGATGGCCGCCATCGCCGAGAAAGGGCAGGCCGAACGGGCCGCCTTCCTGGTCACCGACGTCGCCGAGGAAACGGACGTCGCCGCGCTGGTCGACTGCGCCACCGACCAATTCGGCCGTCTGGACTGCATTTTCAACAACGCCGGCGTCGGCGGCGCCATCGGCCCGATCACCGAGATCAAGGCGGAGGAATGGGATTTCACCATGGCGGTGCTGGCACGCAGCGTCTTCCTGGGCATCAAGCACGCCGCCCGCGCCATGCAGCGCCAGGGCGACGGCGGCAGCATCATTTCAACTTCGTCGATCGCCGGGTTGGGCGGCGGCGGCGGCCCGCACGTCTATTCGGCGGCCAAGGCGGCGGTGGCCAATCTGACCCGCTCGGTGGCCGGCGAATTGGCCCACTATGCAATCCGGGTCAACGCCATCGCGCCGGGCACCATCACCACGCCGTTGTTCCATGCCGGCAGCCCGGACAAGGCCGAGGCCCGGGCCCGAGCCAAGACCCCCTGGCCGCGGCTGGGTGTCGGCGAGGACATCGCCGGCATGGCGCTGTATCTGGCCTCGGACGAATCCGAATTCGTCACCGGCCAGATCATGGTGGTCGACGGCGGCGCCCTGGCCCTGGGGCCGGACATCTGGGGCAACGGCCCCGGCAGCCCGTTGATGCGCAAGGCCGGCGTGACCCGCGGGACCACCGGCCTGGGCAACGATATCCGCGAGATCGAACCCTAGGGCGCTAGGCGGTCTCCACCACGTGACCGGCGGCGACCAGGCCCTCGATCTCGGTCTCGGACAGGCCGGCCTCGGTCAGAATCTGGCGGCTGTGCTGGCCGATCTTCGGCGGATCCCGGCGCACCGAGAAGCCGCGACCGCCCAGTTCGATGGGCAGGCGCGGCGTCTTGGCGGTGCCGCCATCGGGCAGGGTCATGGTCTGCAGGCCATCGCCGGCGTTCAGGTGCGGATCAGCCAACAGGTCCTCCGGCTTGTTGACCGGACCGAAGGCCAGGCCCGCCTCCTCGCACTTGGCCAGCAGCGCATCGGTGCCAATCTTGCCGCACATGGCGGCGATGTCCGGCACCAGCCAGTCCCGCTGATCGACCCGGGCGCCGTTACCGGCCAACCTCTCGTCGGCCAGCAGATCGGGCCGCTCGAACACCTGACAGAAGCGGCGCCATTGGGTGTCGGTGACGACGCCGATGAAGATCGGCTTGCCCTCGGCGCTTTCGTAGACGTCATAGATGCCCCAGGCCCGGTTCGGCACCGACATCGGCACCAGCGGCTCGCCGGTCATGGCATGTTGCACCAGGTGCTGGCCGACGGCGAAGACAGCGGTTTCGAATAGGCTGGACTTCACCAATTGGCCCCGGCCCGTCCGCTCCCGCTGGCGTAGCGCGGCCAGCACGCCGATCACCCCGGCCATGCCGCCCATGATGTCGACCACCGAGGCGCCGGCCCGCAACGGCTGTCCCGGCGGCCCGGTCATGTAGGCCAGGCCACTCATCATCTGGACGATTTCGTCCAGGGCCCGGCGCTCCTCGTAGGGTCCCGACAGAAAGCCCTTGAGTTGCAGGTAGATCAGGCGCGGGTTGAGGGCGCTCATGGCCTCATGGCCCAGGCCCAAGCGGTCCATGGTGCCGAGGGCGAAGTTCTCCAGCAACACGTCGCTTTGCCGCACCAGGGCCTCGATCGCCGGCCGCGTACCGGGCGCCTTCAGATCGATCGCCAGGCTGCGTTTGTTGCGGCAGAACAGCGGAAAGAAGCTGACGCCGACGCCCTTCAGATGCCGGGTCCGGTCGCCGTCCGGTACCGGCTCGACCTTGGTCACGGTGGCGCCCAGATCGGCCAATACCACGCCCGCCGACGGCCCCATCACGGCATGGCTGAATTCCAACACCTTGATGTCGGCCAACGGCAACGCCGCTTCCTCGTTCATTGTCGACCTCGTTCGAGCGGCACGCCGATAGCCGTCATGCCTTGGGCCATGGTATATGATCGCGCCGGCAATGAGTGCAACCAGGGAGAAACCGATGCCCGCAGGCTACATCATCGCGCAGGTGGAAATCACCGACCCCGAGGCCTACGAGGCCTATCGCGCCCAGGTGCCGGCGACCATCGCCGAATACGACGGCGAGTACCTGGCCCGGGGCGGCCGGTTCGAGGGTTTGGAGGGCGGCGAGCCCCTGGGCCGCACCGTGATCCTGCGCTTCCCCAGCTATGAGGGGGCCCTGGCCTGGTACCACTCCGAAGAATATGCCGGCCCCAGGGGCATTCGCCAGGCGGCGTCGGTTTCCAAGGTGATGGTCGTCGAAGGCATGGAATAGAACGACCACCGCCACCGAAGGCAGGACCAGCGCCGGACCGCCACCATGGCCGAACGCCCGAAATTGTTGTTCATCGCGCCGTGGTTCCTGTTTCCAACCGATGCCGGCGGCAAGATTCGCAGCACCGATATCCTTCGCGGCATGAAGGGCGGCGCTTTCGACATTGAACTGGCCTCGCCCGCCCCGGCCGATCACGCGGGCCATGCCAAGGCTCTGGCGGCGGTCGCCGACCGCTTTCGTCCCTGGCCGGAACGCCATCGCGGCCCGCTGTTCCCGTTGGCCCGGCTGCGCCACCTGCCGGGCAAGCTGCCCATCAACGTGGCCACCGACAAGGACCCGACCGCCATGACGGTGATCGCCGAGGCACTGGCCGAGGCGCCGGACCTGGTGGTGGTGGACTTCCCCCACACCGCGATTTTGCTGCCCGATCGCCTGGCGGCGCCATCGGTGCTGTTCACCCACAATGTCGAGGCCGAGATCTTCGCCCGCCACGCCGAGGACGCCGGCGATGCCCTGCGCCGCGCCATCTACCGCGACCAATGGCGCAAGATGACCGACTTCGAACGGCAAACCCTGGGACGGTTCGATGCCGTGATCGCGGTGTCCGACCGCGACGGCGATGTCTTCAGGGAACAGTATGGCTGCGGCCGTGTCCGCAACATCCCCACCGGCGTCGACCTCGACCGGTTCACCTACCGGCCGACCCGGCCGGTCGCCCCCGGCCAACCGCCGCGGCTGGTCTTCACCGGCTCGATGAATTGGCAGGCCAATATCGACGCCTTCGTTTATTTCATGGACGAGATCTGGCCGCTGATCGTCGCCGAGGCCCCCGACGTGCGGCTGGACCTGGTCGGGCGGGAACCGCCGCCAAGCCTGATCCGGCGGGCCGAGGAGAAACAACTGCCCTGGCGTTTCACCGGTTTCGTCGAGTCGATCGAACCTTATGTCCACGATGCCCAGGCCTACGTCATTCCGCTGCGCGTCGGCGGCGGCACCCGGATCAAGGTCTACGAAGCCATGGCCATGGGCTGCCCTGTCGTTTCCACCTCGATCGGCGTCGAGGGCCTGCCGATCGAGGACGGTGGGCACTACCTCGAAGCCGACAATCCCGCCGCCTTCGCCGAGGCCACCCTGCGCCTGCTGCGCGACGCCGAGTTCGGCCGGAATTTGGCCGAGCGGGCGCACGGACACGTACGGGACCATTTCTCGGCCGAGCGCGTCGCCCGTGCCTTCGAGGAGATCTGCCTGGCGGCACTGGAAGGTCGTCTAGAGGCGGCGTCGGCGGAGAGCCGCCGATAGGGCGAACAGCACCACCGACAGGGTGGCACCGGCGGCGACGCCGCCAAAGTTGTAGGCCAGGTCGGCCAGTTCGGCATCCCGGGTAATGGAAAAGTGCTGCAAGGTCTCGCCGCACAAGGCCAACAGCAGCAGACCAACCGTGACCAGGCCGATGGAGCGCCGGCCGTAGGCGGCGCTGGCCAGCAGCGCCAGGACCATGAAAGCGACGAAATGCCCCGCATGCTCGGCACCGGACAGCCGCCGTCCCGATGGCGACAGCCTCGGCGCCGCCCGTTGGCCGGCGGCGCGCTCGCGGCTTGGCGCCGTTTCGGCCGCCTTTTCCCCGTCGGGCCCCGCCCGCTCCTGCTCGGCTTCGGGGGCCGCGCCTTCGGGGGGCGGGGTCGGCCGGGCCGGGTGCTCCGGCGCGGCCCTTTCGACGCTCGATTCGAGGCGCTGCAACCCCTGCTCCACCGTGCTGATGGTGCCGCGCACGACTTGGCCCAGTTGCGGTTGCGGCGCCAAACCGCCCAGCAGGATCGCCGCGCCGCCGAGCATGACGACCAGGCGGCCGAGGCTGCGGTTGCGGCGTTGTAGCAGCGGCGTGACGATCCAGCCGATGGCGGCCAGCCACAGCAGCGCCAGTCCGACGCCGGCGGCTCGTGCCGCCGCCGTCGGCCGTACCGGGACGATGGACAATTGTTTCAACGACATCCGGCCGCTGTCGGCGCCAACGAAGGCCACCAGGCGCATCATTCCGGCGTTCGGCGATACCGGTATCACCCGCTCGTGGCGCTGCCAGTCAGCCGCCCCCTGCAACCGCGCCACGATGTGAGGCCAATAGCGCATCTTCCCCGTCGGCCGGTTGAAACTCTCCAATGCCAGGATCGCCCATTGCCAGGGTTGCGGCCCGGCCCGAATCCCGGCGATGCGAATATCACCACCGATGCGAAGATGGCTGTGCTGGCGGAAACCGGCGATCGGCTGCAGGATGAACGGCAGCACGGTCTGCGATTGATCGCGATACAATTGTGCTGTCCGGCGGTCCGGGTCGACCTGGGCGCCGCCGCCACGCGAGCCATACCAATGCCGGGTGCCCAGGGCGAAATCGCCGTTGGTCAGGATGTTTTCGCCCGCCGTCGCATAGCGCCAGCCGCCGCCATGGTAGGCGAAGGTCAGCAGGCACAATGCCAGCGCCACCGCCAATCGCGGCAGGAAGGCGCGGGCCACCGGGCCGGTCTGACGAAATCGGGTGTCCAACGGTCCGCGGCGAACTTATCGCGCCGACCGGCCGGCATGCGCCCGCCGCATGGCGGCGGCCAGCGCATCGGCGATATGGCGGTCCAGACGCGAGGGTTTTGTCGGCGCCAGCGCCGCCATGTGCAGGCGCCGCAACTTCAACAGATAGTCGCCCGCCGCCGCGTCGTCCGATGTGAGGCGAAAACGCACGCTGCCGGAAATCGCGTAGGGCCGACCGTCGGGGCCGGTGATCAGGTCGAACACCGGCCGCTCGGTATAGGGCTGGCCGCCATAGTAATGGGCGTTTTCGTGCCGCCGCACCTCGCGGTCACGATCGCGCAGCCAGACGATGAGCTGCACTTGACCTGCCGTCAGGCCGCGCCTGTCGGTTGGCGCGCCGGCCTGTTTGCGACGGGCCTCCCGGTTCATCGCGTCGAGCACCTGGCGGCGGTTGCGGGCCGCCTCCTGGCGGTGGATGAAGCCACGCAGGGAGAGCAGGGAATTGCCGGGGCCGGGCGTGGCCCGGGGCGCCGGGCGCTGGCTGGGCGGTGGCGCCAGCCCGGCGGATTGCCCGGCCTGCCCGGCGCCGGTATTGTCATTGCCGGTGCCGGTGCCGGCGGCGCCGGGTTCGGCCTGTTCCGGGCCGCCAGGGACGACGACGATGTTGCCCTGGGCGTCCCGCTGCAGGGCACCCAGCATGCGGCCCGATTGCGCCGGCAAGCCTTCCGCGGCCGCCAAGCCGATCGCGTAGCAGGCGGCCAACAACGCGCCAAGTCCGGCAGGCAGGATTATCTTTCGGTTCCAGGACATCGGAAAAGATCGTCGCTTGTATCGCTGGCCAGGGACGCCGCCGAAACCCGAGGTTTCCGGGCGTGGTAGGCGCGGAGCGGAATTGAACCGTCGACCTCTGCCAGGTAAAGGCAGCGCTCTACCACTGAGCTACGCGCCTATCTCTGTTCATCGGGAAGTATCGCGGCGCAACCGCCACCGCGCAACTGAAATCCCCGTCTGGCGGCCGGGGGGCGGTTGCCGCTACATTGCCGCTGCCGGCGTTCCGCTCGGCGCACCCCTGGCCGGGCGATGGATAGCCGTATGCGCATTCTGACTTTCAGCAGCCTCTATCCCAACGCCGTCCGGCCAAACCACGGGGTGTTCGTGGAAAACCGCATCCGCGAGCTGGTCGCCGGCGGCGAGGTCGAAACCAGGGTGGTCGCGCCGATCCCCTGGTTTCCCTTCACCGCCGCCGCCTTCGGCGACTACGGGCGGTTCGCCGCCGCCCCGCGGACCGAGGAACGCCACGGCCTGGCGATCGATCACCCCCGCTATCCGGTGATCCCTAAGGTGGGCATGAGCCTGGCGCCCTGGCTGATGTACCGCTTCACCCGCGCCGCCCTGCGCCGGCAGCGGCAGGCCGGCTATGACTTCGCGATGATCGATGCGCATTATTTTTATCCCGACGGGGTCGCGGCGGTGATGCTGGGCCGGGACCTGGGCCTGCCGGTGGTGATCACCGCCCGCGGCACCGATTTGAGCCTGATCCCCCAATTCGCCCTGCCGCGCCGGCAGATCCAGTGGGCCGCCAAACGGGCGGCGGCGATGATCACCGTCTGTCAGGCCCTGAAGGACAGCCTGTTGGAGCTGGGTATCGCCGGCGAACGGGTCACGGTGCTGCGCAACGGCGTCGACCTGGAAGCGTTCCGGCCCATGGATCGGCGGGCGGCGCGGGACAGGCTGGACCTGCGCCGGCCGACGCTGTTGTCGGTCGGCGGCCTGATCCCGAGAAAGGCCAACGACCTGACCATCCGGGCCCTGGTGGAATTGGCGGATTTCGATCTACTGCTGGCCGGCGAAGGGTCCGAGCACGAACGGCTGGCGGCCCTGGCCCGGTCCCTCGGCGTCGCCGATCGGGTGCGGTTCCTGGGCCGCGTCGGCCATCAGGATCTGGCCGAGGTCTATAGCGCCGCCGATGCCCTGGTCCTGGCCTCCAGCCGCGAGGGTTGGGCCAACGTGCTGCTGGAGGCCATGGCCTGCGGCACCCCGGTCATCGCCTCGGACGTCTGGGGCACGCCGGAGGTGGTGGCGGTGCCGGTCGCCGGCCGGCTGATGCCGGAGCGCACGCCGGCGGGCCTTATCGAGGCGGCGCGGCGGCTGTTCGCCGATCCGCCCGACCGCCAGGCGACCCGGGCCTATGCCGAGGGTTTCGATTGGGCGGCCACCACCCAGGGCCAGATCGACTTGTTCCGCCGGGTGACCGGCGGTGCGTGATTCCGCTACCAGGCGCCACGGGTGTCGATCACGAACTTGTCCTTGAGCAGGTCGCGGTCGACGCGCATGAAGGCGTTGTGATCGACCAGCAGCAGCACCAGGTTGGCCTTGTCCAGGGCCCGGTCGAAATCGGTCAGGCTCAGGCCGCGATCGGCCAGCTCCGCCGGCAGGCTCGAAATGTGCGGCTCGACGATCAGCAGCTCCGCCACCGCCATGTCGGCCAACTTGCCGACGATCTCCACCGCCGGGCTTTCCCGCAGATCGTCGACGTCGGCCTTGTAGGACAGGCCCAGGCAGGCGATCACCGGTTCGACCAGGGATTTCGCCCGCTCGGCCACCTTTTGGCAGACGAAATCGGGCTTGGCGTCGTTGATCTCGCGCGCCATGCGGATCAGCTTGGCGTCATCGGGCGCACCATCGACGATGAACCAGGGATCAACGGCGATGCAGTGGCCGCCCACGCCCGGCCCCGGCGAGAGGATCTCCACCCGGGGATGCAGGTTGGCCATTTCCACCAGTTCCCAGACGTTGATCTTGTGCCGGTCGCAGATCAGCGATAATTCGTTGGCGAAGGCGATGTTGACGTCGCGATAGGCGTTCTCGGACAACTTCGCCAGTTCCGCGGTGCGCGCATTGGTCACCCGGCAATCACCCTGGACGACGATACGATACAGCGATAGGGCGCGCTGGGCGCATTTCCGGGTCATGCCGCCGATCACCCGGGCATTGTTCACCACCTCGTCGATGATCCGTCCCGGCAGCACCCGTTCCGGGCAATGGGCGACGTTGATATCGGCCAGTTCCCCCTGGTCCATGGGAAAGCCGAGGTCGGGACGCAACTCGGCCAGCCAGCGCGCCAGCTGTTCGGTGGAACCGACCGGCGAGGTGGATTCGAGGATCACCAGGTTGCCCACGACCAGCACCGGCGCGATCGCCTCGGCCGCCGCCCGAACGTAGCTCATGTCGGCGTGGCCGCCGTCCCGTAGCGGCGTCGGCACCGCCACCAGGAAGGCTTCGGCCGCCGGCACCTCGGCCGCCGCCCGCAGCTTGCCGTTTTCCACCACCCGGCGCACCAGGGCATCCAGGTTGGGTTCGCCGAAATGCGGCCTGCCGGCGTTGATGCTGGCGACCACCTCCGGGTTGCTGTCGATGCCGGTTACTTCGACGCCCTGGTTGGCGAACACCGCCGCCGTCGGCAGGCCGATATAGCCCAGGCCGATCACCGAGATCCGGTTAAAGCTGGTCATCGCACAATCTCCCGACGATGCGCGCGCTGGCCCGGCCGTCGCCATAGGGGTTGTGGGCTCGCGACATCGCTTGATAGGCCCCGTCATCTTCCAACAAACGGCTCACGCGGTCGAACAGGCGGTCCGTATCGGTGCCGACCAGTTCCACGGTGCCGGCCTCCACCGCCTCGGGGCGTTCGGTGGTCTCGCGGGTGACCAGCACCGGTTTGCCCAGCGACGGCGCCTCCTCCTGGATGCCGCCGGAATCGGTGACGATAAGGTGGGCCCGGCGCATCAGTTCGACGAAGGGCAGGTAGTCGAGCGGTTCGATCAGGTGGACGTTGGGATGATCCAGCAATACCGCCTGCGCCGCCTTCTGCACCTTCGGGTTCAGATGCACCGGATAGACCACCACCACATCGCCGCGGTCGGCCAGCCGGGCCAGGGCGCGGCAAACCCGTTCCAGGCCGCCGTCGAAGCTCTCCCGCCGGTGACCGGTGTTCACCAACAACCGTTTGCCGGCATCGATGAAGGCGAACTGCTCGTCGAACCGCCGGCGCAGGTCGGCGGTGCCGTCGATGATCTCGATGGTCTGGAACAGCGCGTCGATCACCGTATTGCCGGTCACCAGGATGCTGTCGTCGGCGATGCCCTCGGCCAGCAGGTTGCGGCGCGAGGTCTCGGTCGGCGGGAAGTGCAAATCGGCGATGACACTGGTCAGCTTGCGGTTCATCTCCTCCGGCCAGGGGGCGAAGATATTGCCGGTCCGCAGCCCGGCCTCGACATGGCCGACCGGGGTCTTTTCATGAAACGCGGCCAGGGCGGCGGCGAAGGTGGAGGTCGTGTCACCCTGCACCAGGACCCTGTCGGGCCGGCAATCCCGGATCGCTTTCTGCACCCCCGATAGCGCCGCCGAGGTGATGTAGTCCAGGCCCTGCCCGGCCTGCATGATATCCAGGTCATAATCCGGCTGGATGGCGAACAGGTCGAGCACCTGGTCCAGCATCTGCCGGTGCTGGGCGGTGACGCAGACCAGGGACTCCACGCCGTCCCGGGCCTCCAGGGCCTTAACCACCGGCGCCAGCTTGATCGCCTCGGGCCGCGTGCCAAATACCGTCAAAGTCCTGATGGGATCACCCATGCCCGATCATCGCACACGATGCCGCATGTCCGCCGACCCGGGATCGGGCGGTGCGGCCTTCGCGGCAACGCTCTAACATGCGGTGGGCATGGCTGCCAATGGAGGAATGAATGCTGCAAACGACCATCGCCGGCAGTTTGCCGAAGCCGGCCTGGCTGGCCGAGCCGGAGACGTTGTGGGCCGCCTGGCGGTTCGCGGGCGAGGAGTTGTGGCGCGCGCAATGCGATGCCGCCCTGGTGGTGCTGAAGGAGCAGGAAGACGCCGGCATCGACATCGTCAGCGACGGCGAAGTCTTCCGCCAGCATTTCGTGCACGGCGTGCTGCACGGCATCGACGGCATCGATTTCGAGCGCAAGACCACGATCGGCATCCGCGCCGACCGTTACAAGGCCGAGGTTCCGACCGTCACCGGACCGGTGCGGCGGCTCGGACCGATCCACGGCGCCGAGGCCGCCTTCAGCCGCGCCCACACCGACCGCAAACTGAAATTCACCCTGCCGGGGCCGATGACCATCGTCGACACCATCGCCGATGCGCACTATGGCGACCGCCCGAGCCTGGCCATGGCCTTCGCCGATATCCTCAATCAGGAGGCCCTGGAGCTGGCGGCGTTGGGTGTCGACGTGATCCAGTTCGACGAACCGGCCTTCAACGTCTACCTGGACCAGGTCGCCGGTTGGGGCATCGAGGCGCTGGAGCGGGCGGCCGACGGCCTAGGCGCCCTGGGCTGCAAAAGCGCGGTACACATCTGCTACGGCTATGGCATCCAGGCCAATTTGGACTGGAAGGCGACCCTGGGCGATGAATGGGCGCAATACCGCGAGACGTTTCCCGTGCTGGCTCGCAGCGCCATCGACCAGGTCAGCCTCGAATGCGCCAATTCCAAGGTGCCCATCGAACTGTTGGGCCTGCTGGCGGGCAAGGACGTGCTGGTCGGCGCCATCGACGTCGCCACCGACCAGGTGGAAACCCCGGAACAGGTGGCCGACACCATTCGCGCCGCGTTGGCCTACGTACCGGCCGAACGGCTTTATCCCTGCACCAACTGCGGCATGGTGCCCCTGCAGCGGGATTTGGCGGAGGCGAAACTACAGGCCCTGACCGCCGGCACCGCCATCGTGCGGGCCGAACTGGCGGCGGATTAAGGGCTCAGATGGATCCCCGGGTCAAGCCCGGGGATGACATAACTTGTTGCTTTCAAAAGCAAATTCGTCATTGCCGGGCTTGACTCGGCAATCTCATGACGATTTGACGCTCTATTGCCGGTGACCGCGAACCAAAATTGGTCCGCCGTAGTTCCGTATGAACGAAATTTGCCCTAGTTGCCGAGGGCCTCGTACTTGGCCATCAGTTTGTCCTCGCTTTCGACGAAGTCGGGGTTCTGCTCGATGCAGCCGACCACCGGGCAGACCAGGCGGCATTGCGGCTCGTCCTCGTGGCCGACGCATTCAGTACATTTGAAGGCGTCGATGACGTAGATCGGATCGCCCACCGAGATCGCTTCGTTGGGGCAGACCGGCTCGCAGGCATCGCAGCCGGTGCAGGTGTCATTGATCAGCAGTGCCATGGTGGGCTCCCTCCCGTGGTGCCGTTAGCCGTATCTACGACGCTTCGGCCAGCTGTTCCAGTCCGGCCAGCTTGCGGTGCCGGAAGGCGCCCCAGAGGGCCGCGCCGATGGCCCCGGCATAGATCGAATCCGGGTGGCTGTCGAGAGCCAGATCGAGCTTTTGGGCCGCCATGCATTCGCGCATCGCCGCCACCAGGCCGCTGTCATTGGCCAGACCGCCGGTCATCAGCACCATGCCTTCGCCGACCCGGGTCGATTTCAACAGCTTGGCCAGACGGTCGGCCATCGAGACGTGGATGCCCTTGAGGATGTTCTGGGTGGAAATGCCCCGGCTGACCATGTTGATGACGTCGGTCTCGGCCAGCACGGCGCAGATGCTGCTGACCGCCTCCGGGTCGTCGGCCTGCTGCGACAGCTCGCCGACCTCGTCCAGGGCGACGCCCAGGTAGCGGGCGATGTTTTCCAGGAACTGGCCCGAGCCGGAAGCGCATTGGCTGGTCATCTTGTAGGTCAGCACCTTGCCGCGCTCGTCGACGCGGATCGCCCGGCCGTGCAGCGCGCCGACGTCCATGGCGGCCCGGGTGGCCGGCTCCAGGTAGACGGCGCCACGGGCGTGGGTGGTCATGGAATAGAAATGGCCGGTGCGGAAATCCACGTTCTCGCCTTCGCCGGTGGTGGCGACATAGGCCACCTCGTCGGGCTCCACGCCGGCCTCGGCCAGCATGGCGTCATAGGCGCCACGGGCCAAATCCAGGGGGTCGCGGCGGCGGATCCGTTCGGTCCGCTTGGCCAGCCATTCAGGGTTCTCGCCGCCGTCGCTGCGAAACAGGGCGCCCTTGACGGCGCCGGTGCCGATGTCGATGCCCGCGGTGATTTGCATATCAGTGCTCCACGGCCCGGCGGGCGAACGTGGCCGCCCCCAGGGCTCCCGTATAGATCGAGTCCGGATCGATGTTGATGGTCAGATCGCCGTAATTCTCGACGATCAACTGCTTTAGCGCCTTCACCGCGGCGCCGTTGTTGGCCACACCGCCGGTGAAGGTGAACTGGTCGCGAATGCCGCCCGAACGAGACAGGATCGACATGGCGCGGAGGATGATGGCGCGATGCAGGCCGGCCAGGATGTCCTCGCGGGCCTCGCCCAGCGACAGCCGGTCGCGCAGCTCGGCGCCGGCGAACACCGTGCAGGTCGAGTTGATGCGCACGTTGCGGGTCGATTTCAGGGCCAGGGGACCAAGTTCGTGCAGGCCGACATTCATCTCGTCCGCGATGTAGCCGAGATAGCGGCCGCAGCCGGCCGCGCAACGATCGTTCATCTGGAAGTTCTCGACGATGCCCACCGGATCGACCTGAATGGCCTTGGTGTCCTGGCCGCCGATGTCCAGCACCGTCGCGGTTTCCGGATACATCATATGGGCGCCGAGGCCATGGCAGAGGATCTCGGACCGGATATGCTCCTTCGAGAACGGCAGGCGGGCCCGCCCGTAGCCGGTGCCGACCACGTAGCTTTCCTCCAATGCGGTATCCAGCACGCCCTGCACCGGGGCCCGCAGGGCATCCGAAGCGTCGGCCAGATCGGCGAAACCGGCGATGGTGCGATCCAGTGCCCGCATCAGCTTGCTGGAGACGCTTTCCGTCGAAATGCGGTTCTCCACGTCGATGATCGAGCGGTCATAGACGTTCAGCACATGATCGAACGGCAGACCGGCATCGCCGGCCACCTCCTCGCCGACCGCCAGGTAGCGGGAGCCGGCGATGTCGCGGAAGAAATCGGACTTGCGCTTGGCATCCGCCGTGAACTGCTCGGGCGCCTCGTCGGTCAGGCGGCGAAAGACCTCCGCCAGGGCCTCGCGCAGGGCGCCGGTCTGCTCGCCGAAACGATCCTCGCTGGCGTTCTCGCCGCAAGTCCTCTGCAGATCGACCAGTTGCTCCAGGAACTGCTCCAGGCGGAAATCCCGGCTCAACTGGTCCAGGAACGCATCCAGCCGGCCGTTCAGCACCTCGGAGCCGTCCAGCGACTGCCGGAACAGGTGGAAGCGGGCATTCACCAACGCTTCCTGTTTCGCCACTTCGGCGGCGACGTCGTAGTTCGACCGGGAATTGGTGATGCCACGACCCAGAACCTGCTGATCCTCGTCGAGCACCACCGCCTTGGTGGTGGTGGAGCCAAGGTCAATGCCGATGAAACACCTCATGTCGGATCCCCCTAGGCCGCCCGCGGCGCCGATTTCTGCTGCAGCATCTGGAAATAGCTCTCCATCCGGTTCTTCACGTTGGCGGCGGAGAAATAGCGCGGGTCGACCAGATCGGTTTCGATAAAGGCGCCCGGCTTGCCGGTACGCTTCTCGATCTCCCGCAGCATCAATAGCTGTCCGGCCGAAAAACTGTTGCAGCTCTTCACCGAATTGATCAGCAGGCCGTCCGCCTGATAATCCTCGACATAGCCGGCCAGCATCTTGATCCGCGCCGGCAGGCTCAGGTTGGTGTAACAGCCCAGGCAATAGTCGGCCAGGGACTCCAGCGGATGGTCCGGGTCGTGGCGGAAACCGAAATCGTAGACACCGCCGACCTTGGTATAGCTGGAGGCCACCACCACCGCCCCTTCGTCATAGAACATCTTCCAGAATTCGCGGAAATTGGTGTAGTTCGGCGTGCCTTCGACAACCAGGCGGAATTTCTCCTCGCCGAAATCGCCCTCGGGCGTCACCGGGCCCTGGCCGTTGGTCAGGCGTTCCTGGATCTCACCGCGCAAGGTCCGGTAATATTCCGCGGCCGCCTCGGTGCCGCGGAAGGCGGTGAAGATCGGGCCGATGTAATAAACACCGCCAAAGAAGGCGTCGATCGGCGAGGGCTTGTTCTTGGCCGATTGCAGGATCCAGACCAGGTCATCCTCGGCTTTGGCCGATTGGCGCAGATACTCGCGCAGGCGGTCGATGTCGAACTTGACACCGCTGACCCGCTCCAGGGTCGGGATCACCTCTTCCTTGATCTGCTTGACCACATAGTCGCGCATATTGTCGGTGATCTTGCCGTCCGCCTGGTAGGGCACGTGCAGCATCACGGTTTCGCAGTCATAGTGTTCGCGCACCAGCTCGAACCACTTCATGAAGGTGAAGCAGCCGGTGTAGGACAGGACCAGGACGTCCGGATCAGGCAGCGGGTCGCCGGTGGGACCGACATTGCCCTGCATCATCATGCCCAGGTCCGATTTCACGTAGGTGCAGACGTCCTCGGACTGGCCGTTGCGCTCGGCCTCCATGATGAAGCGGCCGGACTGCTTGCGCAGGCCGTTCTGGAGGGCGTTGATCTCGGGGAAATTGCGGGCCAGATCGAAGCACATCAGCAATTCGTTGAGGTTGCCCGGCACGAAGGTCGAGGACACCTTTCGGCCCTCTTCGTTGGCGGTGGAGAGCAGTTTGAAATTTTCGTCGATCATCGCCTTCTGCTTCAGCATCGAAGGCTCTTTGATCACTTCGGTCGAAGGTGCTTTGCTCATCATGCGCTCCAAAGCTTGATCGAATCGGCGAAGGTGCCGGCCTGTTCGCGGATTGCCTGCAGTTGGCCCGTGTTCTCGGCGTATTTGAAGGCGGTGAAGGGAATATCCACGGCGCTCAGCGCGTCCTGCAGCATCGGCCGGTCCAAAAGGGCCGGATCGCAGAAGCTGGGGGCGGCAAAAATCACACCCTCGGCGCCGTTGTCGCGCACCTGATCGATCAGGAAGCGCCCCTTGTCCTGCTTGTCCGGCTCGAACTTGGCCGAGGTGGCGGCCGAGCGGTGCAGGAAGGCGGCCGATAGGTTCTCCAGCGGATCGCCCTCCAACGGCACATCGTCCAGCAGCCAGCGGGTGACCAGCAGAAAATCGTCATCCACGACATAGCAGCCGGCCATCTCGATCGACTTGATCAGACCCAGGGGCGGCTGCTCGCAGAACACGCCGTTGACCACGACCCGGCAATTGTCGCGCCGCGGCCGCTGTTCGGCGTCGGCGGCGGCGACGTAGTCGCGGATCA
Source organism: Alphaproteobacteria bacterium (assembly GCA_030746635.1). GTDB lineage: Bacteria > Pseudomonadota > Alphaproteobacteria > JASLMH01. The sequence continues at coordinate 7,710 of JASLMH010000056.1, read as the reverse complement.
GTTGGCTGTGCTCTTCCACCGGCAGCACCATGCCGGCCCGCAGCAGCAGGTAGACCTCGGAGGTCGGTACCTGCCACGGCTGCTTCGCCCGCAGGGCATAGAGATCGGCGATGACCCGGCGGTTGTCGTTGTAGACCGCGATCGATTGCCGCAGGTCTTCGTCGCTGATCTCGCGTCCGGCCATTTCGGCCAGATCGTCGCGCAGCTGCTGTAGTTCGTGGATGTAGAACGAGCCGCCGACGTCGTCGCGATAGTTCTGCGGCACGTCGAAATAGCGGACGTATTTGTCTTCGAACAGCAACTGCCACATGCCCGAGAGGTTGCGGATGACGTCGCAGATGCTTGGGAACAGCATGCCGTCAAGGCAATCCAGGCGGCCGCTGATGCCCAGTTCGATGGTCGAGCGGGGGATCCGGCAAATGTAACTCTGATAGTAGGCGTCGCCGTGGATCACCTCCAGCTGGTCGCCGCCGCCGAAGATGCCCACCGGCAGCATGCCGGCGGCGTGGATGATCTCGCGCGGCACATAGATCGGCATGTAGCCGATCGCCTTGCGGCCGGCTGCCGCCGCTTTCCAATCCTGCACCGCCTGGAAATCCAGGTCGTCGAACAAGGCCTGGCAGCGGTTGACGATGTCCTGCACGGTCATGGCTGTGCTAGCTCCCATCCCAATCCCCATTCGTCCCGACATCCCGTCCCCCGGCGATGCCTTCCTCCAAAAAGGCCAAAAGAAGTTGACTAAAACCGCTTTGCCCGCCTATAATGGTAATTAAGTACCACAATACTTATTTAGCCGTCAAGAGGCTTCCGGGACCCGCGATCAAGCCATTGCACGGCGCACGAAATACAAATCTAATGCCGCGGCGTGGGCGGTTCGAAGCGCCGCCGAGCTTGGAGATAGGTGGAGATGGCGGAAGCTAGGCAAACCGAGGGGCGGGATACGCTGACCGTCGCGATGATTGGCAGCGGCGGCTCCGGCGTGATGACCGCGGCCGAAATCCTGATCCGAGCGGCGGCCCGGGCCGGCTACTACGGCCTGATGACGAAATCGTTCGGGCCGCAAATCCGCGGCGGCGAGGCGGCGGCCTTCGTGGTGCTGTCGACGGCGCCGGTGGAGGCGCCAAGCGACCGGGTCGATCTGCTGTTCGCCATCGACTGGCAAAATGCCGGGCGCTTCGCCGGCGAACTCCCGCTGGACGCCGACAGCCTGGTGGTGTCGGGACAAGTGGACGCCGAGCTGCCGTCCATCGTCACCGACGCCGCGCCGCGAATCGCCGAGGTCGACCTGAAATCGCTGACCCGCTCGCACAAGGGCACCCGTCCCAACATGGTCGCCCTGGGGGTGACCGCCGCCCTCGCCGGCCTGCCGCGGGCGGCGGTGGCGACCCTGATCGACGAACGCCTGGCCGGCAAGGGCGAGGCGGCGATGCAACAGGGAACGGCGGCGATCGACCTGGGCTACGAGGAAGCGGCGGCGATGACCGGGGTGGATGGCCTGACCGCGGCCGGCGACGACGGCGAACGTTGGATCATTTCCGGCAATCAGGCCGCCGGGTTCGGCGCCTTGCGCGGCGGTGTGCGTTTCGCCGCCGCCTACCCGATCACGCCGGCGACCGAGATCCTGGAATGGCTGGCCCCCCGCCTGCAAAAGGCCGGCGGCCTGTTGATGCAGGCGGAGGACGAACTGGCCTCGATCAACATGATCATCGGCGGTTCCTTCGGCGGCGCGGCGGTACTGACCGCCACCTCCGGCCCCGGACTGGCGTTGATGAGCGAATCCATCGGCCTGGCGGTGGCGGCCGAAATCCCGATCCTGGTGATCGACGTGATGCGCGGCGGCCCCTCGACGGGCATTCCGACCAAATCGGAGCAGTCGGATTTGAACATCGCGGTGCACGGCCTGCACGGCGACGCCCCGCACATCGTCACCGCGCCGATGTCGATCGCCGATTGCCTGTTCACCGCGCAATGGTCGACGCACTTGGCGGAATCCATGCAGGTGCCGGTGATCATGTTGTCCGATCAATCCTTCGGCCAGGCCCTGGGCGTGGTCGAAAAGCCGGCCGACGTGGCCTTCGCCACCCGCCGGCTGCTGGCCGAGGAACCGGCCGAGGACTACCTCCGCTACGCCCTGACGGCGAACGGCGTTTCGCCGATGGCGCTGCCCGGCACGGCCGGCGGCCAATACACCGCCGACGGCCTGGAGCACAGCCAGTCCGGCCTGCCCTCCAGCATGGCCGCCGACCACAACGAACAATTGGAGAAGCGGCTGCACAAGGTCACCGCGTTCGATTACGGCGACCACTGGGCCCGGGTCGAGGGCGGCGGCGACGCCGCCATCGTCACCTGGGGTTCCGCCACCGGCCCGGTGCGGGAGGCGCTGCGTCGTCTCGACCCCGGGGGCGAGCGGGTGCGCCTGATCGCCATCCGGCTGCTCAGCCCGGCGCAGCCGCGACAACTGGCCGAGGCGCTGGCCGGTTGTGAACGGATCATGGTGGTGGAACAAAGCCAGGGGGCGCAGTTCTTCGGCCACCTGAAGGCGCAGTTCGACCTGCCGGCGGGGGCCGATCTGTTCAGCCGGCCCGGTCCGCAGCCTTTCCGCCCGGCCGAGATCACCGCCATGCTCGAGGAGTGGTTGTCATGACCGTCGAGGCCGCCTGCCCGCTGACCGCGCGCGACTACAAGTCCGACTACAAGCCGGTCTGGTGCCCCGGTTGCGGCGATTTCTCGGTCCTGTTGGCGATCACCAAGGCGCTGGCCGAGGTCGGCCGGCCGCCCGAGGAAGTCGCCGTGGTATCCGGCATCGGCTGTTCCTCGCGGGTGCCGGCCTACACCAATTGCTATGGCTTTCATGGCGTGCATGGCCGCGCCTTGCCGTTGGCCACCGGGCTGAAACTGACCCGGCCCGACCTGCTGGTCCTGGCCGCCGGCGGCGACGGCGATGGCTATTCGATCGGCGGCAATCATTTCATGCACGCCTGCCGCCGCAACGTCGACCTGACCTACGTGGTCATGGACAACCAGGTCTATGGCATGACCAAGGGCCAGCCCTCGCCCACCACCTCGCCGGAATGGGACAGCGCCCTGGTACCCGGCGGCACCGGCCTGCGGCCGTTTCATCCCCTGGTCATTGCGCTGGCGGCCGGCGCCAACTTCGTCGCCCGATCCTTTTCGGGCGACCCGAACGGCACCGCCGAACTGATCGTCGAGGCGATCCGCCACCCCGGCTTCTCGCTGATCGAGGTTCTAAGCCCCTGCGTCACCTTTCGCCCGGAAGAACGGGAATGGGCCAAACAGGTACACCCGGCGCCGGTCGAGCCGACCGACGACCGCGGCCGGGCGGCGCGGCGGGTGCTGACCGATGATGGCTTCAACATCGGCGTCCTCTATCGCGGCCGGCGCAGGCCCTACCAGCCGCCGTTCGGCCAGGCGCAGGTCGAGGTCGCCGAGTTCGAAGCGGAGTTCCTGCCATGAACCCGCCGAAGGCCGCCATTGCCGACCGGGCCGAATTGCTGGCCTATGCCTACGCCATGGAGAACGAGGCCGCCGAGCGGTACCAGGACCTGGCGGATCAGATGTTCGCCTGCAATAACGACGACGTGGCCGAGCTGTTCGCCAGACTGGCCGCGATCGAAGCCAAGCACGCCAAGGAACTGGTCGAGGTGCACGGCGCCTCGCCGGCGCCGATGGCGCCAGGCGCCTATCGCTGGGACAGCCTCGAATCGCCGGAAAACCTGCCATTCGCCGAGATGCATTACCTGATGGTGCCACACCAGGCCCTGCAACTGGCCCTGGCCGCCGAGCGGCGGGCGCTGCTGTTCTATCGCGACATTGCCGAACAGACGGACAGCGACGATATTCGCGCCCTGGCCAGCGAATTCGCGGCCGAGGAGGCTGAACACGTGCGCATCGTCGAGGAATGGCTGGAACGCTATCCCCCGGCCGACAACGGCTGGGACGAGGATATGGACCCGCCAATGTCGCACTAGCGGCGAGGTAGCGAACATGACCGAAGACAACGCCGTGGCCATTCGGAATGCCCGTCCGGAGGACATCGACACCGTGATCCGCCTGGACGAGTTGGGCACCGGGCTCGCCAAACCCGACTATTGGCACGACATCTTCGCCGGCTACGTGCGGCAGCCCGGTGCCGGGCGGTTTTTCCTGATCGCCGAGGCGGCCGGCGCGGTGGTCGGCTTCATCGTCGGCGAAACCCGTATCTGGGAGTTCGGCTCGCCGTCCTGCGGCTGGGTGTTCGCGGTCAACGTCTCGCCGGAACGGCGCGAGGGCGGCATCGGCAGCCACCTGTTGGAGGCGATCTGCGAACGTTTCCGGCGATCCGGCGTGGATACGGTGCGCACCATGATTTCCCGGCGCGACCCGCTCAATCTGGCGTTTTTCCGCAGCCAGGGCCTGACCGCCGGGCCCTATATCGAACTGGAAAGGCGTCTCGACTGACGCGGCCGAGAAAAATGGTATAATTCGGTACCGGAATGCGAAATTAGCGGCGGCCGAACCCGGGACGAGAAGCGATGCGCCTGCAGAAATCGACCTTGTTCGCCCTCTACGCGGTGCTGGAACTGGCGCGCGAGAACGACCGGCAGATGTCCACCGGCGATATCGCCGAACGTTATGATATCTCCCCCCACCACCTGTCCAAGGTGATGCGCCAACTGGTGCGGTCGGGGCTGATCCAATCGGTGCGTGGCGCCGGCGGCGGCTACCGCTTCAGCGGCAATGCCAAACGGGTGACCCTGCTGGACATCATCGACCTGTTCGAGCCGTCGAACCCCGCGGTCGAGGGCGACGAGGAGGATCCGGCCGGGGCCACGTCCGTGGCCCGGGCGCTGGACAGCGTGCGCGGCGAGATCGACGAATTGACCCGCGCCACCCTGCAATCGATCACCTTGCGGTCGCTGCTGAAATACGCTCCGGCCGAGGTCGGCGAGGAGGCCGTCGCCGGCTAGAAATTCCAGGTTATCGGCTGGCTCAGTGGCTCCGGTGAGACGGGAAGGACCTTTTGCCAAGAAGCAACAAGCCGACCTGTTCCATTCGTCCTTCGAGACGAGCCTGCGGCTCTCCTCAGGACGATGAAGTGTATATATTTCAATGAGTTCCCCTCATGCTGAGGAGGGCGCGGAGCGCCCGTCTCGAAGCATGTCTATACGTCAGTCTCTCCGCAGTTTGATACTACGCCGGATAGTCGAGACCGCGTCGCGCCGCCATCTGGCGACCCATATTCTCCAGGTCCTCGGGCGTTAGGTGGCGCCGGGCCAGCGGCAGCACGATATTGTTCTCCCAGATCAGATGCCGGCGCTGGGTTTCGACGAAACGGGCCGCCGCGTCGATGAACTTCTGCGGCTCCTTGACGGCTTCGCCCGCCGCCAGACTCTTCAAACCGGCGGTTACCGGCGGCATCAAGCCGAAATCCTCTTCATGCTCGTCCGTCAGCACCAACAGGATCTGCTTGGTCTCGTCATCGCCTCGGCAGCGTTCCCCCAGGAATTTGAACAGGCCTTCATCCTCGTCGGCGATGTGCAGCGGCAGTTCATCCTCGAGATAGGCGAGGATCACCCGGAGATCGGCGCGCACCTCTTCGTCGATATCGGCGGCGAAATTGTCGGCGGCCAGGAAACCGTCCAGGCTGGCAACGATTTGCCGCAGCCGATAGTGATCGGCGAATATATACTCGATCGGCTCGCGCAACAGGTTCTCTGGAATCGTTTCCAGTACCAGACTTTTGTGCCGTTTCCCCTTCGCCATCGGACGCCTTCTCGCCAACACCGCGCACCCCGCTCACGTTGCAAAAATACGGATCGGCGCGGCAAGCTGCCTTGACCTCCATCAACCCGCGGCTAGACAACGAACTCAATCGGCGGAGACGGACTACGTCAAGGGCGCCGCCAGGCGCAGATGTTTGAGCATCAGGTCGGGGATGCCGGGGTCGGCGCCGACGGCACCGCAATAGACCACCGTGCCCCGGGCGGCGGCGAAGGTGTCCGCCACATCCACCGTTTCATGTTGCCCTTCGCCGGCGAACAACCCGACGCCGGCCAACGGTCCCCGGGCGGAGGCCAGTGTTTCGTCCAGATAGGGCGGTTGCTCGAGGAACGCCGTTTGCACCTCGGCGAACCGGCCCAGCGCGGCGATGGCCCGCTGCTGCGCCCACGCCGCCCGGGCGGAAGCCTGGTCCCGGCCCGAACCATGCGCGACCAGCAGTAGGGCGGTATCGCCCGCCCGCCAGCGCCGCCGCTCGATCTCCCGGCCGGCCCGACCGGCGATCAGCGACGCCAGGCCAGGGTTCAGGCCCAGGGGCGGGCAAAGGCGCAGCCGGTCGCCATCGGCCTTGTCGCCGATGCCATCGGCCAGGGCGGCCGGCAGGCGCCGCCGGTTGACGATGCCGTCGGCCATCAGAAACGGCAACAGGCAGATCGGCCCTTCGCCGGCCGCCGCCAGTGCCGCCGCCAGGGTCGGTTCGCCATGCAGCATGGCCAGTTCGACACCGGCGAACAGCCGCCGTTCGGCCAACGCCCGCACATGACCCCGCGCCACCTTTCCGCCAACCCCATCGCGCGCGGAGCCGTGGCCGACCACGATCAGCGTCGTCTCCGACCAGGCCGCCCGGTCGCTGGCGGGCGCCGGTGCGATGCTAGCCGCCAACCGCGCCATGCCTGGCCTTCCGGTAGGGTGTCAGCGTCAGCCGGTCACCGCCCGGCGCCACGCCGATTTCGCCGTCATCGAGGTAGCAGGCCGGATCCTCCGCCCAGGCATCGCCGGTCAACTGCAAGGCACGGACCCGGGTGTTGCCGTTGCAGATGTCGAAATGGGCGCATTGGCCGCAACGGCCGCTGATTCGCCGGGGCTGTCGTTTCAGGCCGGCCATGATCGGGTCCGTGGTGTCGGGCCAGATCTCGGAGAACGGCCGTTCGCGGACGTTGCCCAGGTCGTGGTGCCACCACATGGTGTCGGGGTGCACGTTGCCCAGGTTGTCGATGTTGGCGACGTTGACGCCGGAGGCGTTGCCGCCCCACTGCGCCAGCTTGGCCCGCAGATGGTCGAGCCGATCCGGGAACCGCCGGGCCGCCCAGAACAGCAGGTAGACGCCGTCGGCGTCGTTGTTGCCGCTGACGATTTCGGTCGCCAGCCCCCGTTGCGCATGGTCCCAGGCGGTGTCGAACAGCAAATCCATGGCCTCCCGGGTGGTGGCGTGGCGGGCATCGTCGGCCCGGTTGCGGTTGCCCCGCCCGGCATAGTTCAGGTGCGAGAGATAGAATTTGTCGATGCCCTCGTCCTCGACCAGCCGCAACAGGTCGGGCAACTGGTGGGCATTGTCCAGGGTCATGGTAAAGCGCAGTCCGACCTTGATGCCCGCCTCCCGGCAGAGGCCAACACCATGGAACGAGGCATCGAAGGCACCCTCCTTGCGGCGGAAGGCGTCGTGGGTGGCGCCGATGCCGTCCAGGGAAATGCCGACATAGTCGTAGCCGACCTCGGCAATGGCGGCGATGTTGTCTGCGTCGATCAGGGTGCCGTTGCTCGACAGACCGACGTAGAAGCCCTGGTCCTTGGCGCGGCGGGAGATCTCGAAGATGTCCGGCCGCAACAGCGGCTCGCCGCCCGACAGGATCAACACCGGCACCTTGAAGGCGCGCAGGTCGTCCATCACCCCGAACACCTCGTCGCGGCTCAGCTCGCCGGGAAAATCGGTGT
>JASLMH010000055.1 GCA_030746635.1 Alphaproteobacteria bacterium | reverse complement strand
TCGGCGCCGGCGCTGTCGGGACCGACACGGACGGCCGTGCCCTCGGCATGGGCGATCGAGCCGCCGCCGGCGCCGATCGATTCCACGGCGACCATCAGTTGCCGCACCGGCCGCCCGGCCAGCCGCTGGTCGCTGCCGACCTGCACCTTGCCGTCGACGACGATGCAGGTGTCGGTGGTGGTGCCGCCCATGTCGAAACCGATGGCGTTCTCGATGCCCAAGTCCTGGGCAATGCGGCCGGCCGCCGCGACGCCGGCCGCCGGGCCCGACAGGGCCAGGGCCAGCGGCCGGTCCTTGACCGCGTCGATCGAGGCCATGCCGCCGGCGGAATGAAACAGGTGCAGATTACAACCGTCCGCCGCCCCATCCCGCAGGCGGTCCAGGAAGGTGTTGGTCAGGGGCATCAGGGCGGCGTTCAGGATCGTCGTGTTGGTCCGTTCGAACTCCCGCGGTTCGGGGCTCATCCGGTGGGACAGCGCCACGTGGCGTACCGCGCCGGCAAGATGCTGGCCCAACAGGACCTCGTGGGCCGGGTTGGCGAAGCATTGCTGCAGCGACACCGCCGCCGCCTCGACGCCCAGTTCGGTGACCCGCTCGCCGACCCGTCGCGCCTCGGCCTCGGCCAGTGGCGTCAGGACGGCGCCCTGGGCATCGATGCGTTCGGTCACTTCGAGGCGGCGATCCTCGGCGACCAGGGGCGGCAGCCGTGGCGGCACGTCGAGGCGATACAGTTCCCGCCGGTTCTGCCGGCCGATCTCGATGGTGTCGGCGAAGCCCTCGGTGGCGATCAGGGCCACCGGCGCCAGGCGCTCCTCGACGATGGCGTTGGTCGCCATCGTCGTCCCGTGGATCAGGTCCGAGACCATTGGCCAGTCCAGGCCGACGGCCCGGTAGGCGGCGTCGATGCTGGCCACCGGTTCGTCCGTTTGGCTGCGCACCTTGGCGGTGCGGACCTCGCCGTCATCGGTATTGACGGCGATCACGTCGGTGAAGGTACCGCCGATATCGATGCCGACCGCCCAGCTTCGGTTGCCCGCTGACATGGCCGAACATTACCCAAGAAATTGTCGACTGTCGACAAAATTGGGGCACTCAAATCGATCGGCGCGATTGGCTCGGATGGGCTACGATGGCGCCATGAGCACCATCGAAGCCGTCGACCTGTTCTACCTGCGCATGCCGGTGGTCGAGGATATCGCCGACAACAGCCAGGATTCCCTCCTCGTCCGGCTGGCCGGCGGCGGCGCGGTCGGCTGGGGCGAGTGCGACGCCGCTCCATTGGTCTCGATCGCCAGTTTCCTAGCCCCGATGTCCCATGCCGCCTGCCGGCCGATCGCCGACTCGGTGCTCGGCCAGCGCCTGGCCGAGCCGGCCGACATCGAGCGGATCAACCGCCTGGTCCGGGCCAACAGCCTGGATTTGCTGCAGACCTCCCACACCTTGGCCGGCATCGACATGGCGATGTGGGACCTGCTCGGCCGGCGGCTGGGCGAGCCGGTCTGGCGGCTGCTGGGCCAGGACCGGGCTTATCCGAAGACGCCCTATGCCTCGCAACTGTTCGGCGATGACCCGGCCGAGACCCTGGCCAAGGGCCGGGCCCAACGAGAGCAAGGATTCCGGGCGGTGAAGTTCGGCTGGGGGCCGTACGGCAAGGGCGGCGTCGACGACGATGCCGCGCAGATCGCGGCGGCCCGGGAGGGCCTGGGCGCGGACGGCATCCTGCTGGTCGATGCCGGCACCGTCTGGGTCGACGATCTGGCCGCCGCCGGGGCCCGGCTGGCGGCGCTGCGGCAACACCATGCCACCTGGCTGGAGGAACCCTTCGTCTCCGGCGCCCTGGAGCCGTACAAAAGGTTGGCCGTCGCCGCGGGCGAGGTTCGGATCGCCGGCGGCGAGGGCGCCCACGACTTCCACATGGCGCGTCAGATGATCGACCATGCCGGCCTCGGTTTCGTGCAGATCGACGCCGGCCGCATGGGCGTCACGGACGCCCGCCGGGTGGCGATCTATGCGGCCGAGCAGGGGGTCGCCTACGTCAACCACACCTTCAATTCGCACATCGCGCTCAGCGCCTCGCTGCAGCCCTTCGCCGGTCACGCCGGGGATGAGCTATGCGAATACCCGGTGGAGGCGCGTGCCCTGGCGCGGGAGATCACCGCCACGCATATCGAGCGGGGCGGCGATGGTCGCATCGCCGTGCCGGACGGCCCGGGCCTGGGTATCGAGATGGATCCGGCGGCGATCCGCCGTTACCTGCAGGACATTGAGATCACGGTCGGCGGCGAGACGTTGTATCGAACGCCGGCGCTGTAGCCGGCGCCGCCGGGCCTCAATCCACCCGGATCACGATCTTGCCGAAGTGTTTGCCCTCGGGCATCGCTTCCAGGGCCTTCCCGAGGTCCTCGAAGGGGCGAATGGGATCGTCCATGGCCGGGCGGATCGGGTGGTCCTCCAGATAGGCCATCATCGCCTGGAAGTCGGCGATGCTGCCGGTGGAGATGCCGACCAGCCGCTTGCGGAACATGAACACCAGCGGCAGGTTGACCTCGGCCACCGAGCCGGCGACGTTGCCGATCAGGGCGATGGTGCCGTTGTTGCGGGTCGCCCGCAGGGACTGGTTGAAGGTCTCGCCGCCGCCCGTCTCGACCACCAGATCGGCGCCCTTGCCATTCGTCAGGCCCAGCACCGCCTTGCCCCAATCGGGGACCTCGCGATAGTTGATGGTCTCGTCGGCGCCGAGCGCCCGCAGCCGCTCCAGTTTCTCGTCGCTCGACGAGGTGGAGATCACCCGCGCCCCCATGGCCTTGGCCAGTTGCAGGGCGAACAGCGAGACGCCGCCGGTGCCCAGGGTGAGCACGATACCGCCGTCCACCGCCGTCGCCGGCATCTCCACCAGGGCGTTCCAGGCGGTGATGGCGGCGCAGCACAGGGTCGCGGCTTCCTCGTCGCTGAAGTGATCCGGCACCGGCGCGGTGCCCGTCGCCGCCACGTTCATGAATTGCCGCGCCGTGCCGTCCAGGGGTCCGCCCAGGGCGCCGCCGAACGAGTGATCGGGCAGATCGCCCCCCGTCCAGGCCTGGTTGAAGCAGGGCAGGCGGCGGTCACCGACCGCGATGCCCTCGACGCCGTCGCCGACGGCCACCACCTCGCCGACGCCGTCGGACAGCGGCACGATCGGCAACTCGCCCGACAGCCGGCCATAGCCGTGATTGACCATCAGATAGTCGCGGTAGTTCAGCGACACCGCCTTCATCCGCAGCAGCACTTCGCCCGGCCCCGGCTCCGGTTGTTCCGCCTCGACCAGTTTCAAGCCGTCGAAAGTCCATTCATCGATGATCCGCCACTGCCGCATCCGCGCCTCCTGTTGCCGCAACCCGCGCTTCACTATACTTCACCCTAGTGGCGCCGTGGTACCCGGCGGCGTATGGGAAATCGAGTAGCGGAGGCAGTGATGGCGTTGAAACTGGGATTGATGCAGGGCTATTGGGGTGCCAGGCCGCCGGCGGATCTGATCGGCGTGGCGCAGCGGGCCGAGGCGCTCGGCTATTGGGGTTTCTTCACCGCCGAGGCCTATGGCTCGGACGCCCTGACGCCCTTGGCCTGGGTCGGTGCCCATACCACCAAGATCAAGCTGGGCACCGCCATCGTGCAGCTCTCCGCCCGCACGCCGACGGCGACGGCGATGCATGCCCTGACCCTGGATCATCTGACCGGCGGCCGGCTGGTGCTCGGCCTCGGCGTTTCCGGGCCGCAGGTGGTCGAGGGCTGGTACGGCCAGCCGTTCGCCAAGCCCCTGGCCCGGACCCGCGAGTACATCAGCATCATCCGGCAGGTGCTGGCCCGCGAGACGCCGGTGGCGAACCCCGGCCCGCACTATCCGATCCCCTATCCCGAGGACGGGCCCGGCTCCTGGGGCCTGGGCAAGCCGCTGAAGCCGATCACCCATCCCCTGCGGGCGGACATACCGATCTTTCTCGGCGCCGAGGGCCCGAAGAACGTGGCCATGGCGGCTGAGATCTGCGACGGCTGGTACCCGTTGTACTATTCGCCGCAGCGCGAGGAGGTCTATGCCGAGGCGATCGCCGGCCGCGGTGACGACTTCGAGATCATGTATCCGATGCAAATGCACGTCACCGACGACCTCGAGGCCGGGCGCCTGGAAGTAAAGCAGAACCTGGCCCTGTACGTCGGCGGCATGGGCGCCCGCGACCGCAACTTCCACAACGAACTGGTGGTCCGCCTGGGCTACGCCGACGCGGCGAAGCAAATCCAGGACCTGTACCTGGACGGCAAGAAGGCCGAGGCGGTGGCGGCGGTGCCCGACGAACTGGTCGACGACATCGCCCTGGTCGGTACCAAGGACAGCATCAAGCAGCGCCTGGCGGCCTGGGAAGACAGCGCCGTCACCGGCCTGCTGGTCTGGCCCAAGTCCGAGGCCGACCTCAACACCTACGCCGAATTGGTTCTGGAATAGCCGAAGGCATAGGCGCTAATCCGGCGGTCCCGATCGAAAGCCGCGACCCTTTTGGATCGCGGCCCGGCCGAAGCGCTGCCGGACCTTGTCGACCGCCCGTTCGGCATCGGCCCGGCGGGGTGCTGCGGGATCCGCCAGATCGACCGGGTCCGCCGTTTCGCCCGGCACCATGCCCATCAGGCCGACGCCCAGCAGGCGATAGGGCGTGCCGTCGGCCTCCTTCACCAGCAACTGGCCGGCCTGACGGTAGATGGTTTCGGCCAACTGGGTGGGGTCGGGCAGGCGGCGGCTGCGGGTCAGGATGCGGAAATCGCTGCGCCGCAGCTTCAGCACCACGGTGGAGCCGGCCAAACCGGCCGCCTTCAGGCGTTCCGCCACCCGCTCCGATTGCCGCCACAGGATGGTCTCCAATTCGCGGCGGTCGGCGATGTCCTGCCGGAAGGTGGTTTCCGACGAGATGCTCTTGGTCGGCTGATTGGGCGTCACCCGGCGCGTGTCCTCGCCGCGCACGAACATCGCCATGCGCTGCCCCATGGCGCCGTAGCGGGCGATCAGTTGCCCCTCGTCGATCGCCCGCAGTTGCGCGACGGTGGTGATGCCATCCTTGGCCAGGCGCTTCTGCAGGGCCTTGCCGGCCCCCCAGATGATGCCGACCGGCTGCGCGCTCAGGAACTCAACCGCCTCGGCCCGGCCGATCACCGCGAAGCCGCGCGGCTTGTTCAGGTCGGAGGCGATCTTCGCCAGGAACTTGTTGTAGGACAGGCCGATCGAGGCGGTGACGCCGATTTCGTCCTCGATACGCCGAACCAGCAGGGCGGCGGTGGCGGCCGGCGGCCGGCCGTGCAGCCTCTCGGTGCCCGAGAGATCCAGGAACGCCTCGTCCAGGGCCAGCGGCTCCACCAGGGGCGTGTAGTCCCGCATGAGGGCCCGGATCTGGCCGCCGACGGTGGCGTATTTGCGCATGTCGGGGCGGATCACCACGGCGTCCGGGCAGGCCTTGCGGGCCTTGAACATCGGCATCGCCGAATGGACGCCGAAAGTGCGGGCGATATAGCAGGCGGCGCTGACCACGCCGCGGCGGCCGCCGCCGACGATCACCGGGCGATCGCGCAGCGCCGGCTCGTCGCGCTTCTCGATGCTGGCGTAGAAAGCGTCGCAATCGAGATGGGCGATGCCCAGGGCCAGCAACTCGGCGTGGGCGACGCGCCGGGGCGAACCGCAGTCCGGACAGCGACCGTCCGCCCGGCCGTCCCGGTCGACCGCCAGGCAGTCACGGCACAGCACCGCCATGGTCAATCCGCCGCCGGCCACAGCCAGGCGGCGCCGCGCACGCCGCTGCTGTCGCCGTGCCTGGCCGGCAGCAACCGGGTGCGCACGTCGTCGGAAAAGGCATGCGCCAGCCAAAGCGCCGGGACGTTCCGGTACAGCCGGGGGATGTTCGATAGCCCGCCGCCCAGCACGATGACGTCCGGATCGAGGATCGAGATTATCGCGCCCAGGGCCCTGGCCAGGCGCCCCTCGTAACGGGCCAGGCTGGCCTCGGCGCCGGCCTCGCCCGCCGCCGCCGCCCGGACGATCTGTTCGCCATTCAAGGCCTCGCCGGTGGCCGCCTGGTGGGCCGCCGCCAGGCCGGGGCCGGACAGGAAGGTCTCGATACAGCCCCGCCGGCCGCAATAGCACGGCGGCCCCGGCCGTTCGTCGTCGTCCGGCCAGGGCAGCGGCGTGTGGCCCCATTCGCCGGCGATCAGGTTGGCGCCCTGATGCAGCCGGCCGCCGATGACGATACCGCCGCCGGTGCCGGTGCCGATGATCACGCCGAACACGCAATCGGCGCCGGCGGCGGCACCGTCGGTGGCTTCCGACAGGGCGAAGCAATTGGCATCGTTGGCCAGGCGCACCGGCTGGCCGATGGCCGCGGCCAGATCGCGGTCGAACGGCTGGCCGATCAGCCAGGTCGAATTGGCGTTCTTGATCAGCCCGCTGGCCGGTGATATCGCGCCTGGTATGGCGACGCCGACGGTCGCCGGGCCGCCGCCGGCGTCGGCGACGACGGCCTGAACGATATCGCGCACGGCGGCGACGGTGGCCTGGTAGTCGTCGCGTGGCGTCGGCCGCCGCCGTCGGACCAATTCGCCGCCGTCTTCGGCGATGGCCAACGCTTCGATCTTGGTGCCGCCCAGGTCGACGCCAACCCGCATCGCCCGTCCCTCGCTGTCTATCGCCCCCGCGCCGTCCGGTTCCCAGCCGTCGCCGGTCGGCTAGAAGCCGAACTCGGCCAACCGGCTTTCGATGTAACCGCGGGCCTGGGGCCAGTCGTCGATTCGCTCGTGGGCATCCTCGGCCGCTCCCAGCAGCCGGCGCAGCCGCGGGTCGGCCACGAAGTGCAGGCGGATCACGTCGGCCGCCGTCCGCGCCACCGAGGCGATGTTGTGCGGAATATCGTCAAGGAAGAACACCGGCGCCTCTCGCTGCCGCACCAGAAAGGCCATGGCCCCGCCCTTGGTGCCGATATTGGCGATTAGGGGAAAATCCATGCCGTGTTTGGCCAGGGCCCGGCTTCTGGCCTCGCGCCGGTGCAGCGGCACGTTCGACAGCACCAGAACCTCGGCCCGCTCCGACAGCGCGGTCAAGGCCTCGGCGGCGCCGTCGACCGGTTCGATCTGTTCGGTGCGTTGGTCGAAGAAACCCTCGATCAGTTGCTTCACGTCGGTGGCCGATACGGGCTCGCCGGTTTCGGAATCGCGGATATTGCCGCTCAGCGCGAACGATTTCAGATCGAGGAAATGCCCATTGTCCAACAGGAACGCCTCCAACCCGCGCACGAAGGCGAAGATCACTTCGTCGGCATCGCTGACGATCAGCGGCCGGCTGGGATCCAGTTTCAACGATTTCAGTTGCTCGCGAACATCGGCATGCAGGACATCACGCACGTCAACTCACCTCACTCTTGATATGTCGCCCCAGGCAGCTGTCGCCTGGCCTTGGCCGGCAGATCGGCGGCCAGCTCCGCCGCCGCGCACATTTCCAGAAGCTGCTTCTCGTTGCCGAGAAAGAAATCCAGCACCCCGGCCAGAACCGCCGGGTCCTCGGCGCCCCGGCCCAGGGACCCACCGTCGATCCCGGTCAAGGCGATGAAGCGCTGCAAGGCGGCCTCGTCCCCGGCCAAATAGGACAGCGCGCGAAGGCCGACGATGACCGCCTCGTCACGCGTCATTGGCGATCATATCTTGCTGTTTTATCAACCATATAGTCGAGACATTCACAATTTATTAACCAAACTTGGAGATGCCTATACCAGATGTTAATAATGACCAGGAATAATTACGTGTCTGGCGGCCGGCTGCGGCCGTCGAAGGGCGGGTTCGAATGGCTAAAACAGTACTGATCGTCGAAGACAACGATCTTAACATGAAACTCTTTCATGATCTCTTGGGTGCCAACGGTTACGACACGTTGCAGACCAAGGACGGCATGGAGGCGTTGTCGATCGCACGGGAAAAACGACCCGACCTGATCCTGATGGATATTCAGCTGCCGGAGGTTTCCGGGCTGGAGGTCACGAAATGGATCAAGGAAGACGACGAATTGAAGCAGATCCCGGTGATCGCGGTGACCGCCTTCGCCATGAAGGGCGACGAGGAGAAGATCCGCGTCGGCGGCTGCGAGGCCTATATCGCCAAGCCGATATCCGTCCAGCAGTTCCTGGATACCGTAAACCAGTTCCTCAAGTAGGGAAAAAATGTCCGCGCGCATCCTGGTCGTCGACGACGTTCTGCCGAACGTCAAACTGCTGGAAGCCAAGCTTTCCAGGGAATATTTCGATGTCCTGTCGGCGATGAACGGCGCCGACGCGCTGGAGATGATCCATCGCGAGCAGCCCGACATCGTCCTGCTGGACGTGATGATGCCCGAGATGGACGGCTTCGAGGTTTGCTCGCGGATCAAGGCCGACCCCGATACCCGGCATATCCCGGTGGTCATGGTCACCGCCTTGAGCGACACCGCCGACCGGGTGCGTGGCCTGGAGGCCGGGGCCGACGATTTCCTGACCAAGCCGGTCAATGACATCGCCCTTTTCGCCCGGGTGAAGTCGCTGATTCGTCTGAAGATGATGATGGACGAATTGCGCCTGCGCGAGGCGACCAGCAACAATTTCGGCGTGGTCGAGCCGGAACAGGACCAGATGTCGGTCGACGGCGCCAAGGTCCTGGTGGTCGAGGACCGGGATATCTATGCCCGCAACATCCAGCAGGCGCTGGGCGATCAGAACGAAGTGATCCTGACGCCGGACCCCGACGAGGCCCTGGAGAAGGCGCGCTCGGGCGAAAGCGACCTGGTCATCGTTTCGCTGTCCCTGCAGCAGGCCGACGGCCTGCGCCTTTGTTCCGGCCTGCGCTCGATGGAGGAAAGCCGGCAGGTGCCGATCCTGATCCTGGTCGACGACACGCCGGATCAGATGGAGCGTCTGGTCAAGGGACTGGATCTGGGCGTGAACGACTATTTGATCCGGCCGATCGATCAGAACGAACTGCTGGCCCGGTGCCATACGCAAATCCGCCGCAAACGCTATGAGGACCGCCTGCGGGACAACTATCACATGAGCCTGGCGATGGCGGTCACCGACTCCCTGACCGGCTTGTACAATCGGCGCTATCTGGAATCTCATCTGGAGAATCTGATGGAGCGGGCCGCCCACGGCGACAAGCCGGTCGGCCTGGTGATCATGGACATCGATCATTTCAAGGCGGTCAACGATACCCATGGTCATGCCTCCGGCGACAAGGTGCTGACGGAATTCGCCACCCGGGTACAGCGGGCCATTCGCGGCATCGATCTTGGTGCCCGGTATGGCGGCGAGGAATTCGTCGTGGTGATGCCGGAAGCCGATCTGGAAGCCAGCGTCAAGATCGCCGAGCGTCTGCGCCAGGCCGTCGAAAAGGATGAATTCGACACCGCCGACGAGGCGGTGCGCATCCCGATAACGGTGAGCATCGGCGTGTCCTCGTCGCGCGGCGCCGAGGACAGCCCGGCGGAAATCCTGCGCCGGGCCGACGAAGCGCTGTATCAGGCCAAGAACGCCGGCCGCAACCGCGTCGAAGTCCACGAATCCGACGTCTTGCAACAGGACGAGCCGCGAGCCCAGGCCCAGGGCGCTTAAGCAAAACCAAAACGGCCGGCGGAAGCGCCGGCCGTCGGAATGGATGCCTCGCCACCGCCCAACACGGCGGCGTGGTTTTACTTAATTTTTGATTCCTTGAATTCCACGTGTTTGCGCACCACCGGGTCGTACTTCTTCAGCACCATCTTTTCCGTCTGGGTGCGCGGGTTCTTCTTGGTGACGTAGTAGTAGCCGGTGTCGGCCGTGCTCACCAGTTTCACCTTGATCGTCGCCGGTTTCGCCATGGTCGAAACTCCGAATTTGCCTGCGCCGCGTGTTGGCCGGGCAACATACCGTCATCGGCCCGCCTGTCAAGGCGCGGCGGCCTCGCCGGCCGTCACGCCGCGCCGCAGGAAGGCCACGACCAGGAAGGCGAAAATCGGCACCGCCACCGCCGCCGGCAGGCCATGCGAGGGCCAAAGATCCATGGCCAGCCCGGCGACGATGGGCCCGCTCAGGCTGCCCAGACCCCACAGCACGCCGAAGGCGGCATTGGCAGTCACCAGCTCGCCGCCGCGATAGCGCTCGCCGACCATGGCCAAGGCCACGGTGTAGATGCCGACGAACAGGCCGCCCCACAGAAACAGCGCCGGCCACAGCAGCCAGGGCCGCGCCACCACCAGCGGCAGGCCGACGGCGCCGAGCAAGCCGGCGACGGCGCAGACCAGCATGACGTCGCGGCGGCGGAAATGGTCGGCGGCCCAGCCGATGGGGAATTGCAGGCAGACGTTGCCGGCGGCCAGGGCCGTCAGCATGGCGGCCGCCGTGGCGGTGGCCAGGCCGTGGTGCAGTCCGTACACCGGCAACAGCGGCAGCACCGCCATCTCGACATAGGAGAACAGGAACACCGCCAGGCAAAGCGTCGGCGCCTGACGCACGAAGGCCGGGATGCCGAACGAGGAGGGGTTTTCGAAGCCGGTCGGCTGGCGGCCGGCGATCAGCAAGGGGAATCCGGCCGCCAGGACCACCAGCGCGGCGGTCAGAAAGGGCCACCAGCCGTCGATGCCCGTCAACGGGATCAGCAGGGGACCGAGGCCGAAGGTCAGGGCCAGCATGGTCGAATAGATGCCGATGATGCGCCCGCGTACCGCTTCCGTCGCTAATTGGTTGATCCAGGTTTCGCCGCTGAGGAACAGACCGGTGGCGGAGGCGCCCATGACGATACGCACCGCGAACCAGTAGGGCAGGTTGTCCGACAGCGGCAGGCACAGGAAGCTGCCCGCCTCGCCCAGCAGCGACCAAGCCATCACCCGGCGGAAGCCGAACCGGCGGATCAGTCCCGGCAGCAGGGGCGAGCACAACAGCATCGCCACCGCTAGCATCGACGCGTTCAGCCCGATCACCGTCTGGGAGACGCCGCGCGCCTCCAGGTTCAACGAGATCAAGGGCGACGACATCCCGGCGGTCAGGCCGTAGACGGCGATGCAGGAGATCACCGCCAGCAAACCCGGGCCTATCCTGGAAACCGGCACCGCCGGTTGGTCCCGGCCGTCAGGCGGGGTCATTCGTAACGGACGACGGCGCGGCCATGGCGGTAGCTGAACAGCGGCACGCCCGGCGGCCGCCAGCCGCCCAATCGGCGCTCGGTCTCCTGCAGCACGAACTCGGTGACGTCGACCAGGGGCATCGCCAGGGCCTCGGCCAGGGGAAACCATTGCAGGTGATGCAGTTCCTCGCTGTCCCGCAAGTCGCCGCTGGCATGCCTGGCGTCGATGGTGAAGAAGCGGGCGTGGAAGCGGATCGGATTGTCCGGCGGGGTGATCGCCCGGGCGACATAGTCGATGCCGCTGAGGTTCGGCCGCAACCGGCCGTTCGATTGCTCGCCGATCACCAGGCCGGTTTCTTCGAAGGTCTCGCGCACCGCCGCCACGGCCAGCGCCTGGGCCGTGCGAGGCGGCCATTTCCGGTGCATCTTGTCGGCGACCTTGTGGTTCAAGCCGCCGGCGAGGTCGACGTCATGGTCGGCGGCATCGAGACGCCCGCCGGGAAAAACGAAGACATTCGGCATGAAGCGATGCCGCGCCGCCCGCCGTCCCAGCAACACTTCCGGGCCGCCGCCCTGGTCGCGAACGATCACCAGGCTGGCGGCGTCACGCGGCCGCACCGGCCGCTCCGGCGCCTGATAGTGCGGGTGGTGAAGGGTCATTCGAACTCCTGGACGTGGGCGCCATGGAGCGTGCGACGGACCGGTACTTTTCGCAGCCTGCGGATCTTGCCGTTGCGGTCGATCAGTTTCGGCAGATCCTCCAGGACGATCTGCTGGATCGCCGGGGTTGGCAGTTCCCTCGCCTTGGAGACCGGGATCCATTCCAGATCCAGCAGTTCGCCGCTGCCCCGCAGTTCGCCATGCAGATGGTCGCCTTCGGCCAGGAAAAAGCGGGCGTTGAAGCGAATCGGCCGGAACGGCGGGGTGATCGCCCGGTGGACGTATTCCAGGAGGTCGAGAGCCGGGGCGAAGCCGGTATCGAAAAACTCCCGCCAGGCCGGCGCCGCCCGTTTCGGCGTCGCCGCCAGCGGCCGGCCCAGCACCAGGCCGGTTTCCTCGAAAGTTTCCCGTACCGCCGCCATGGCCAGGGCCCGGGACCGATGCGCCGAGGCGGCGCTGCCCAGCCGCTCGGCCACGTGCGGGCGCAATTCGCCCGCGGCATGGGCATAGCCGTCGGCCCGGTCGACCCGCCCGCCCGGGAACACGTACTGATCGGGCATGAACTTATGCCGGGAATGGCGCAGCCCCATCAGAACCGATGGCTCCGCACCCAGATTTCTAAACAGTACCAGTGTCGCGGCGTCACGCGGCCGGGCCGCGCGTTTCTTTTTTTGCACGTTGTCGGACATCTCACTCGGAAGGCATTACCGATGGCCAAAATCGCATGCGGCGCTTGGCCGTGTCCAGTCCGGCCCTCCGCTAGTCGTCGGTATCACCGAATCCGTGCATCCGATGGGCCCACTGGAAGCCGATCAGGGCGCCCTTGACCCGCGGCAGCAGCAACAGTGAAAGCGCCAGGGTCAGCGGCAGCCAAAGCGCCATGTGCAGCCACAGGGGCGGCGTCAGCGCCCTCTCCAGCATCAACGTCGCCGGCACGATCAGGTGGCCCAGGATCAGGATCACGAAGTAGGGCGGCGCGTCGTCGGCCCGGTGGTGATGCAGTTCCAAACCGCAGCTTGGGCAATCGCCCCGTACCTTCAGGAAACGTCCGTACAGGCCGCCGCGCCCGCAGGCCGGGCAAAGCTGCCGCAGACCTCGGGCCAAGGCCGTGCGCAACGCCCGATCCGGGGTCACCGCGCCATGGTGTATCGTGTCCATCGGCTGTTCTATACGCCACCATCGGACCATGGACAAACGGCCGGCCTTGTATTTGCATGATGGCGGCCAATCGGCGCGCGGATGGAGGGAACATGAACGAGTTGACGGTTTTCACGGCCCGGGCCATTCGCACCATGAACCCCTCGCTGCCGCTGGCGACGGCGGTGGCGGTGCGTGGCGACCGTATCGTCGAGGTCGGCAGCCTGGAGACCCTGCGGCCCTGGCTGGAGGCCCACCCGTATCGGATCGATGGGCGCTTCGCCGATCTGGTGCTGATGCCCGGCTTCATCGATCCGCACCTGCATCCCTCGATGGCGGCACTGCTGTTGCCGATGCACTTCGTCACCGCCATGGAATGGCGCCTGCCCTGGCAATCGGTGGCGCCGGTGCGCGGCCACAACGCCTTCCTCGATCGCCTGAAGGATCTGGATCAGTCGATCGACGATCCGGCCGAGCCGATGTTCACCTGGGGCCATCATCCGATCTGGCATGGCGAGGTCGATCGGACGACCCTGAACGGCATCTCGGCCGAGCGGCCGATCATCGTCTGGCACCGGGGCTTCCATTCGTTGATCGTCAATGACGCCACCCTGCGCTGGATGGGTCTGGACATGGCCGAGGCGGAGCGCCACCCGCAGGTCGACCTGGCCAAGGGCAGCTTCTTCGAAACCGGCCTGGCCCTGGCCTTCCGCCATTTCAATCCCTACACCCTGGCGCCGGAGCGCTTCGTCGGCGGCCTGGAGCGGCTGCGCCAGGTCGTCCATCATGGCGGCCATACCACCATCGGCGACATGGCCGCCGGCATGTTCGATCTCGACATGGAATGGGATGCCCTGGTCTCGGTGCTGGATCGGGAGGATACGCCGTTCCGGGTGCTGATGGTGCCGCCGGCCCTGGCGCTGAGCGGTGCCGGTCGCACCGGGTCCGACGCCGTCGAGCGGGTGCGCGGGCTGACGGCCCGCAATACCCACCGCCTGCGCTTCACCGATCACATAAAACTGTTCGCCGACGGCGGCTTTTTCTCGGGCCTGATGCAGTTGCAGGAGCCGGGCCGGATCGGCGGCGGCGACGGCGAATGGATGACCCCGCCCGAGACCTTCGAGGCGGCGGCCCGGGCCTTTTGGAACGAAGGCTACAAGATCCACGTCCATTGTTCGGCCGACCTGGGCGTCGAGTTGGCCCTCGACGTGCTGGAGAAGCTGCAATGGGAGCGGCCGCGCTTCAACCACCGCTTCACCATCGAGCATTTCGGCGTCTCGACGCCGGAGCAGGTGCGGCGCATGGCCGATCTGGGCGCCCTGGCCTCGGTCAACATCTATTACGTGCACGAGTTGAGCGATGCCTATTGGAAGCATGTCCTGGGCTACGAGCGGGCCTCGCAGATGTCGCGCCTGGGCACCCTGGCCCGCCACGGCATCACCCTGGCGCTGCATTCGGACTTCACCATGGCGCCGGCGCTGCCGCTGAACAATGCCTGGGTGGCGGCCAACCGGATCTGCGAATCCGGCGAGGTGATGGCGGCGGAGGAGCGGCTGACCCTGGACCAGGCCCTGCGGGCGGTGACCATCGATGCCGCCTATATCCTGGGCATGGAGCACGAGGTCGGTTCCATTCGGGCCGGCAAGAAGGCGGATTTCACCGTCCTGGAGCAGGACCCCTACGAGGTCCCGGTGGAAAACCTGAAGGATATCCCGCTCTGGGGCACGGTGTTCGAAGGACGGCCGTTCCCGATCGAAGGTTAGCCCTTTTTTCCTGCGCGCTTCTTGGCGGCGCGGCGCTTGCCACGTTTCATTCGGGGGCGCCGGGGCGATGTTTCGTCGCCGCCGGCCGCCTGCAATTCGAAAATCAGGCCGCCGGTCAGGGTGTTGACCTCGGCCAGGCGCACCTCCAGGCGATCCCCCAGGCGGTAGCGCTTGCCGCCGTGGCGGCCCTGCAGGGACATCCCCGCCTCGTCCAGGGCGAAATAGTCGTCGCCCAGGTTGCTCATGGGCAGCAGGCCGTCGGCGCCGGTCTCGGCCAGGGTGACGAACAAGCCGGCCCGGGTCACGCCGTTGATCGTCGCCTGGAAGGAGGCGCCGACCTGTTCGGCCATGAAGGCGGCGATGTAGCGGTCGTTGGCGTCGCGCTCGGCCGCCATGGCCCGGCGTTCGGTGTTGGAGATGTGGTCGGCGATCTCGGGCAGGCGGTCGATCTCGTCGTCGTCCAGGCCGCCGTCGCCCAGGCCCAGGGCGCGAATCAGGGCCCGGTGCACCAGCAGGTCGGCATAGCGGCGGATCGGCGAGGTGAAGTGAGCGTAGCGCCGCAGGGCCAGGCCGAAATGACCGATGTTGTCAGGGTCGTAGCGGGCCTGGGCCTGGGCCCGCAGGATCGTCTGGTTGACCGCTTCCCAGTTCGGCGTTTCCTGCGCCTTGGCCAGGATGCGATTGAACAGCACCGGCCGCATGACCTCGCCCAGGCTCAGGGACAGGCCGAGGCCGCGCAGGAAATCGCGCAGACCGCGCAATTTTTCCCGGTCGGGTTCGTCGTGTACCCGGTACAGGCAGGCCATCTTGCGCCGTTCCAGGGTCTCGGCCGCCGCCACGTTGGCCTCGATCATGAATTCCTCGATCACCCGGTGGGCATCCAGCCGCGCTCGCGACCGGACGTCGGCGATCCGGCCGTCGTCGTCCAGGCTGATCTGCATTTCCGGGATGTCGAGGTCCAGCGGCCCCCGTTCGGCCCGGGCCCGCATCAAGGCCTCCCAGGCGCCGTACAGCGGCATGATCACGTCGTCCAGCAGCCCAGCCGTGGTGTCGTTGACCCGGCCGTCCCTGGCCGCCTGCATGTCCTCGTAGATCACCCGGCCGGCCGAGCGCATCAAGGCCCGTTCGAAGCGCTGGTCGAGGCGCCGGCCATTGGCGTCCAGGCGCATGCTGACCACCAGCACCGGCCGATCCTCGCCCGGCAACAGGGAACACAGGCCACTGGACAGGGCGTCGGGCAGCATCGGCACCACCCGATCGGGGAAGTAGACGGAATTGCCGCGCAGGCGGGCTTCCCGGTCCAGGGCGTCGCCGGCGCGCACATAATGGGCCACGTCGGCGATGGCGACGGCGATGTGCCAGCCGCCCGGATTGTCCGGGGCCTCGTCGGCGCCGGCCCAAATGGCGTCGTCGAAGTCGCGGGCGTCGGCGCCGTCGACGGTGATCAAGGGCAGATGGCGCAGGTCGACCCGTCCCGCCGGGCCGGCCGGCTTGGCCGCTTTCGCCAGGGCCACCACCTCGGCCGGAAAATGGTCGGGGATGTCGTGGCCGTGGATGGCGATCAGGCTGATGGCCCTCCGGTCGGTCATGGCGCCCAGGCGCTCGACCACCCGCGCCGCCCGCAGGCCCAGCCGCCGGGCCGGCAGGATTTCGGCGGCGACCAGTTCGCCCTTGCGGGCGCCTCCGCTGTCGCCCTTTTCGACCAGGAAGTCGTACTTCTGCCGGCGGTCGGTGGGCAGGATCCGGCCGCCGCCCTGGATCTCGGTGTAGACGCCGATCAGCCGCGTCACCTCGTGCGGCAGGCGGCGGATGACGCTGGCCTGGTAACCGTCGTCGACCCGCTGCAGCCGCGCCAGGACCCGATCGCCGATGCCCAAGGCCGGCCCGGCCCGGTCCTCCGCCGCCAGGACGATGCGCGGCGGCGGCGCGTCGTCAGCGTCGGCGCGGACCGGCGCGGCGTACAGCACCCCATCCTCGTCCACCTCCGATATGCGCAACACCGCCACGGCCGGCAGCGCGCCGGCCGGGGCATAGCGCCGCCGTCGGCCGCGGCCGATCACCCCTTCATCGGCCAACTCCTTGAGGACGGCGCGCAAATCGGCCCGCGCGGCACCCTTGATGCCAAAGGCACGGGCGATTTCGCGGCGACCGACGGGTCCCTGCGATTCCTCAATGAAACGTTTGATTTCCGCCTTGCCGGGCGGCTGGCCGGGTCGGCGTGTCAATCGCCCGAACCGGCGGCGGCGCCGTTCCGCGCATTCGACGCCTTCTTGCGCCCGCCGGCGGCCTTGGTCTTGCCCTTGGCGGCTTTCTTGCGGCTGCCGCCCTTCTTGCCGGACTTCTCCGCCTTCGCCTGCAACAGCGCCAGGGCTTCCTCCAGCGAGATCTGCATCGGATCGGCGGCCTTGGGAATGGTCGCGTTCAGCCGTTTGTATTTGACGTAGGGGCCGTAGCGGCCGTCCAGGATGGTGATCTCGCCGCCATCGGGGTGGTCGCCCAGGCTGCGCAATTGAGTGGCGCCGCGCCGGCCGCCGCCCTTGGCCTTGCCCTCGGCGATCTTCGCCACCGCATGGTTCAAGCCGATGGTCAGCACCTCGGAGGTGCCGTCCAGGCGGAAGTAGCGGCCGTCGGTCTGCAAATAGGGGCCGTAGCGGCCGATGCCGGCGAAGATCGGTTTCTGGCTCTCGGGGTGCAGGCCGACCTCGCGCGGCAGCCGGATCAGTTGCAGGGCGGTGTCGAAATCCAGGTTGTCGGGGGGGACGTCCTTGGGCAGCGAGGCGCGTTTCGGCTTCTCGCCGTCCTCGCCCGCTTCGCCCAATTGCATATACAGGCCGAACGGCCCCTTGCGCAGGGTCAGGGGCAGGCCGCTTTCGGGATCGTCGCCCAGCAGCCGCGGACCGTTGGCCAGGGCCGCGTCGGCCTCGTCCTCGCCGGCCTTGAGGGCGCGGGTATAGCGGCATTCGGGATAGGCGCTGCAGCCGATGAAGAAGCCGTTGCGGCCGCCGCGCAGGTTCAGGCTGCCCTCGCCGCAGGCCGGACAGGCGCGGTCCTTGCCGCCATCCGGATAGAGATGCGGGGCCAACAGCTCGTTGACCGCGTCGAACACGTCGCGCACCCGCAATTCGGTGGTGCCCTCGACGGCGCCGCTGAAATCGCGCCAGAATTCGCGCAGCACGGTTTTCCATTCCACGTCGCCGGCGGAAATCTGATCGAGCTTGCCTTCCAGGTCGGCGGTAAAGCCGTATTCCACATAGCGGCGGAAGTAGCTTTCCAGGAAGGCGGTGACCAGCCGGCCCTTGTCCTCGGGCAGGAAGCGCTTGCTGTCCAGGGTGACGTAGCTGCGGTCCTGCAATACCGAGAGGATCTGGGCGTAGGTTGAGGGCCTACCGATGCCCAACTCCTCCAGCTTCTTGACCAACGTGGCCTCGGAATAGCGTGGCGGCGGCTCGGTGAAATGCTGCTGCGGCCGGGTCTTCTCCCGGCCCAGGGCCTCGCCCTGGGCGACCTTCGGCAGGCGGCGTTCGCCGTCGTCCTTGGCCTTTTCGGCGGTATCGTCCAGGCTCTCCTCGTACAGTTTCAGGAAGCCCGGAAACTCGATGACGCTGCCGGTGGCCCGCAGCATCGAACGCTGGTTGTCGGCGGCGATGTCGATGGTGGTGCGCGACAGCCGCGCCTGGGCCATTTGGCTGGCCATCGCTCGTTGCCAGATCAGTTCGTACAAACGG
The DNA here is from genome assembly GCA_030746635.1 of Alphaproteobacteria bacterium. Taxonomy (GTDB): domain Bacteria; phylum Pseudomonadota; class Alphaproteobacteria; genus JASLMH01. Next base: position 8,421 of record JASLMH010000055.1, on the reverse strand, counting down.
CCTTGTTCATTGTCCAGATAGCGCCGCATCTCCGCCGGCAGGCGGGAAAAATCCGTCGGCCGGATGGCCTCGTGCGCCTCCTGAGCGTTCTTCGCCTTGGTGCGGTAGACCCTCGGCGCCTCGGGCAGGTAGGCGGCGCCGAATTCCCGTTCGATCACCGACCGGCCCTGGGCGATGGCCTCGTTGGCCATCTGCACGCCGTCGGTCCGCATATAGGTGATCAGGCCGACGGTTTCGCCGCCGATATCGATGCCCTCGTACAGCCGCTGGGCTACCTGCATGGTGCGACCGGCGCCGAAGCCGAGCTTGCGCGAGGCCTCCTGCTGCAGGGTCGAGGTGGTGAAGGGCGGCTGCGGATTGCGCCGGGTCGGCTTGGTCTCGACCTTGGCGACGGTGAAATCGCCGGCCTCGATGGTGCGGACCGCCGCTTCGGCCGCCGCCTGGTCGGCCAGCGAGAAACGGTCCAGCTTCTCGCCGTCGAGATGGGTCAGGCGGGCGATCAGGGGATCGCCGCCCGGGGTGCGGAAATCGACCTCGATGGACCAGTATTCCCGGCTCACGAAGGTTTCGATCTCGATCTCGCGCTCGCAGATCAGGCGCAGGGCGACCGACTGTACCCGGCCGGCCGAGCGGGCGCCGGGCAGCTTCCGCCACAGCACCGGCGACAGGGTAAAGCCGACCAGATAGTCCAGGGCCCGGCGGGCCTGCTGGGCGTTGATCAGGTCGAGGTCCAGCTCGCGCGGATTGTTGATGCCCTCCAGCACCGCCCGTTTTGTGATCTCGTTGAACACCACCCGCTTGGCGTTGATGTCCTTCAGGCCGTAGCGCTCTTCCAGGGCCCGGATGACATGCCAGGAAATCGCCTCGCCCTCGCGATCCGGGTCGGTGGCGAGATACAGATGATCGGCCTGGCGCATGGCGTCGGCGATCGCCTTGACGTGCTTGGCCGACTTGGCGTCGCATTCATAGGTCATGGCGAAATCGTCGTCCGGGCGGACCGAGCCGTCCTTCGACGGCAGGTCGCGGACATGACCATAGCTGGCCAGCACGACATAGTCGCTGCCCAGGTATTTGTTGATGGTCTTCGCCTTGGCCGGGGATTCGACGACCACTACGTCCATAGTCGTGCACTCGCTTTTGCCATCGCGCCAGTCCGCGGACCGGCTAATTCAGGCCGTTTTTGGTTAAGAAAGTGATACCCTGTTGCCGGGGTGCCGCTCCAGTCGGCCCGCCAGTTCAAGCTCCAGCAACATGGTGATGGTGCCGGCCGGTGTCAACTCGGCAAGCCTGATCAGCTCGTCGATGTCCACCGGCGTCGGGCCCAAAAGGCCCAACAAACGATCCCGTCCGGCGGCGCTCGGGGATGGCTCGATGGGGTGTTCACCGACGCTGGACGCCGCCTCGCGGGGGATCGGCTGTTCGACCATCGGGCGAATGGCCTCCAACACGTCCTCGGGATCCTGGACCAGTTGGGCGCCTTGCTTGATCAGCCGGTTGCCGCCGCGGCAACGGGGATCCAGCGGCGAGCCCGGCACCGCGAAGACCTCGCGGCCCTGCTCCAGGGCGAAGCGGGCGGTGATCAGCGATCCCGACCGTTCGGCCGCCTCGATCACCACCACGCCCAGGGCCAAGCCCGAAATCAACCGGTTGCGGCGCGGGAAATGCCGGGCCCGGGGCGTGGTGCCGGGCGGCATTTCCGACAGCACCGCGCCGGCCGCCGCAATGGCCTCGTAAAGCGCCTGATTCTCCGACGGATAGACCACGTCGACGCCGCCCGCCAGTACCGCCACGGTGCCGCTGTCCAGGGCGCCCTGATGGGCGGCCGTGTCGATGCCCCGGGCCAGGCCGGACACCACGATCAGGCCGGCCTGTCCCAACGCCCGCGCCAGATCGCGGCTGTAGCGGCGGCCGCTGGCCGAGGCGTTGCGGGCGCCGACCAGGGCCACGGCGGCCGGCGCCAGGTGAACCGGGTCGCCCTTGACATAGACCATGGGCGGCGGGTCGGGCAGGGCCGCCAGGCGGCGTGGATAGGCCGTCTCGCAACTGGCCAGCGTCCGGGCGCCGGCGGCCTCGGCCGCCGCCAGTTCCCGTTCGGCGCGATCCGCCGGGCAGACCTTGACGGTGCGCCCGGCACCGCCGCGCCGGGCCAGTTCGGGCAGCCCGGCCAAGGCCTCGCCGGCCGAGCCGAAATGCCGCAGCAGTTGGTGAAAGACGATGGGACCGACATTTTCACTGCGAATCAGGCGCAGCCAATCCAGCCGCTCGCCGGCGGTCAGCGTATCGCGGGTGGCAATGGCGTCGGTCATGGTGGCAATTTGCGCCACGCAACTGTCGCGGTCAAGAGATTTGTAGGCGACAACCTATCGGAAGTGGCCGTCACCCCGCCGACGCGGCGCTTTTGCCCTTGCCGATTTTCGGCTCCTCGCCCCGCATCAGGCGGCGGATGTTCTGATGATGGCGGATGAAGATCAGCACCGCCATGAAGGCGGCCAGTTCCATGCGCTGCCAGTCCGCCAGCCACCAGGCGTACAGCGGCGCCGCCGCCGTCGCCGCCAGGGCCGCCAGCGAGGAATAGCGCAGCAGCGCCGCCACCACCAGCCAGCTCAGGCAGCAGGCCAGGCCGACCGGCCAGGCGATCGCCAGCATGACGCCGAGGAAAGTGGCCATGCCCTTGCCGCCCTTGAAGCGCAGCCAGACCGGAAACAGGTGGCCCAGGAAGGCGGCGCCGCCGGCCAGCACCGCCATGTCGGGGCCGTACAGGCCGGCCAGCAGGGTCGCCGCCGCGCCCTTGCCGCCGTCCAGGATCAGGGTCAGGGCGGCCAGGCCCTTGTTGCCGGTGCGCAGGACGTTGGTGGCGCCGATATTGCCCGAGCCGATGCCGCGAATATCGCCCAGGCCGGCCAGCCGGGTCAGCACCAGACCGAAGGGGATCGTACCGAGTAGATAGCCCAGCACCGCGGCCGCCACGAACGGCCAGGTGTAGTCGATGCCACCCAGGGGATCGGGCATGGCCTAAATCCTTTGCTCGTCGTCGAACACGGCGCGCCCGGCAACCACGGTGCGCCAGGCCCGGCCCTGGACCGGCCGGCCGTCGTAGGGGGAGTTTTTCGAGGTGCTGCGGAACGCCCCTTCGTCGATGCGCCAGGGCACGTCGGGGTCGAAGATCAGCAGATCGGCCGGCGCGCCCCGGTTCAGCTTGCCGCCGCGCAGGCCCAGCAACGCCGCCGGCGCCGCCGTCATCTTGCCCAGCAGCGCCAACAGGTCGATGCGGCCATTGTGGTAAAGCTCCAGCGCCAGCGGCAGCATGGTCTCCAGGCCGATGATGCCGGTCGCCGCCAACTCGAACGGCAGCCGCTTGGATTCGGCGTCCTGCGGCTCGTGGCAGGAGCAGATCACGTCGATGGCGCCGTCCGCCAGGCCCGCCACCACGGCCTCGCGGTCGGCCTCGTCGCGAAGTGGCGGCGCGGTCTTGGTGAAGGTGCGGTACTCACCGACGGCGGTTTCGTTCAGGGCGAAATTGTGCACCGCCGCCGCCGCCGTCACCGGCAGGCCGCGGCTTTTGCCGGCGCGCATGGCCTCGATGGCCTGGGCGGTGGACAGCGCGGCCGCGTGATAGCGGCCTTGGGTCATTTCCACCAGCCGCAGGTCGCGCTCGATCATGATCGTCTCGGCCTGGGTCGGCTTGCCCGGCAGGCCCAGGCGCATCGCCACCTCGCCGGCGTTCATCACGCCGCCGCCGCCCAGCGAGGGCTCCTCCGGATACTGGCAGATCAGCAGATCGAAGGCCGAGGCATAGCTGAGCACCCGGCGCATCACGCCGGCGTCGGCCACCGCCCGGTCGGCGTCGGTGAAGGCGACCGCGTCGGCCTCGGCCAGCAGGCCCAGTTCGGCCATTTGCTGGCCGCCCAGGCCCTTGGTGATGGCGGCCATCGGATGGATCCGCACCACCGCCTTGTCGCGGGCCTGGCGCTTGAGGTATTCGACCAGCGCCACCTCGTCGATCACCGGCTCGGTGTTGGGCTGCACGATGATGCAGGTGACGCCGCCGGCCGCCGCCGCCCGGCTGGCGCTGGCCAGGGTCTCCTTGTGTTCGGCGCCGGGTTCGCCGACGAACACCCGCATGTCGATCAGGCCGGGGCAGAGCACCCGGCCGCCGCAATCGACCACTTCGGCGCCTTCCGGCGGGCCGTCGGCGAACAGCCCCGGACCCAGATCGGCGATCGTGTCCCCCTCGGTCAGCAGGCCGCCGGCCTGGTCCAGGCCGCTGGCCGGGTCGATCAGGCGGGCGTTCAGGTAGGCGATGCGGTCGCCGCTCATTGACCGGCGCCCCCGGGCCGGTTGGGACGATGCCGCGACAGCAGGTCGAGCACCGCCATGCGTACCGCCACGCCCATTTCCACCTGTTCGCGGATCACGCTGCGGTTGATGTCGTCGGCCAATTCGGTATCGATCTCGACACCCCGGTTCATCGGTCCCGGATGCATCACCAGTGCCTCCGCCTTGGCGTTCGAGAGCTTGTCGTTGTCGAGGCCGTAATAGCGGTAGTACTCGCGGGTGGAGGGCACGTAGGTGCCGCTCATCCGCTCGTTCTGCAGGCGCAGCATCATCACGATATCGGCGTCTTTCAGGCCCTTTTGCATGTCGTGATGGACCTCCACGCCCATCCTCTCGACGGTCGAGGGCAGCAGGGTCGGCGGCGCGATGGCCCGCACCCGGGCCCCCATCACCGTCAGCAGCAGGATATTGGAGCGGGCCACCCGGCTGTGCAGGATATCGCCGCAGATGGCCACCACCAGCCCCGCCAGCCGGCCCAGGCGGCGGCGGATGGTCAGGGCGTCGAGGAGCGCCTGGGTCGGATGTTCGTGGCTGCCGTCGCCGGCATTGATGACGCTGCAATCCATCTTCTGGCTGAGCAACGCCACGGCGCCGGAATTCGGGTGCCGCACGACCAGGGCATCGGGGTGCATGGCGTTCAGGGTGGCCGCCGTATCGATCAGCGTTTCGCCCTTCTTGATCGCCGAGGCCGAGGCGGTCATGTTGATGACGTCGGCGCCCAGCCGCTTGCCGGCCAGCTCGAACGAGGTGCGGGTGCGGGTCGAGGTCTCGAAGAACAGATTAATCTGGGTGCGGCCGTTCAGCAGGGCGCGCTTCTTGTCGACCTGTCGGTTCTGCTCGACATACTGGTCGGCGAGATCGAGGATGCCGGTGATTTCGGATGGCGACAGGCCCTCGATGCCAAGCAAATGGCGGTGGGGAAATCCGATCAGGGGCGCGTCGGTCATCAAAAGGCGATCTTATAGGCTTGGCGGCCGGGCGGCGCAAGCATCGCTCGCCGCCGTCGGTGGTAGCTAAAGCACGGAGCGAACAATGGCCGAAAACTCTCCCAGCCGATTGCCGGCCGAAGGGCGGGTGGTGATGTTGTCAGGCGCGAATCGGGGCATCGGTGCCGCCATCGCCCGGCGCCTGCACGAGGACGGCTACAGCCTCAGTCTGGGCCTGCGGCAGCCGGCGGCACTGTCCGGCTTCGACGACGACCGCTGTCTGTGCCACCATTTCGACGCCATGGATGCCGAATCGCCGGCCGCCTGGGTGGCGGCGACGATGGATCGGTTCGGCCGTCTCGACGGCCTGGTCAACAATGCCGGCATCGGCGAGCCCTTCGGTTTCGAGGACGGCGACGAGGCGGCCTTCGACCGCATGCTGGAGGTCAACGTCAAGGCGCCGTATCGGTTGATCCAGGCCGCCCTGCCGGGTCTGCGAGCGGCCGGCAGCGGCCGCATCGTCAACATCACCTCGCTGGCCGGGATCCGCTACAAGCGCGGCTCGCCCGGCTACGTGATCAGCAAATTCGCGGCCATGGGCCTGACCTCGGCCGCCCGGGCGCTGCTTTGGCAGGACGGCATCCGGGTCACGGCGGTGGCGCCGGGGCCGGTCAACACGGACATGATGCGCGGCTCCGATGCACTGCCGTCCGAGGACATGACCCAGCCAGGGTCCATCGCCGACGTGGTGGCGATGGTGCTGGCGCTGCCGAACACCGCCTCGGTCAGCCTGGTGCCCATCAACGCCTTGTGGGAGCCCATGGTGTAGCCGCGGGCGGAGGACGACATGCGATTGGCCATTTGTTTCGCCGGTATCAGCGGCTTTCTCGCCGTCTTTCTGGCGGCCGGCGCGGCCCATGATCTGCAGGAACTGCTCGACGCCAAGGCGTTGGAGCGGATCGACACCGGCGTGCGCTACCAAATCTGGCACGCCCTGGCGATCCTGGCGGCGGCGGCCTTGGCGGTCCGCGGCGTCAGCCGGGCCCTGCGGCTGGCGGCCGGCGCCTTCGCCGTCGGCACCCTGTTGTTCAGCGGCGGGCTGTACCTGTTGGCCTTCACCGGTCTGACGCCGTTTGGCTGGCTGGCGCCGGTCGGCGGCCTGGCCTTCATGGTCGGTTGGGCAGCCCTGTTCTGGCACGGCTGGCGAATGGTCGGCGACGGCTGATCCGATGCCACGGGTGTCGATCCTGATGGCGGCCTATCAAGCCGAGGCGACGATCGAAGCGGCGGTCGCCAGCGTGCTGGCGCAGGACCTGACCGATTGGGAATTGATCATCGCTTCCGATTGCGGTCGCGATTACTTAACGCTGCTGCAGGGGTGGCGTATCGTCGATGACCGGCTCCGCATGGTCCGGACCGATGGTATTGGCCTCGGCCCCGCCGCCGCCCGCAATGCCGCCATGGCGGCGGCGCGGGGCGACTATCTGGCGGTTCTGGACGCCGACGACACCTGGCGGCCAGGGCGGCTGGCGGCGTTGCTGCCGCTGGCCCGGGTGGCCGGCCTGGTTTGCGACAACACCCGGGCGATGGCGCCCGACGGCTGGACCATCGCCACCGCCTATCCGGTGTCGGACCGGCAATGGCGGATCGATGCGGTCGATCTGGTGCGCAGCGGGGTGCCGCATTTCCCGGTGTTACGCCGCGAGTTGGCCGGCGCCGGCTATCGCGAGAACCTGCGTTTTGCCGAGGACGTGGCCTTCAATATCGAGGCGATCGCCCGCAACGGCGCGATGACCGTGAGCGGCCAACCGCTTTGCGACTACATCCAGTGGCCCGACAGTTTGTGCAACACGCCCGATAGCTGGCGCCGGGCCGAGGCCGCCTACGGCGACATCGTGGCCCTGATCGAGGCTGAAAATTGGGCCGTTCCGGGGGGTCAAAAGGCGGCGTTGCTGGCGGCCTTCACCGCCAAGCGGGCCCTGAATCGCGCCTACGGAGAGGCCGTGGCGGCCGGCCGGGCGGACAGCTTCCAGCAATTCCTGGCCGACCGGACTAGCGACATCGCTGCTACTTGATCTTGGCAAGTCCCTCGTTTTGATGAAAGAATGGCACCCAGCCGGCTTTGGCAACCGGTATCATGTCTTGGCTGCATCCATTTTGGCCCAGTCCTTGAAACCACTTTCGGATTGGGTGAGGGTGTAGGACTAACGAACTAGGGAGGACTTAGGTAATGAGCAGATTCAGCATGGGGCTGTCCGGTACGGCGTTGGCCGTGGCCTTGGGCGCCAGCGTCGGTTTCGCCGCCGGCACCGCCGGCGCGGCCGACACGGTGGTCATGGCGGTGCCGTCGTTCCTGACCGGCGCCGGGGCGCCGGCCTTCGGCGTGCCTTCGCGCAACGGCGCCGAGCTCATGATCAACGCGATCAACAAGGGCAAGGTTCCGGCACCCTACAATTCCAAGGGCCTGGCCGGCCGACAGATCGAGGCGATCTTCTACGACGAATCGGGGGGCAGCACCAAGCAGGTGGCCGAGGTCCGCAACAAGGTGCAGAAGCAGGGCGCCGATTTGTTCGTCGGCTTCATTTCGTCCGGCACCTGCGCGGCGATCGCCCCGGTGGTCGAGGAGTTGAAGGTGATGACGATCCTGCCGGTCTGCGGCACGCCGCGGATCTTCGAGGACATCATCCCGAACGCCAGGTACACGTTCCGCACCATGATGCACGCCACGGCCGATGGGGTGGCCGAGGCGCATTGGGTCAAGGCCAAGATGCCGGACGTCAAGTCCTATACCGGCCTCAACCAGAACTACGCCTGGGGCCAGGATTCCTGGCGCGATTTCGACCTGGCCATGAAGACGTTGATGCCGCAGACCACGGCCTCCGACAAGCCGCAATGGCCGAAAATCTTCGCCGGTCAGTACGGCGCCGAGATCTCCGCGCTGATGCTGTCGAAGCAAAACCTGATTCATTCCAGCTTCTGGGGCGGTGATCTGGAGGCATTCATCTTCCAGGGCTCGGCCCGCGGCATGTTCAAGAAGAAGACGCTGCTGTTCTCGGTCGCCGCGTCGTCGGTCTATCGCCTGGGCAAGAAGTTCCCGGATGGCGTGATCCTCGGTGCCCGTGGCCCGTACGGCATCTATGGCGGCAGCATCGATACGCCG
>JASLMH010000054.1 GCA_030746635.1 Alphaproteobacteria bacterium | reverse complement strand
GCCGCCAAGACGCCGCGGCAGACCAAACCGCGGCCTCGAAGGAGGCTCGCCGAGTGTTTTCACACACCCAAGACCCATTGCTTGCCGCCGTCATCGCCGGTCCGACGAAGCATCATGTCGCGATAGGGGCGCCGCGCCTCGAAGGCCTCGAAATAGGGTCGCCAGTCCGAGCTGTCGTAGTATTTCTCCACGATCTCGCTTGTGGTCTTGCCGATGTACCATTCCGCGGCAACCCCGACCGCGGCCTGAATGGCACTGGAGACGAAGGTAAAACGCCCATCGGCGTCGGATTCCCAAAACCAATCGGAGCTGGATTCCGCGAAGTCGCGGAAGCGCTGCTCGCTCTCGCGTAATGCCCGCTCCGCCGCCTTGCTTTCCGAGACGTCAATGAACGAGCCAAGGATGTGAGTAGGCTGACCCAATTCGTTGCGAATGACGCTGGCCGAGAGCAACGCCTCAAACAATGAGCCGTCGCGCCGCTTCGCCGGCACCTCACCGATCCAACTGCCCTGCGCCTCAATTTCCCTTGCGATCGTTAGAACGGTTTCGTCGTCGGGGCCGAACATCGTGCCCTGCTTACCCACCACCTCCCGACGGTCGTCATAGCCCCAAAGCCGCAGGAACGAGTCGTTCACATAAACCATTGTCAGGTTCATATCAGAGATGGCCAGGCCATTGATCGAGGACGCCATCGCCTGGTCGCGAATTCTCAATGCCAGCTCCGCGGCCTTGCGCTGGGAAATATCGAGAACGCTGCCGCAGATCAGTTGGCGTCCCGCCAGTTCCATGCGCGTTAGGCGTATTTCGCAGGGTACCGTCACGCCCTCGGCGTTGATATGGGTCCATTCGAACACCGGTGCGCCGCCCGCCAGGGCCTCGTCGATCCGCTCCTTGGCCGCCACCAGCGACTCGCGGCCGTCCGGCTGATGACCCGGATGCAGGTTGGCAAATGGTCGTCGAAGCAACTCTTCGTGCGGCCAGCCGAATAGCGCCAAGGCATTGTCGTTGGCATCGACAAGACGTTCGGTTTCCGGGTCGAGCAGCGCCAAAGCCTCGGGCGCATTCTGGAACAACGTCCGAAACCGCTCCTCGCTCTGCCGCAGCTCGGCCTCGACCCGTTCACGCTCGAGCAACGGCACCATCGCTTGCCGAAAAAGCAGCGCGCCCAGCAGAAAAACGAGAACCCCGCCGGCCGCGCTGATCGCCGCCGCCCTGATGAATGGCGCCCTGATCTCCGCCAGATCGATCTTGGCGACGATGCCAAGATTCAACACCGCCACCGGCTCGTGCGCCGCCAACACGGTGACGCCGCGATAGTCCGGTCCGACAACGGTCCCGGACAATCCCCGCAGCGCCCGACGCATCGGTTCCGCCACCTCGCCGCGCCAGGGGACCGGCTTCGGCTTATCCAGATCGAAATGCCGATGGCGCAGGAGAAATACGATCCGATCCCCGCGCCGTTCGGCCAGGGTGAATTCTCCGGTGTCGCCAAACCCCCGGTATTGCTCGTGCGCGTCGGCGATCTGTCCGAGGGTCGCGGCGGCGGGGCCCTCGGGATGGTCCGTCCGGCTGTACTTGGCGTCAAATCTGGCGACGGCCTCGATCAATCTCGCCTGGCTCTGGGCCGCCTCGGCCAGGCGCGCCCTTTCCTCCTCGAACGCCGTGCCGTAGAGAAGCCAGATCGAAATCCCCGCGACGGCGAACGCGACGCTCGCCATGATGAGTATCAGGTAGAGAAGCCGGCTTCTTATCGGCGACGTCGCCCGAGCGGATCCCATCTACACCTGCGCGTACCGCCGAACCGGCGTCATGAACTATCGAGCTCAGGCGAGGTGGCCATGACGGCCCCTCCGCCTTCGGCAAGGACATTAGATCAGCATAATATGGATAATGGCGTCGCATCACCAAGAAAATGCAGGTCTTCTAATAGAGTTCGACCGCGGTAATGCTCGCGGCACCGCCGCTTCTAGGACTTGATCATGCGCCCGCCGATCTGGCGGCCGCCGAAGATGTGGACGTGGAAGTGCAGGACTTCCTGGTTGGCGTGGCGGCCGTTGTTGCCGACGATGCGGTAGCCCTCATCCTCGACCCCGGCCAGCCGGGCGGTCTCGGCCACCGCCGCCAGGAAGCCGGCGATTTCCTCGGCCGTGGCCTTGGCGGTCATGTCCGCCAGGGTGACGTAGGGGCCCTTGGGGATGACCAGGATGTGTACCGGCATCAGCGGGTTGATGTCGTTGAACGCCAGGGCGTGGTCGTTCTCGTAGACCTTCTGGCAGGGCAGCTCGCCGCGCAGGATGCGGGCGAAGATGTTGTTCGGATCGTAGGCCACGGCCGTTCCTTTCCACTTAGGCTGTTTTCCGCTTTTTCTTCCGCTTTTTCTTCTTGGTGTCGGTGGCGACCCGGCGTTCGTGCAGCTTGCCGTAGACCTCTTCCGGTCGCACGCTCTTGGCGGCCCACAGCACGAGCAGGTGATACAACAGATCGGCGCTCTCCTCGATCAGGTCCTCGCGGGATTCGGCCAGGGCGGCGACCACGGTTTCCGTCGCCTCCTCGCCGACCTTTTGGCTGATCTTCGGCAGGCCCTTCTTGAACAGCCGCGCCGTCCAGGATTCCTTCGGATCCGCCGAACGGCGTTCCTCGATCACCTCGTAGAGTCGGTCCAGGATCTCGGGGCCGGTTTGTTGTTGCTCGGACAAGAGGTACCTCCCTGGGTTCGCCGCCCGGGCCGTCAGATCAGGCCCTTGGGAACGATGAAGCGGCGCAGCCAACCGCGGCCACGGCGTAGGTCCGGCCAACCGCCTTCGAAGTCCAGTTCGACCAGACCCGCCGTCGGGTAGTCCCGCCGCAAATCCTCGATCAGCGCCGTATCGCCATGGCCGCACAGACGCAGGGCGGTTTCCTGAACATCCGGGTTGTGGCCGATTACCATCACCGAGGCAAGCTGCCTGGGCAGCTCCCGCAGCCGTTGCAGCATCGCCTGTGGGCCGCACAGATAAAGGCCCCGTTCGAATGCCGCCTCCGCCGGCGCCGTCAGGCGGCCGGCCACCAGGTCCCAGGTTTGCTGGGTGCGCCGGGCCGAGGAGCAGATCACCGCCTGCGGCGCGATCGCCTGCTGATGCAGAAACTGGCCGATCAGCAGGGCCTCCCGTTCGCCCTGATTGCTCAGGACCCGTTCGTGATCGTTCTCATCGGCCTCGCCCCACGAGGCATTGGCGTGACGCAACAAATACAGAGTAGGCATTTCAGAGTTCCGGTCGCATCGGCAGCCCGGCGTCGCGCATCGCCCGCTTGGCCTCGGCGATGGAATATTCGCCGAAATGAAAGATCGAGGCGGCCAGCACCGCGTCCGCATGGCCCATCCGCACGCCGTCGACCATGTGCGCCAGGGTGCCGACGCCGCCCGAGGCGATCAGCGGGATCGGCACCGCATCGGCGACGGCGCGGGTCAGTTCGATATCGAAGCCCTGCTTGGTGCCGTCGCGGTCCATCGAGGTCAGCAGGATTTCGCCGGCGCCCAGCTCGGTCATGCGCCGGGCCCAGCCGATGGCCTCGATGCCGGTGGGGTTGCGGCCGCCATGGGTGAACACCTCGAAGCCGCCGTCACCGTCGCGCTTGGCGTCGATGGCGACGACGATGCATTGGCTGCCGAACTTGCGCGCCGCCTCGGCCACGAACTCCGGCCGGTGCACGGCGGCGGTGTTGATCGATACCTTGTCGGCGCCGGCCAGCAATAGGGCGCGGACGTCGTCGATGGTGCGCACGCCACCGCCCACGGTCAGCGGCATGAAGCATTGCTCGGCGGTGGCGCGGACCACCTCGAGGATGATACCGCGGTCGTCGGACGAGGCGGTGATATCCAGGAAACACAATTCGTCCGCCCCCTCCGCGTCGTAGATCCGGGCCTGCTCGACCGGGTCGCCGGCGTCGCGCAGATCGACGAAGTTGACGCCCTTGACCACCCGGCCGTCCTTGACGTCGAGGCAGGGGATCACCCGCTTGGTCAGCATGCCGCCGCCTCCTCGTCACCACCGAGAACATCCAGCGCCGCGGGAAGGTCGATCGCCCCATCGTACAGGGCACGGCCGACGATCACTCCTTCGATGCCCCGGTGCGCCACCGCCCGTAGCGCCCGCAGATCATCGAGGTCGGTGACGCCGCCCGAGGCGATCACCGGCGTGCTCAGGGCCTCGGCCAGGGCCACGGTATCGTCGACGTTGTGGCCGCGCATGGCGCCGTCGCGGTCGATGTCGGTATAGATGATGGCGGCGGCGCCGGCATCCTCGAACCGGCGGGCCAACTCGCGCACCGGCATCTCGGACTGTTCGACCCAGCCCTCGACCGCCACCCGGCCGCCGCGGCCGTCGATGCCGACGGCGATGCGGCCGGGATGGGTCCGGCACAATTGCCGCACCAGGTCCGGCTGGCGCAGCGCCAGGGTGCCGAGGATGACCCGGCTGATGCCCCGCTCCAGCCAGCCTTCGATGGTGGCCTGGTCGCGAATGCCGCCGCCCAGTTGCACCGGCAGCGACACCGCCCGCAGGATCGCCGCCACGGCCTCGCCGTTGACCGGCCGCCCCTCGACGGCGCCGTTCAGATCGACCAGATGCAGGCGCTGGCAGCCGGCCGCCTCGAACGATCGGGCCTGCACCGCCGGGTCGTCGTTGAACACCGTCGCCCGGGACATCTCCCCCCGCAGCAGGCGGACGCACTGGCCGTCCTTCAGGTCGATGGCCGGATACAGGATCATCGCCCGGCCCCGCTCACGGCGACCATGTCAGAAAATTGGCGACCAGGCGCAGGCCGATCGCCTGGCTTTTTTCCGGATGGAACTGGGTGCCCACGATGTTGTCGCGGCCGATGGCGGCGGTGATCGGCTGGCCGTAGTCGACCTCGGCCAGGACCCGGGCGCGATCGGCCGGCGCGAAGCCGTAGGAATGGACGAAATAGACATGCGCGCCGTCTTCTATGCCGTCGAACAGGGCGTGGGGCGGCCGCGCCAGCCGCAAGGCGTTCCAGCCCATATGCGGCACCTTCAGACGCCGATCGCCCGGTTCGATGGCCCTGATCTCGCCCTCGATCCAGCCCAGGCCGTCGTGGCTGCCGTGTTCCAGGCCGCGTTCGGCCAGAAGCTGCATGCCGATGCAGATGCCCAGGAACGGCCTGGCCCGCTCCAGGGCGACCAGTCGTAGGGCCTCGACCATGCCGTCGATCGCCGCCAGGCCCCCCATGCAGTCGGCAAAGGCGCCGACCCCGGGCAGGACCACGCGATCGGCCTTGGCCACGGCAGCCGGGTCGGCGGTGACCAGTACCTCCGGGGCGCCGACGGCGTCGCGGCCGGCCCGTTCGAAGGCCTTGGCGGCGGAACGCAAATTGCCGGACCCATAGTCGACGATGGCGATGCGCATGGCGATTGTCAGACCGGATCGAACGGCGTCGCGAACGGCGTCAGGCGGCTGGCCGGCAGTGGGTCGCCGCGCCCCGCCTCCGCGGCGGCCGGTTCTTCCGCCTCGGCCGGCATCAGGCGCTGCCTGAAATAGTTTTCCTCGGCCCGGTCCAGATTGCCGCCGGCAACCACGCCAACGACGTCGTAGCCCCGGGCGGACAGGCGCCAGCGCCGCCAATCGTTGGCCAGGGCCGCCACCAGCAGGCTGAACAGCAGGCTCAACAATCCGGCCGACAACTTGTCCAGGCCGACCAGGTAGACCAGACCGGAGAGCAGGCCGGAGGCAACCAGATAGGCCCCCAGCCCCAGCCATTGCCAGCGGTACAGCAGCCACAGGACGGGGATGACCAGGGCCGGCCAGCAGAAGCCCTCCTTGATCAACACCACGTCCGGGTCGGCGCCCGCCGCGGCCGCGCGTTCCTGTACCGTGTACAGGCGCATGCCCGGCTTACAGCGTGCCGCCCAGCACGCCCTTGGTCGAGGGCACCGCCTCGGCCTGGCGCGGGTCGATCGCCACCGCCTGGCGCAGGGCGCGCGCCAGGGCCTTGTAGCTGGCTTCGATCTTGTGGTGGTCGTTCTCGCCGTAGAGGACATCGACATGCAGGGTGATGCCGGCGGCCTGGGCGAAGGCCTGGAACCACTCGCGGAACAATTCGGTATCCATCTCGCCCAGTTTTGGCCGGCTGAAATCCACTCGCCAGATCAAATACGGCCGGCCGGAGATGTCCAGCGCCACCCGGGCCAGGGTCTCGTCCATCGGGATCAGGGCCTGGCCGTAGCGGACGATGCCCCGATTGTCGCCCAGGGCCTGGCGCAACGCCTGACCGATCGCCAGGCCGGTATCCTCGGTGGTGTGGTGGCCATCGATGTGCAGATCGCCCTGTACCCGCACGGTCAGGTCGATCAGGCCGTGCCGGGACAATTGCTCCAGCATGTGATCGAGAAAACCGATGCCGGTCTCGATGTCGTAGCTGCCGCTGCCGTCGAGGTTCAACTCGACGGCGATCTCGGTCTCGCGGGTTTTTCTTTCCACCTTGGCCTGGCGCATCGCCACGCTCCCTTGTTCCGCCGACGCCGCCGTGCCGCGCCGGCAGAGCGCGGTATAACAGGCCCCTGGTCCGTTCGCCAGCACGGCGTTGGCCGGTTTGCACCGTCTCGCCACTTGAACGCGGGCGGATTTCGCCATACATGCGGGGGGCGTCCACAGCCGAGGAAGCAGACAGTGACAGAGGCGACGATGAACCAGACCTGGCACGGCACCACCATCCTGTCCGTGCGCAAGGGCGACAAGGTGGTGGTCGCCGGTGACGGCCAGGTCAGCCTGGGCCAAACGGTGATCAAGGCCAACGCCCGCAAGGTGCGCCGCCTGGGCGGCGGCGCCATCCTGGCCGGCTTCGCCGGCGCCACGGCCGATGCCTTCACCCTGTTCGAACGGCTGGAGGCCAAGCTGGAACAGCATCCCGGCAACCTGACCCGGGCGGCGGTGGAAATGGCCAAGGACTGGCGCACCGACCGCTACCTGCGGCGGTTGGAGGCGCTGATGGCGGTGGCCGATGCCGAGACCAGCCTGGTGCTGACCGGCACCGGCGACGTGCTGGAGCCCGAGGACGGCCTGATCGGCATCGGTTCCGGCGGCGCCTTCGCCCTGGCCGCCGCCCGTGCCCTGGCCGACCGCGACGACATGGACGCCGAGACGATCGCCCGCCAGGCGATGGGCATCGCTGCCGGTATCTGTGTCTACACCAACGAGAACCTGACGATCGAGACGCTGGACGCCTGATCGAGAAACTGGACGCATGACCGAATTCAGCCCCCGCGAGATCGTTTCCGAACTGGACCGCTTCATCGTCGGCCAGAACGACGCCAAGCGCGCCGTCGC
Organism: Alphaproteobacteria bacterium; assembly: GCA_030746635.1. Lineage (GTDB taxonomy): Bacteria > Pseudomonadota > Alphaproteobacteria > JASLMH01. The sequence continues at coordinate 19,714 of JASLMH010000054.1, read as the reverse complement.
CATCGCCCTGCGCAACCGCTGGCGGCGGATGCAACTGGGCGACGATCTGCGCGACGAGGTGCTGCCCAAGAACATCCTGATGATCGGCCCCACCGGCGTCGGCAAGACCGAGATTTCCCGCCGCCTGGCCCGCCTGGCAGGCGCGCCCTTCGTCAAGGTCGAGGCGACCAAGTTCACCGAGGTCGGCTATGTCGGCCGCGACGTCGAACAGATCGTCCGCGATCTGGTGGAAATCGCCATCGGCATGGTGCGGGAGAAACGCCGGGAATCGGTGATGGCCCAGGCCGAACTGGCGGCCGAGGAACGGGTGCTGGACGCCCTTGTCGGCGAGAGCTCCAGCCAGGGCACCCGCGATGCCTTCCGCAAGAAATTGCGCGAGGGCGAACTGGACGACAAGGAGATCGAACTGGACCTGGCCGAGGGCGGCGGCGGCCTGCCGACCTTCGAGGTGCCGGGCATGCCGGGCGCCCAGATGGGCATGATCAACCTCAACGACATGCTGGGCAAGGCCTTCGGCGGCCGCACCAAGCGCCGGCGCATGAACGTGGCGGACTCCTACGAGGTGCTGGTCGAGGAGGAGGCCGACAAGCTGCTGGACGAGGAACAGGTGGTGCGCGAGGCCATGACGGCGGTGGAGCAGAACGGCATCGTCTTCCTGGACGAGATCGACAAGATCACCGCCCGCTCGGAACGCATCGGCGGCGATGTCAGCCGCGAGGGCGTGCAGCGGGACTTGCTGCCGCTGTTGGAAGGGACCACGGTGGCCACCAAGCACGGCCCGGTGAAAACCGATCATGTGCTGTTCATCGCCTCCGGCGCCTTCCACCTGGCCAAACCGGCGGACCTGTTGCCGGAACTGCAGGGCCGGCTGCCGATCCGGGTGGGACTGGCGGCCCTGGGCGCCGACGATTTCAAGCGCATCCTGCGCGAGCCGGAGGCCAGTCTGATAAAGCAATACGTGGCCCTGATGGCGACCGAGAAAGTGACCCTGGACTTCACCGACGACGCCATCGACGAAATCGCCGCGGTGGCGGCCGAGGTCAACCAAAACGTCGAGAATATCGGTGCGAGGCGCCTGCACACCATCCTGGAACGGGTGCTGGACGAGATCAGCTTCACCGCCACCGACCGGCCCGGCGAGACCGTCACGGTCGACGCCGACTATGTGCGCGACAACATGGGCGAATTGGCCAAGGATACCGATCTCTCGAAATTCATTCTGTGATCGGCGGTCGGGCGGCGGGGCAGGGCGGCGAGGGACGGCTGGATGAAGAAATCCGAGCGACTGGAACAGGCCATCGCCGCCCATCAGGCCGGCGACCTGATCCGTGCGGCGGCGGCCTATCGGCAACTGTTGGCGGAAGACCCCGACGACACCGAAGCGCTGAATGCCCAGGGCATTCTGCACCTCCAGGGCGGGCGCTTGCCGGATGCCCTGGCCTGCTTCGAGCGGGCGGCCGAACTGGCGCCGACGGTGGCCAAGTACCAGAACAACATCGGCAACGCCCAGATGGCGTTGCAGGCCGCCGATGCCGCGGTGGCGCATTTCTTCCGGGCCGCCGAACTGGACCCGGCCAACGCCGATTTCCGGGCCAACCTCGGCACCGCGCGGATGAGCAGCGGCGATGCCACCGGCGCCGAGGACGATTTCGCGCAGGCCCTTTCCCTGGACGCCGACAACTACCAGGCACAACAGAACCTCGGCGGGTTGTTGAGCAAGCGAAACCGCCTCGCCGATGCCCTGCCGCATCTGCAACGGGCCGTCCAGCACCCCGAATGTCAGATCGAAAGCGTTCTGAACCTGACCTCGACCTATGAGCGACTCAACCGGCTGGACGATGCCTCGGAGGCGATCCGCCAGGCCGGCGAGACGCCGCACCCCCTGGCCCAAATCCTGCGGGCCCGCCTGCTGCGCCGGCGAGGCGATGGCGCCGGCGCGTTGGCGCTACTGCGGCGGGAGGGGGCCCCCGACCGCGACCTATGGGGCGACGAGATCGTCGGCGACTGGCACCATGAACTGGCCCTGTGCGCCGATCTGGTCGGCGGAAGTGTGCAGGTGTTCGAACATTGCCTGACCGCCAAGGCCCATTGGCGCCGGGCCGACGGCGACCGTGCGGGCACCGACTATTTCGCGCACGTCCAACGCATCGCGCGCCGGGCGTCGGAGGCCGCCAGCGCACCGGCCGTCGGCGACGCCGGCGATGATCCGCCGCCGGTGGTGTTTTTCGTTGGTTTCCCGCGGTCGGGCACCACGCTCCTGGAAATGATGCTGGACGCCCATCCGGACGTGATCACCACCGCCGAAGCCGACCTGCTGTCACCGTTGCTGGACGTTGACGGCCGGCCGCGGGGGGCGGATTGCCAAGGCCGTTATCTAGACGCTGTCGGTCAACTGGTCGGCGCGGTTTCGCCCGGGACGACGATCGTCGACAAGCTGCCGTTGAACCTGGTCTATTGCCGCGCCATCGAACGGATTTTCCCCGGCGGCCGGCTGTTGGTGGCGCTGCGGGATCCCCGCGACGTGGTGTTGAGCTGCCTGATGCAGCGCTTCCGCCGCAACGATGCCATGCGCAACTTCGACACCCTGGAGCAGGCGCTGGCGCTGTACGAGGCGGTCATGGGTCTGTGGCTGGCGGCGCGGCCGCTGCTGGCCATGCCCTGGCTCGAATACCGATACGAGGATCTGGTGGCCGAGCGGGACGTCACGGTCGATCGCATCCTGGACTTTGCCGGCATCGACCGCCATCCGGCCATGGACGACTATCGCCAGAAGGCGGCGGCCCGCGAGGTGATCACGCCCAGCTACCGCGGCGTCACCGAACCGATCTACAACCGCGCGGTGGGCCGCTGGCGGGCCTACGAAAACGACCTGCGGCCGGCCCTGGATCGGCTGGCGCCGTTCGTCGAGGCCTTCGGTTACGAGGCTTAGTAGGAACCAAGGCTCCCTACGGCACCAGGCGATAGCCGCCCGGTTCGGTGACCAGGATTTCCGCCGTCGAGGGGTCGACCTCGATCTTCTGGCGCAGGCGGTAGATGTGGGTCTCCAGGGTGTGGGTGGTGACACCGGCGTTGTAGCCCCAGACCTCGTTCAGCAACACGTCGCGGCTGACCGCCTTGTCGCCGGCGCGGTACAGATACTTCAGGATCGAGGTTTCCTTCTCGGTCAGGCGAACCTTCTGGTTGCGCTCGTTCTCCAACAGCATCTTGGCGCTGGGCCGGAAGGTATAGGGACCGATGGTGAAGACCGCGTCTTCGCTTTGTTCGTGTTGACGAAGATGTGAACGAATGCGGGCCAGCAGCACGGCGAATTTGAACGGTTTGACCACGTAGTCGTTGGCGCCGGATTCCAGGCCCAGGATGGTGTCGGCATCGCTGTCGGCCGCCGTCAGCATGATGATCGGGCTTTTCACTCCGGCCTTGCGCAGCATCTTGCAGACCTCGCGGCCGTCCAGGTCGCCCAGGCCGACATCCAGCAGGATCAGGTCGAAGTGGTCGTTTTTGGCTGCTTCCAACGCCGTCGCGCCGGAATTGGCCTGGGCCGTGGTGAATTCGTCGTGCAGTTCCAACTGTTCCGCCAGGGAATCGCGCAGGGTATCCTCGTCGTCCACCAGAAGGATCTTCTTCGCAGTCATGGCTCACCCCCGGCCGTTGTTTGGCTGTCCGCTTTTTGACGCTCCTAGATATAGTCATGGGCCGCGAAAGCGGCAAGAACAAGGCCGCAAGCCCGCATCCGCCGTCGCCAAGCGGCGATCGCCCGTATATGGTCCGGCCGAGATGACCGAGGCAGGTGACAGTCAGCTCAGCGTCGACCGCGCCATCGCCGATTTCCGGCGCGGCGTACCGGTGGTATTGCGCCAGGCCGAGGACACCTGGGCGGTGGCCCTGGCGGCGGAACAGGCCACCGCCGACAGCCTGGACCGCCTGCGCCAATGGGGCGGCGCGACGACGGTGCTGGCCCTGACCGACAGCCGGGGCCGGGCCCTGCACATCAAGCCGACCGGCCACCCGGTGATCCTACTGCCGCTTGCCGACAACATGGACATCTCGATCGTGCAAACCCTGGCGGATGCCACCACCGACCTCGCCCAACCCATGCGCGGCCCGTTTCAACGGGCCCGCCGCGCCCCCTCCGACGCCGAACTGGCCGCCATCGAACTGGCCAAGGCGGCGCGGCTGTTGCCCTCGGCGGTGTTGGCGACGCCGGATGGCGAGGCGGCGGCCTTCGCGGCCCGGCAGGGGCTATTGGTGGCGGCGGTGGCGGCGGTCGCCGCCTTCGAGGATCGCGCCGCCCAGTCCCTGCGGCCGGTGGCGGACGCGCCGGTGCCGCTGGCGGAGGCGGAAAACAGCCGCATCGTCGCCTTTCGCCCGGCCGATGGCGGCATCGAGCACCTGGCCATCATCGTCGGCGACCCGGACCGCCACCACCCGGTGCTGACGCGGCTGCATTCGGAATGCTTCACCGGTGATTTGCTGGGCTCGTTGAAGTGCGATTGTGGCCAGCAGTTGCGTGCCGCCGTCGCCGTCATGGCGGGCGAGGGCGCCGGGGTGCTGCTGTACCTGGCCCAGGAGGGCCGCGGCATCGGCCTGATGAACAAGCTGCGGGCGTACCGACTACAGGCCGACGGCTTCGATACCGTCGACGCCAACCTGCGCCTGGGCTTCGACGCCGACGAGCGCGTGTTTCGGCCGGCGGCGGAGATGCTGCGGCATCTGGGTTTCGCCCAAGTGCGGCTGTTGACCAATAACCCGGACAAGGTGGCCGGGCTGCGCGCCTGCGGCATCGAAGTGACCGAGCGGGTCGCCCATAGCTTCCCCGCCAACGCCCACAACGAATTCTACCTGCAAACCAAGAAGGACCGTTCCGGGCATCTGCTGTAGCAGCGCGCCTTTTCTACCCGGCAGAAATTGCCCTCGGAACGGTTGGCCTTGGCTTAAGTCATTGAAAAACAAGGCGACGATCTTGGCCCGCTTCTTGCATCGCGTTGGCTGTAATGAACGATATCGCCACCCAGAGCCCGGGCCTGCGCATGGTGCCGGACTATTACATGCCGGGCCGGGAAAGCGACCCCCGGAACCAGGCCGTCAACCCGTCTCCGCCGTCGGGGCGGGAACCGGCGATCGAACCATCCCGCCTGACCGCGGCGGATGCGGCCGGGGACGAGGAACAGAGCCTTGGCTTCCTGGATCTGTTGGACATCATCAACCCGCTGCAACACATCCCGGTGATCGGCGATCTGTATCGCGCCTTGACCGGTGACGAGATTTCGCCGGCGGCCCGCCTGGCCGGCGGCACCTTGTTTGGCGGGCCCTTGGGATTTCTGAGCGCCAGTGCCAACCTGGTGGTCGAAGGCATCACCGGCGACGACATCGGCGGCAACTTGTTGGCGATGGTCAGCGGCGAGGATGACGATGAAGGGGTGGCCGACGAGGTGCGGATCGCGGCGCTGGCCGGGCCAACGCCGACGGCCGTCGCCAACCCGGAAGCCGTGCCGGTGCCGCCGGCCGAGTCTTCGAAACCGGCCAATGTCGAACAATCGCCGAACTTGAGCCCGGCGGCATTCCAGGCGCTGATGGGCAGTTTCGAACAATCGACGCGACGGGCCGCCCCGGCCGGTCTGACCGCCGGTGGCGAAGCCGCGCCGGTGCCCGGTGGCACCATCCGCGACACCGCCCTGGAAATCGACCGCGTCTTGCGTGGCTACGCCAACGGGCGCGCGCGCCAGCAATAACAGTTTCCGGATCTATTGGCCTAGACTGCCCTGAATCGCCGCCGCTTCGGCGGTGATCGGGAAGCTGAGCATGGAAATCCTCGTCACCGCCGACGGCTGGTTGCGCCATGGCGATCGCTGGTGCCGGTGTGCCTTGGGCAAAGGCGGCCTGCGCGGCGACAAGCGGGAAGGCGATGGCGCCACGCCGGTTGGGGCGTTCCCCCTGCGGCGGGTGCTTTACCGCCCGGATCGCGCCGCCCCGCCTGCCACCGCCCTGCCGTGCGTGCCGATCGGACCCGACGACGGTTGGTGCGACGATCCCGGCGCGGCCGAGTACAACCGTCCGGTCCGCCTGCCCCATGCCGCCAGTGCCGAGCGCCTATGGCGCGAGGATGGGCTCTACGATCTGGTGGTGGTGATCGGCCACAACGACCAACCGCCGGCACCGGGCAGGGGCAGCGCCATTTTTCTTCATCTCGCCAGCCCCGACTACGGCCCGACCGAAGGCTGCGTCGCCCTGGCCCGGCCGGACCTGCTGTCGTTGCTGGCCCTTTGCGACGGCGATAGCGTGGTCCGGATCGAGGATTCGCAGCGGGCCGATACCTAGCGCGGGTACGGTTCCCGTTCACCGAATATGGCGGTGCCGACCCGGACCAGGGTGGCGCCGAACTGGATCGCCGTTTCGTAGTCGGCGCTCATCCCCATGGACAGGCCGGTCAGGTCGTTGCGCCGGGCGATCTCGCGCAACAGGGCGAAATGCAGGGAACATTCCTCGTCCATCGGCGGAATGCACATCAGGCCGGCGATCGGCAGCGCCAATTCCTCGCGGCACAGGGCGATGAAGTCGTCGGCCCCTTCCGGCCAGATGCCGGCCTTCTGCTCCTCTTCGCCGGTGTTGACCTGGATGTAACAGCCCGGCCGCCGATCCTGTTTGGCCATTTCCTTGGCCAGGGCCCTGGCCAGCTTCGGCCGGTCCACCGTCTCGATGACGTCGAACAGGGCCACGGCATGGCGCACCTTGTTGGTCTGCAACGGGCCGATCAGATGCAGCCGCGACTCGGGGAAGCGGGCCTTCAGGTCCGGCCATTTGCCCTCGGCCTCCTGCACCCGGTTCTCGCCGAACACCAGTTGCCCGGCCGTGATCGCCGGCAGGATACGGTCCTCGCCATGGGTCTTGGACACCGCCACCAAGGTGACGTCGTCGGCCTGCCGGCCGCTGTCCCCGGCGGCGGCGGCGACGGCCGCCCGTACCCGGGCCAGGTTGGCGCCGATATCGGGCGCCTCGATGGCTGGTTCGCTGATTTGGCTCATGGCATGGTGTCCGGATGTCTGCCGCGACCCTAGCAAAGCTGTCGGCCCGCCTCAATCACGCGGCGGGAGGGGCAGGACGGCTGCCCAGCGTGCTGCTGCTGACCGACCAATGGCGTCTGCCCGATCCCCTGCCCAGCGTCGCCGCCCTGCCGCCGGGCGCCGGGGTCATCCTGCGTCACTACGACGACGTCGGACGCGAGCGTCTGGGCCTGGCACTGCGCCGGCTGTGTCGCCGTCGCGGCCTGTGGCTGCTGATCGCCGGCGACTGGCGGCTGGCGGCGCGGCTGGGCGCCGATGGCGTGCACCTGCCCGAACGGCAGGTTGGCCGGGGCGTCCCGCCGCCCCGGCGGCCGGACTGGCTGGTGACCGCCGCCGCCCATTCCCGGGCGGCGCTGTGGCGGGCTGCCCGGGCCGGCGCCGACGCCGCCCTGCTGTCACCGGTCTTCGCCACCGCCAGTCACCCGGAGGCGACGGTACTGGGGCCGCTGCGTTTCGCCGCGCTGGCCGGTGCGGCACCGCTGCCGGTCTATGCCCTTGGCGGGGTCGACGCGCTGACCGGCAAACGGCTGAACCGGTCCGGCGCCGCCGGTCTGGCGGCGATATCGGGGTTGCGGGTTTAGCCGGCTTGATTTCGCCGCCGGTGAATTTCCTCTAGACTGCCGCCCGGTTCCAGCGGCGAAAGTAGCGAGCAAATGCGCCTTAATCTCGGCTGCGGCTTCGATCGGAAGCCCGATTGGATCAACGTCGACAAGGCGCCGGAGGCGGAACCGGACGAGCTGGTCGACCTCGAGGCCCTGCCCTGGCCCTGGCCGGACGACAGCGTGGACGAGGTGCTGCTGCGCCACGTGTTGGAGCATCTGGGCCCGACGGCGGAGTCCTATCTCGCCATCATCAAGGAATTGTGGCGGATCTGCCGGGCCGGCGCCGAAGTGCGGGTGGTGGTGCCACATCCCCGCCACGACCACTTCCTCAACGATCCCACCCATGTGCGGCCGATTACCGTCCATGGCCTGGAGATGTTCAGCCAGAAGCGGAACCGCGAATGGCGGGACAAGGGGGTGGCCAATACCCCATTGGGATTATATCTGGGGGTGGATTTCGAGGTCGTCTCGGTCGACGTGGTGCCGGACGAGCCTTGGCGGGGGCGTCTGCAGCGCGGCGAAATTCAGCCCGCGCAGTTGCAGGAGGCCATGCGGATGTATGCCAATGTGATCATGGAAACCACCATCGTCATGCGGGCGGTCAAGGGCGGTGGCTGAAGGGTCGGCCCGGCCGCTACCGAATCGTACACCGCCAGGGCCGCCGGGTCGCTGTCGGATTGGACAGGTTTCGCCTCGGACGGGGTTTTGCCGGGCCGGTCCATTTATGGAAAGCGAACAGCCGGCATTCCCGCAGTCACGGCACGGATCGCCTGAAAAACAGGCAATCCAGGCGCTGTTGCAACATTGCCACAGTGGTCGATTTTCGACACACTGTTGGGCATGATTACTTGACCTTGACCCATCACAAAGTGCTCAATGCTGCCGGGTTACCATGCTCCACAGGCCCGTGACATGTGTTTGCGATGGCCAATAACCGAGAGGAAGAGGTAAACAGCAATGAAGAAATTACTCTACGGGACTACGGCGCTGATTGCCGTTGGCCTTATGGCTGGCACGGCTGTCGCGGCCGAGAAAAAGAAGGTCGAGAAGATTAAGCTCGGCCTGGGCGGCTACTGGCGTGCCGCTATTCACCTTGGCGACTCCGACAACGATGCGCCATCCGGCACGGCGGCCGCCACCGACAACCGCAGCCATGGTCTGGCTCAGGAGTCGGAAATTTACTTCAGCGGCAAAACCACGCTGGATAATGGCGTCAAGTTCGGCGTCACGGTGCAGCTCGAAGGCGAGACCTCGGTTGACCAGATGGATAACTCCTACATCTGGACCGCCGGTTCCTTCGGTCGCCTTGAGTTTGGCGAGACCTGGGGTCCCAGCTTGCTGATGTCCTATGGTTCAGTTGGTGATCAGATCGACGGTCATAGCGATTTCGCGTCGAACTTCGCCATCGGCACCGGTCGCCCCAACGGTCAGTTCATCAACACCTTTGGTGGTGGTGCTGCCCTGCTGGCGACGCCGGACCAGAAGATCAACTACTTCACGCCGCGCATGGCCGGTTTCCAGTTGGGCATCGGTTACATTCCGGAGAACAAGGCCGGTAACATGGACGGCTCCGGTCTGGACAGCAAGCTCGGTGGCACCATCGGCAACGAGCTGTTGGACATCGGCATCAACTACACCGGCAAGTTCGGTGATGCCAGTCTCGCCGGCTTCGGCAGCTACTACACTTCCGACACCGAGAAGTCCTCTGCGGCGGCCCTTGCGGCCAAGGACGTGGACGGCTATTCGCTCGGCGGTCAAATTGGTATTTCGGGCTTCCGCGTTGGCGGTCGCTACACCAAGACCAACGACATCGCCGGCACGGGCGCCGGTCTTGCGGTTCCGGTTGCCGGCGCTGTTGCCCCGGCGGGCCTGGATCGGACCGGCTGGCGGATCGGCGTCGACTACGGCTTCGGCCCGTGGAAGGTTGGCGTTGCCCACTACAACATGGAGCAAGAGATCGCCGGTGCGGCCGCGGGGACCAAGTCCGCGCGCGACGACGAGATCGAACTCTCGACCATCAGTGCCAGCTACGCGCTGGGCCCGGGCATCAAGATGTTCGGTGGCCTGATGTTCTTCGATTTCCAGGATTCGACCAACGCAGCTGGTCTTGCGCCTGGAAACGAGGGCGACAACACCATCGGCGTGATCGGCACCAAGCTGTCGTTCTAAACAGCCGACATACACTCGTATGGGAGCGTGGGGCCTTTTGGCCCCACGTTTCTTTTTGGGCCAACGTATTTCCAGCTTGACCGGGGCCGATCCTAGAAAGGGCTACCGAAGTCGGCGTTGAAGGTCGGCCCGGATGTCAACGGCGATGCGCGCGGCGTCACTGGCAATCGCCGCGACGCACGGCACCGGATCCTCCAGCAGGAAGCGCCGCACCATGTCCGGGTCCGGTCCGTCGACCGTCCTGGGCAGATCGTCCCGCGCCACCCCCAGCGAAGCCATACAACCGACCCTGCCGTCGGCCATCCGACGCAACTTCGCCAGACCGCAGGGCGCCTGGCAGAAGTCGCTGTCGTATTGCGCCTGGATCGGCAACAGATTGCGGTGCCGGCCAAGCAGCAGATCCGACGGCGCGGAGGTAAAGATCGCCGCTCCCGGCCGCTGCTCCAGCTTGCTCAAATGGGCCGGCCCGGAATCGGCGAAGATGGCGTAGTCGAATTGCCGCATCAGCCGCAGCAAATCGGCGACCGAACGGGTGTCCTCGATGTAGTCGAGATTGTCGGAGGCAGCATCCAAGGCCGCGCGCAGCAGTGCCGATTGGTTCTGCTGCGGGTTCAGGACGACGCGGACGTCCATGCCGTCGCCGCGCAGGGCATCGTTCAGGCCAAGCACCAATTCGAGCGGCAGAGTACGCATGGGCGAGGAGGCGAGCGGCAAGATGCCGACGCGTATCGGTTCGCCCGTTGACCGTACGGCGGCTTCCTCGATCGGGTCGGGCGCCGGCAGCCCGAACAAATCGTACAGCGCAGCTTCCATGTCGACCGGCCAGAACTCGATCTCGCGGCGGGCCGGCACGTCGTTCAAATCGACCACGGCGTTGAAGCGCTTCAATTCGTCATGGGCCATCCAGGCCGGGTAGACCGCCAGCCCGGGCATCCCGGCGTAGACATCGGTCGCCGCGTCGCTGCCCAACAGGGCGACCTCCCTCGGCTGCGCCCGCGCCATGAAGACCTCGAGGAACAGGCGGATCGCCACATGTTCGCCGATCGCCGGTGGCGGCAACAGGAACAACACCGACCGATCCCGGTAGCGGTGGCGCTTCCACCGCTCGACCTTCAAATGCCGGATCTTGGCGCTGCCCAGTTCCTGTATCATCGCCGGCCGGCCGCGCACGACCTGGCGATGAAAATTGCCCGACGCCGTCACATAGGCAACGCCCTGGCGGCCCTGCTGCGGCGGCAGGGCGTTGCTGTTGGGGGCCGGAAACCGGAAATCCGCCCGGCTGCTGAATATCGGTAGCGACTTCGCCAAAACCCCTGCCCCTTCGACCGCGCCATCGCCATACCGTCTCGTCCAGGGCGATGCAAGCCGTCTTTGGTCGCGAGGCATCGAATAGCCGGCTTGAAGGTTGTTCGGCGGGTCGGGTTTGTCGTATATGATCGCCGGCATGGCACGAGTTCAGGAGCAGATGGCAATGGCACGATCGCCGGTACGCCGGGTATTGGGGTTCGCCGCCGCGACGGCGGTGCTGGCGCTTGCCCTGACCGCCTGCACTGCGCCGGTCGACTACGACTATCCCGACGACAATCGAAGCGTTGACGCCTATTCCAGTGGTTCCGTCGATGAAGGCAGCGTATTCGGCCCCGGCGGCATCAACATCTTTGGTGGCGGTAGCGAGGGCACCGGCGCCGAAGGCGGCGGCGGCATCGGCGTCAACAGTTTTCTGTGGCGGGCCTCGCTGGATACCCTGTCGTTCATGCCGCTCAGTTCGGCCGATCCGTTTGGCGGCGTCATCATCACCGATTGGTACAGCCTGCCCGAAAGCCCCGAAGAGCGCTTCAAAATGACGGTCTATATCCTCGATCGGCGGCTCCGTGCCGACGGCCTCAAGGTCGCGGTTTTTCGCCAGCTCAAGGATCAGGCCCGGCAATGGTCGGATGCCGCCGTCAGCACCGATACGGCCATTCAGCTGGAGAATGCGATCCTGACCCGAGCCCGGCAGCTACGCCTGAAAACCCAGGGCCAGTAAACGCCGCGTCGGCCCGGTGAAATGCGGCTTGCCAGCATTTGCCTGAAAGCCCATATTCGCCGCGCCCCGGGTAACCCCGCGGCGGGGATTATCACATTCGAACCAACTCGGCGCCGGTGATCGGCCGGCCGGAAGGACCAAAGAGAGCCGCCTGATGTCGCGATACAACCCGAAGGAAATCGAGGCCAAGTGGCAGGCGGCCTGGGAGGCGGCCGACACCTTCCGCGTCGACGAGGAGCCGGACCGGCCGAAATACTACGTGCTGGAGATGTTCCCCTATCCCTCCGGCCGCATCCACATGGGCCATGTGCGCAACTACGCCATGGGCGACGTGGTGGCGCGCTATAAACGCGCCCAAGGCTTCAACGTGCTGCATCCGATGGGCTGGGACGGCTTCGGTCTGCCGGCCGAAAACGCCGCCCTGGAAAAAGGCGTGCATCCGGCCAAGTGGACCTACGAGAACATCGCCAACATGCGCGAGCAGTTGAAGTCCATGGGGCTGTCGCTGGACTGGTCGCGGGAGTTGGCGACCTGCGATCTGGAATACTACGAAGAGCAGCAGAAACTGTTTCTGGATTTCCTCGAGGCCGGGCTGGCCTATCGCCGGGAGTCATGGGTCAACTGGGACCCGGTCGAGCATACCGTGCTGGCCAATGAACAGGTCATCGACGGCTGCGGCTGGCGCTCGGGCGCGCCGGTGGAGCGGCGGCAATTGTTGCAATGGTTCTTCCGCACCACCGCGTTCGAGGATGAGCTGCTGGACGCCCTGGACGAAATGCCGCGCTGGCCGGACAAGGTGCGGCTGATGCAGGCGAACTGGATCGGCCGCTCGGAAGGGGCGCGGCTGCGGTTCAGCATTCTCGACCGTGACGACGAGATCGAGGTCTTCACCACCCGTCACGATACGATTTTCGGGGCCAGCTTCCTGGCGCTGTCGCCGGACCATCCGTTAACCCAGAGGTTGGCGGCCGAGGATCCGGCGGTGGCCGAATTCGTCGCCGAATGCCGCCGCCTGGGCACCTCGGAGGAAGCCATCGAGACGGCCGAGAAGCTGGGCCTGGATACCGGCCTGCGGGCCCGGCATCCGTTCGTCGCCGATCTGGAACTGCCCCTTTACGTGGCCAATTTCGTGCTGATGGATTACGGCACCGGCGCCATCTTCGGCTGCCCGGCCCACGACCAGCGGGATTTGGATTTCGCCCGCAAGTACGGCCTGGCGGTTCTGCCGGTGGTCATACCCAGCGATACTTCGCCGAACGACTTCAGTGTTGGCGACGAGGCCTATGTCGGTCCGGGCCGGCTGGCCAACTCCCATTTCCTGGATGGCATGACTATCGAGGACGCCAAGTCGGCCATCGCGGAAAGGGCGGAAAACGGCGATTTCGGCACCAGGGAAATCATGTACCGCCTGCGCGATTGGGGGGTGTCGCGGCAGCGCTATTGGGGCTGTCCGATCCCGGTGGTGCACTGCCCGAACTGCGGAATCGTGCCTGTTCCACGCCCGGTATTACCGGTAGTACTGCCTGACGACGTCAGCTTTGACGAGCCGGGCAATCCCCTTGATCGGCATCCCGACTGGAGCAAGACGTCATGCCCGGAATGCGGCGGCGCGGCCCGACGGGAAACCGACACTTTCGATACCTTCGTGGATTCGTCCTGGTATTTTGCCCGCTTCTGCAGTCCCCGCGCCGATGTGCCCGTGGCCGCGGCGGCGGTCGATTACTGGATGCCGGTGGATCAATATATCGGCGGCGTCGAACATGCCATCCTGCACCTGCTATATGCCCGGTTCTTCACCCGGGCGATGCAGCGCTGCGGCCATTTGTCGGTGGCCGAGCCCTTCACCGGTTTGTTCACCCAAGGCATGGTTTGCCACGAGACCTATCGCGACGACGATGGCAACTGGCTCGAGCCGTTGGAGGTTCAGACCAGCGCCGACGGCGCCCTGCGGCGCGCCGACAACGGCGCGCCGATCACCATCGGCCGCTCCGAGAAGATGTCGAAGTCGCGCAAGAACGTGGTCGACCCCGAGGACATCATCGAACGCTACGGCGCCGACACCGCGCGCTGGTTCATGCTGTCCGACAGCCCGCCGGACCGTGATCTGGAATGGACCGAGGCCGGCATCCAGGGTGCTTGGCGGTTCACCCGGCGCATCTGGCGGACCATCGATGAGGCCCTGCCGGCGCTGCCGCCGGTGGCGACGGCGCCACCGGACGAGATTGGCCAGGCGGCGGCGGCGCTGCGCCGGTCGACCCACAAGACCATCGCCGCCGTCACCGAGGGCATCGAACGATTTCAGTTCAACGTTTCGGTCGCGCGGCTGCACGAACTGGCCAACGCCCTGGCCGGTCACCAGGCCGACGGCGACGACGGCCGCTGGGTCCTGCGCGAGGCCATTGAGGCGCTGGTGACGATGATCGGCCCGATGATGCCGCACCTGGCGGAGGAAGCCTGGCAGGCCCTGGGGCACGAGACCTTGCTGGCCGACGCGCCCTGGCCCGTGGCCGAGGCGGCGCTGTTGGTCGAGGACACGGTGACCATTGCCGTGCAGATCAACGGCAAGCTGCGGGCCACCCTTGAAACGGCACCGGACCAGGCCGAGGAAAGCGTGCGCGAGGCCGCGTTGAGCCTCGACAAGGTGCGGCGCGCGGTCGAGGGCAAGGACGTGCGCCGGGTCATCGTGGTGCCCAACCGCATTGTCAATATCGTCGCCTGAAGGTTCGCGCCATCCCTCGCCCGTCCACAGCCTGCATATCCGGCACCGCGGTCCTGGCGGCGCTGGCGCTGCTGTTGGCCGGTTGCGGCTTTCGGCCCCTGCATGGGCCGGCGGCGCAAGGCGCCTCCACCATCAGCGACATGGCCTATGTGGAGGTGGCGCCGATCCCCGAGCGGATCGGGCAATTGGTCCGCGACCGACTGCTCGACATCATGCACCCCGACGGCACGATGGCGCGCCCGGTCTACCGCCTGGAAGTGGCGGTGGCGGAAGTGCGCGAGGGCCTGGCCTTCGAACGGGACGACAGCGTCACCCGGTTCAACCTGCGCCTAACGGCCAATTTCAGCCTGATCGACAAGCGGGCCGGCCGCGAGGTGACCAAGGGGAATACCCGGGCCGTCGCCGCCTACAACGTGGTGCGCTCGGACTATGCCAACGTGATCTCGCAGCGCGACGCCCGGCGGCGGGCCGCGCACAGCGTCGCCAGCGGCATTCAGAAGCGCCTGGCGGTGTACTTCGCCCGCCTGCGCGGCTGACCGGCTCGGCGCATCCACCAAGGCCGTGACCTTCATTTCCGACCACTACCACCGACCCGACCTGAAGCTGCCCGCCGGCGACCTTTGGGTGTTCGGCTACGGCTCGGTGATGTGGCGCCCCGGCTTCGACCATCTCGAGGATCGCGCCGGCCGGCTTTTCGGCTACCACCGGGCGCTTTGCGTCTGGTCCTGGGTACATCGCGGCACCCGGGATCGGCCGGGCCTGGTGCTGGGCCTCGATGTCGGCGGTTCGTGCCTGGGCCGGGCCTTCCGGGTGGCGGCGGCCGAGAAGTCGGCGGTCGCCGACTACTTGTATCGGCGGGAACTGGTGACCCCGGCCTATCTGGCCTGCCTGCTGCCGGTGCATCTGCCGGACCGCGTGGTCAGCGCCCTGACCTTCAAGGCGAACCGGCGGCATCGGCAGTATGCCGGCAAACTGCCGGCCCAGGTCGCCGCCGCCACGGTGCGCCATGCCCGTGGCAGCAGCGGCGCCAACCCCGACTATCTGGCCAGCACCGTTCGCCATCTGGAGGAATTGGGCATTCCCGACGGGCCTCTGCACGAAGTCGCGGCGCTGGTCGGGATCGGCCCTTGACCGCGTGGTATAAGCTTCTGAATGGGTCAAGGGGACGCTTGGCGCCGGCGAAGGTTGAACTCACCGGCCCTCTCTCGTCCCGACCTCGTTGGCAGTGGAAGGACCAGGTATCGCGACATGGCGGAGCGGGACACGCAGCAGGCGCTGGACGCCGCCATCGGCCATCACAACGCCGGCCGGTTGCGGCAGGCCGAAACCATCTATCGCCAGGTTCTCGCCGGACAGCCGAACCATCCGGTGGCGCTGCACCTGTTGGGGGTGATCGCCCAGCAGGCCGGACAGAGCGGGCCGGCCGTCGAATTGATCGCCAAGGCCCTGGAAATCGCGCCCGACTATGCCGAGGCCCACAACAACCTGGGCAACATCCAACGCCAGCTCGGCCAGCACGAGGACGCCTTGGCCGGCTTCCGGCGCGCCGTCGCCTTGGCCCCGGATCATCCGGAGACCCATACCAATATCGGCCTCGTTCTGCAGGATCTGGGGCAACTCGAGGCGGCCGCCGAAAGTCACGGAAAGGCGATCGCGCTGGCCCCCGACTATGCCGAGGCCCACAACAATCTGGGCAACGCGCTGCTGGCATTGGATCGGTTGGGCGAGGCGCGGGACAGCTATCAAAAGGCGATCGCACATCGACCGGATATCGCCGAAATGCACAACAACCTGGGCAACGTCCTGTGGCGGTTGGGCCAGCTCGACGAGGCCGCCGCCAGCTACCGCCGGGCGATCGACCTTCGCCCGGACTATGCCGAGGCGCACCGGAACCTGGCCATGACACTGCGGCGGCAGGGACGGCCCGAGGATGCCGCCGCGCACTTCCGCCAGGCAATCGCCCACGGCGCCGACGACGGCGAGACCCACTACAGCCTGGGCAACCTGTTGCGCGAAATGGCCCAACTGGAGGCGGCCGCCGACTGCTATCGCCAGGCGATCGCACGGCGGCCGGACCATGCCGAGAGCCACAATCAACTGGGCATGACGTTGCAGGAATTCGGCCAGTTCGACGAGGCCGTCGCCTGCTACGAAACGGCGCTGCAACTGAATCCCGGCTTCGGGGCGGCGCATCACAACCTGGGCGCCCTGCGAACCTTCGTGGCCGGGGATGCTCGGATCGATCACATGCAGGAACTCGTCGACGATCCGGCCACGGCGGAGGCCGATGCCGCGCCGCTGCTGTTCGCCCTGGGCAAGGCCTACGGCGATCTCGGCCAGCACGGTCGCTCCTTTGATTGCTTTCTGCGCGGCAACCGCCTGAAGCGGGGGACGGTTGAGTACGACGGCGCCGAGTTGGCCGATACCGTGGCGCGGCTTCGGGCGACCTTCGACGGCGAGTTGTTCGAGCGCTTCGCCGGCGCGGGCTGCCCGTCGGACCTGCCGATCTTCGTGGTCGGCATGCCCCGGTCCGGTACCACCCTGGTCGAGCAGATCATCGCCAGCCATCCGGCGGTCCACGGCGCCGGCGAGTTGCCCTATCTGATATGGCTCGGCAGGAAATTGCCAACGTGGCTCGCCGCCGGTCGGGCCATCCCCGAAGACGAGAGGGCGATCTGGCGGGACCTGGGCGAGGAATACCTCGCGGCCCTGCGGGCCCACGCCCCGTCCATGGCGCATATCACCGACAAGCTGCCAAACAATTTCCTGCGCATCGGCCTGATCCAAATGATCCTGCCGAACGCCACCATCGTGCATTGCCAACGCAGCCCGATGGATACCTGTCTGTCGTGCTTTACCTTGCTGTTCAGCGAGGGTCAGCCGTTCTCCTATGACCTGGCGGAACTGGGCCATTTCTATCGGCAATACGAGGCGTTGATGAGCCACTGGCGGACGGTGCTGCCGGGGCGCTTCCTCGACCTGCGCTACGAGGATCTGCTGTCCGACCTCGAAGGTCAGGCCCGGCGGCTGATCGATCATTGCGGCCTGGCCTGGGACGATCGCTGCCTGAATTTCCATCAGACCGAGCGCACCGTGCGCACTGCCAGCCTGGCGCAGGTCCGCCAGCCGATCTACACCAGTTCGCGCGGCCGCTGGCGTCGCTATGAACACCACCTGGGGCCGTTGATCGACGCCCTTGGGCCGTCTGCCGACGTGGCTTGAGCCGGCCGCGGCGACGGTCTATTCGGACTCGTCGAATTCCTTCTGATGCAGCCAACTGGCCTGGCGCACGGTGCCGTGCTTCTGGTTCCATTCGGCCAGCATGTCGTCGGCGACGTCGGCGGCCTTCCGCCACATCTCCGCGCCGCCGGTGTTGGCCGCCAGTTCCAGGCGGTGGCCGCTTGGATCGAAGAAATAGATCGATTTGAACAGGCTGTGGTCGATCGGTCCGAGCACGTCCAAGCCGTGCGATTCAAGACGGTCCTTGGCCGTCATCAGCGCCGCCTCGTCGGGCACCTCGAAGGCCAGGTGCTGCACCCATTCCGGGGTGTTGGGATCCTTGCCCATGGGCGGCGAATTCGGCAATTCGAAGAAGGCGAGGTAACTGCCGGGCCCAGCCTCGAAGAAAATGTGCATATAGGGATCGGGTTCCTTGGTCGACGGCACCCGATCCTCCGAGATCGCCATGGCGTACTTCATGCCGACCACGTTGGTGTAGAAATCGACGGTTTCCTGGGCATCGTTGCAGCGGTAGGCCACGTGATGGACGCCGATAGTGGTCATGGTGAGTTCCCCCAAAATGCGATGGCGACCGCCGCAGCCTAACAACTATTCGGCACTGTCGGTAGCGGCGGCTTGCCGGCCTCGCCGGCGGCGCGGCAGAATACCGAACCATGATCGTCGATTGCCATGTCAATCTGTGGCGGCCGGAGCACTTCACGCCGCTGTACGCCGAACAGATGAAGCGGGTCCGCCCGGACGGCGGCTACGGCCTGATCGCCGACGCCGACACCATCCATGCCGAGATGGCCGGTGTCGATCGCGCCATCCTGTTCTCGCCGCGCTATGGCGACTCCGCCGGCGTGGACGGCGACGATGGCGCCGTGGCCGAGGCGGTGGCCCGCTATCCCGACAAGTTCGTCGGCTTCGCCTATGTCGATCCGCGCGAACCCGACTGCCTGGAGCGGCTGGTCCACGGCATCGAGGTGTTGGGCCTGTGCGGCGTCAAATATGGCCCGATCTACAACGGTGTGGCGCTGTCCGATCCGCGGCTGACGCCGATCTACGAATATTGCCAGCAAAACGATCTGCCCCTGACCCTGCACATGGGCACCACCTTCGCCCAGCACGCGCCCCTCGAATTGGGCCGAGCCGGCCATGTCGACCCGGTGGCCGAGCGGTTCCCCGATTTGAAGATCGTCTGCGCCCACATGGGCCATCCCTGGTACCAGGAATGCATCGCCGTGGTGCGCAAGCGGCCCAATGTCTATTGCGAGATCGCCGCCATCTTCTATCGTCCCTGGCAGCTCTGGAACATCCTGATCGCGGCCGAGGAATACGCAGTCACCGACAAGATCTTCTTCGGCACGGATTTTCCGTTTTCCGGGGTCGATGAAAGCCTGGCCGGCCTACGCGGCGTCAACCGGGTGCTGGGCGGCAGCGGCTTGCCGGAAGTGTCGAACGAAACCATCGAGCGGATCATCCACAGCAACCCGTTCGAACACTGGTGGCACGGCCCTGGGCCACTGGGCCGGGGAACCTAACGCTCTCGATCCTTGCCCCCGACCGGTACGATGCTGGCGCCGCCGGGGATCTGCTCGGTGGCGGTGAGTTCGATCAGGCTGACATTGACCCGCCAGGGCTGATCCAGGGCGTACAGCACGGCCTCTGAGACATCCTGCGCCTCCAGCACCTGGAAGCCGCCGAACATCCGTTCGCGGGCGCCCTCGCCGCCGGAATCGAAGAATTCGGTGCGGGCCCGGCCGGGGCAGATCTCGCTGATCCGGATGCCGCTGCCCTGCAACTCGTGGCGCAAGTTCTGGCTCAACAGATGCACCCCGCCCTTGGAGGCGCCGTACAGGGCCGAGCCGATGGCGTGCAGGCCGAAGATCGAACCCAGGGTGACGATATGGCCCCGGCC
>JASLMH010000053.1 GCA_030746635.1 Alphaproteobacteria bacterium | reverse complement strand
CCAATGGCCGCATCGAACTGGGCATCGGCGTCGGCTGGCTGGAGGAGGAGTTCGATGCCCTGGGCGTGCCGTTCGCTCGGCGCGGCAAGCGGACGGACGAGTATATCGAGGCGATGCGTGTGCTGTGGACGCAAGACGATGCCGGCTACGACGGCGAGTTCGTCAACTTCCAACAGATGAACTGCAATCCCAAGCCGGTACAGGCCCGGCTGCCGATCATCATCGGCGGCCACAGCGAACTGGCGGCGCGGCGGGCCGGCCGGCTGGGCGACGGCTTCTTCCCGGCCACCGGCTGGGCCGGCGACCGCGGCCCGTTGCTGGAACTGGTGCGCGACGAGGCCATCGCCCACGGCCGCGACCCGGGTGATATCCGCATCACCACCGGCCTCGACCCCGACGATCCGGTGGACTCCACTTTGCGGGTGGCCGAGCAGGGCTTCCACCGGGTGGTCGTGAACTCCGCCCTGTTCAGCGATGACCTGGCGGGTGAGTTGGAACGCTTCGGCGCGGAGGTGATCGCGCCGGTGCGGGAGAAACTGGGAGGTTGATTTCGGCCGGCTTCGTGCCGAGGTCGTCATGACGCCGCCACCAATCAGGCGACAAACGCGTTTCGCTGGGCGGGGCCGCTATGTTGTCCTTTCCGGAAACAATCCCGGCATCCAGCGCGCGGCCAGTCTCGCGGGGAAGGCGAGGCGCAGGGGAGCTCGCGGGCTTTCCGACACCAGCACTCCGCGTTCGATCAGCGCCGCGGTCACGCGCCTGGCCTGGCGTTCGCTTGTGCCGGTGGTTCGAGCGACCTCACCTCGCGGCAGTTCACCGCGATAGAGAATCGCCTCAAGAACGGCGCCCGATCGTGGCGACAGGGCGTCGGCGCGGATTTCTTCTTCCGTCCAGATCAGGATGCGGTCGCGCAGGCGGTTGGGTTGCACCAGCCTCTCCATGAAATCGACCTGGTCGATACAAGTGATGAGGAAGAATCGGCTGAATTCGACGAGCGCTTCTTCGCTCAGATGACCTCTCCCATCGAGGTCGCCGCGACGCAACGCATCGCAGGCCATGAGCTGGCTCTTGTATGCGGCTTCATTGCGGGCGAGGCCTCTGGCGATCGACCAGATAGCCCGGGTATCCAGGCACTCCAACAGCATCGCATGGGACATCAGGCGGGCGACGCGGCCGTTGCCATCCAGAAACGGGTGGATCCAGAGCAAGCGATGATGGGCGCTGGCGGCGGCCAGAATGCTGTCCGTTTTTCCGAGCCTGGCGTAGGCAGTCTCGAAGCGCTCCAGAAATCGGGGCAGGGCGCCTGGGCTGACCGGGATGTGATGGCCGATCTTCACGTCGCGTGCGCGCAGTGCACCGGGGGCCATTGTGATCTTCTCGCCGCTTTCCGGGTCGTCGACCTGGAGAAGATCGTCAGGAAGCAGTTCACCGAACCGCCGGTGAACCTCGGTCAGGCCGTCCACGGTGGTTGCGCGGCTTCGCAGTCCGCCGTCATCGATCCATTTCTGGACCGTGATGTGCGCCTTGGCCTCAAGTTGGAGGGTCCGTTTGCCGGCATCGGCGCTGTAGTCGTTTCTCAATGCACGCTCGATATCGATCGGGTGGGTATCGTGACCTTCGATCAGGTTGCTGTAATAGCAATTCATGGCGCGGACAAGACTGGCCAGCGCGGCCAGTACCCCGTCGGGCAGGCTGCGGCGAAAACCCGCCGATTTGGCCGCCAGCTCGAGCGCCAGGTCAGCCAGCTCGGTACGTCGCTTTGAGCCTTCGCTCACGATCAAGGGCTCCATCAAGGCGATGGACTCGCCTCGATCGGCCGCACTATTGTCCGGTTCCATGTCCGTTTTCTTCTTTTGAAATATCCTTTATTCTATAAGGAATTAAGGTCTAAATCAATTAAAGTATGGCCTCTAATATGTCCGCTTATTTGGCCGTATGCCCGATGTCCAAATCGCGCAATTGGGCGCGCCGACCCGAATGGCCGGGGGACGCCATCAAATGACCCCATACGGTCGGGACGCGTGGCTATCCAAAAGAGGTGCTGGCGTCGGTCAAGCAGTCCTGATCGCCCACCCCGGATATGCTTCCAGGTCAGCCTTCGGCGACGATCACGTTCAACAGCGCCTGGCGGCTTTCGACGGTTACCGCGTGGACCGCCCGTTCCAAAGCCTCGGGCAGGTCGTCGGGGTTGTCGACCCGTTCGCCGTGGCCGCCGGCGGCGGCGACGACCGCTTCGTAGTCCAGGGCCGGCTCCAGGCGCGAAAGGGGGATGTCGTTGCCGCGCACCGCCGCGCCTTCGGGGTACATCGCGCGGGTGGCTCGGCGCACCGCGCCCCAGCCGCCGTTGTTGACGATCACGAACAGCACCGGCAGGTCGTAGACCCGGGCGGCATAGTGGGCCGCCGTCGGATTGCCGAAGAAATAGGAGCCATCGCCCACCGTGGCGACGATCAGCTTGTCCGGTTGCGCCAGCTTGGCGCCGAGGGCGGCACCCAGGCCCCAGCCCAGGCCGCCGGCCGGCGAGGGGCCGAAATAGCTGCCCGGCCGCGACAGGCCGGCATGGTTTGGCGGCACCCCCATCTCGTTGACCAGGATGGCGCCGTCGTCCACCAGTTCGCCGATGTGCCGGGCCAACAGGGCCGGCCGGATCGGCACAGCGCCCTGGGCCGCCTCTTCGACCTTTTGCCAGCCGGCCCGCACTTCGGCGCGGGCCGTCGCCACGGCGGCCCGGCGCGCCTCCACCCGATCCGCTCGGCCGAGGTTGCCGGCGGCCATGGCCTCGGCCAGCAGCTTCAGGGCGGCGGCCGGATTGGCGGCGATGGTCAGTTCGGACGGATAGCCGCGCATGGGATAGCGGCCGAACAGCGGGTCCTCGCCCAGGTGGATCACCCGCGCCTCCGGATGCGTCGGATCGGTGCTGGGGATCCAGGGCACGTCGCTGTCCACCACCAGCACCACGTCGGCCCGGGCCAGGTGGGGCGAGGCCTCATAACCCAGATGCATGGGGTGGTCGTTGGCCAGGTTCATATAACGCGGTACGTGGGTGACCACCGGAATGGCGAACTGTTCGGCCAGCTCGGCCAGATGCCCGGCCGCCGTGGTCGAGCGGCCGACGTCGGAGGTGATGATCAGCGGGCTTTCCGCCCCGCCCAGCAGCTCGGCGGCGCGCTGGATCGCCTGCGGGTCGGGATAGGCCATGGTCGCCGGCCGAGCCCGGGGCGGTGCCTCGGACGGGGCCGCCGGCGCCGCCAGCACCTCGCGCGGGATCGACAGGTAGACCGGCCCCATGGGCGGCGACAGCGCCAGGCTCAAGGCCCGGTCCAGGACCATGCCGGCTTCTTCCGGTGCCCGCAGCTCATAGTCCCACTTGACCAGTTCGCGCAACATGCCGCCCTGGTCGAACATCTCCTGGGCCCAGTGGATGTGGCGGCTGCGGGTGCCCCGGGCGACGCTGCCGTGCTCGGTCAAGGGCGTGCGGCCGGCCAGCAACAGGAGCGGTATGTTGGTGCGGCTGGCGTTGGTCAGGCCGCAGATGGCGTTCGAGGTGCCGACGTTGACGTGCAGCATCACCGCCAGGGGCTGGCCGGTGATCATGGCGTAGCCATGGGCCATGGCCATGGCGACGTTCTCGTGCGGGATCAGCATGGCCTGCAGGCCGTAGCGCTCCGCCGCGCCCGGCTCGGCCAGGGCCTCGATGATCGGCGGGAAGTCGGTGCCGGCGTTGGCCAGGAAGTACTTCACCCCGGCCTGGCTCAGCCGCGCCAACAGGGCGTGGGCGACGGTGGTGTTGTCCGCTGTCTTGTTCATGCCGATGTCTCCCCATCGCTGGCCGTACCGATGATATCGGCGATCGCCGCCGCCGCGCCATCGCCGTCCAGTACCCCTTCAAGGTCGAGTTCCGCTTCGCCCGGCACCCGGATGCGGGTGAAGTCGAATTCGTCGGCGCCCGCTGGCACCGTCGCGTCCAGGCCCATCTTGGCGCCGACGCCGCCGTCGGTGGTCGGATCCAGCTTCGAGCCCTGGCTGCCGGCCACCACCACCAGGTCGCGATCGGCCTGGAAGCGGGTGGCCACGGCCCAATCGACCTCGTCCGCATTGTGGATGTCGACGTCGTCGTCGACCACCACCACCTGCTTGACGTCGTAGTGGCCGGCGAAGGCGCCCATCAGCACGTTCTTGGCCTGACCGGGCTGCGGCCGCTCGACCTGCACCACCAGGTGGTAGCGGCAGACCCCGCCGCGCGAGAGATGCACGTCGCGCACGCAGGGGAAGTTGCGTTGCAGGGCTTCCAACAGGGTCGCCTCGCGCGGCACGCCGCCGAGGAGGAGATGCTCGACGCCACCGCCGACGATGGTGTGGAAGATCGGCCGCTGGCGGTGGGTGATGGCGTCGATTTGGATCACGTGGCGGTCGGCGCGCCGGCCGTAATATTGCGGGAACTCGCCGAACGGCCCTTCCGGCTCGGACTCGCCGGGCAGCACCCGGCCTTCCAGGACGATCTCCGCCCGGGCCGGCACCCGCACCTCGTTGCTGGTGCACTTCACCATCTCCACCGGGGCGCCGTGCAGGGCGCCGGCGATGGTCATCTCGTCATAGTCCAGGGGCACGATAGCCTGCGAGGCCAACAGGCTGGCGGGATCGATGCCGATCACGATGGCGATCTCCAGGGCCTGGCCCCGGCGCTCGGCCATCTCGGCATAGGCGAAGGTGTGCCTGGGCAGCAGCAGGACGCCGATGCGGTCGGGGCCGCTGATCTGGCAGCGGTGGATCGAGACGTTCTGGATGCCGTTCTCCGGGTTGCGGGCGATCATCAGGCCGGCCGCGATATAGGGGCCGCTGTCCAACTCGTTGTGGGTCGGCACCGGCAGTTGCCGGGCGATATCGACCTCGCGGTGCACCACTTCCTGGACCGGGCCGGCCGCCACCTCGGTCCAGGGCAGGGGCGCACGCACGGCCTGTTGGTAGCGGGGCAGCAACTGGTCCTGGCCGACGCCCAGGCTTTCGGCGATCCAGCCGCGATCGGCGAGCAGGTTGGCGACCACCGGCACGGCGTGCTGGTCGGGCGAGGGGAACAGCACGGCCCTTTCGTTTTCCAGCCTTTTCGCCACCGCCGCCAGTTCGTGGCGCAGGCCCAGGCCGGGGTTGGCCAGGGCCAGGCGTTCGGTGGCCGACAGATGCGTCAGCCATTGCCGCAGGTCCCGGCAGCCGTGGCCTTCGCCCGCCCCGTCCTTGCCCCCTTGGGCGGCGTCGCCTGGTTGATCGTTCATCCCGCTTCCTTCTCCAGGGGCAATTCCCTGCGTGCCCGTTCGCTCAGCTCCCGCTTCAATACCTTGCCGATGGCGTTGCGCGGCAATTCGTCGAGGAACACCACGTATTTCGGCTTCTTGTAGCTGGCGATCAGCTCGCGGCAATGGGCGACGATGGCGTCCGCTGTTGGCGCCGCCCCCGGCAGCGTCTCGACATAGGCCGCCACGGCCTCGCCGTAGGTGCCGTCGGGCACGCCGACCACGGCGGCATCGGCCACGCCCGGGCAGTCGACGATCGCCTGCTCGACCTCCTTGGAATAGATGTTCAGCCCCCCGGACAGGATCATGTCCTTCTTGCGGTCGGCGATATAGAGGTAGCCCTCGCCGTCGCAATAGGCCAGATCGCCGGTATGGAGCCAGCCGTCGCGCAGGGCCAGGGCCGTCTGTTCCGGGTCGTTCAGGTAGCCCTTCATGATGGTGAAGGCGCCGGGCCGGCCGGCCCGCACCAGCAGTTCGCCGACCTCGCCGGTGGGCAGCTCTTGGCCCGCCTCATCGACGATGCGGACTTCGATGCCGGGGGTCGGCCGACCGACGGATTTCGGGTGGGTGAACTGCTCTTCGTGGGACAGCGAGGTGACGCCGCCGGCCTCGGTCATGGCGAAGAACGAGACCAGCCGGGTCCGTGGCAGCAGGGCGATGAAGCGTTCCTTCAACTCCACCGGGAAGGCCTCGCCGGTCACCACCACCAGGCGCAGGCTGGCGCATTTTTCGGGCGCCGCCTCGATATGCGGCAGGATCATCCGGCAGACCGTGGGCACCATGCCCATCACCGTGATGCCTTCGGCCTCGATCATGGCCACCGCCTCGGCCGGATCGAAGCGCTCCATGATGACGATGGTGGCGCCCAGGCACAGCGCGTTGATCAGCCGGGCCATGCCGGTGCGGTGGGCCAAGGGCGTCGCCACCAGGAACCGGTCGGCCCCCGAGATACCCCATTCCACGGCATGGATGAAGCCGTGCTGCACCATGATGTTGGCATGGGTGGCGATCGCCCCCTTCGGCCGGCCGGTGGTGCCCGAGGTGAAGTTGATCATGCAGTCTTCCTGCTCGACCGGGATCGGCGGCAGCGGCCCGGCCGGGCCGGCCCCGAGCCCTTCGAAGGCATTTCCGGCGCCCGGGTCGCCGCCGACCACGAAGGTGGCGATGTCGCGGTGTTCGGCCAGGAAATCCGCCAGGTCGGCGGTCTGGTCGGCGTGATGCACCAGCAGCTTGGCTTCACTGTCCTCGCAGGACTGGGCCAGTTCCCGCACCGTCAGGCGGGTGGTCACCGGCACCGCCACGGCGCCCAGGGCACAGGCGGCGTAGAGCAGTTGCACGACCTCGATGCCGTTGGGCAGGTAGAGGGCGATGCGCTCGCCAAGGCCCAGGCCCCGCGCCGCCAGGCCGTTGGCCAGACGATTGACGGACTCGATCAGTTCGCCGTATCCGACGCGCCGGTCGCGGCAGATCAACGCCGTCCTATCGCGGTGCCGTTGGGCCTGGGCGGCCAGCACCACCTCCAGCCGCACGGATCAGCCCCCGACGATGTTGAAAGCCGGGTATTGCACCTCGTCGTCGATGCGGTCCCAGGCCAGTTCGACCTTTTGACCGATCGCCACCGTTTCCGGGTCGTGGTCGAGCACGTTGCCCAGAATCCGGACGCCTTCCTCCAGTTCGACGGTGACCACCGACAGCGGCACCCGCCCCTCCAGGCCCGGGCCCGGCACCCGCACCACGGTGCAGGCATAGATCGTGCCCTTGCCGCTGACCTGGCGCCATTCCAGGTTGCGGCTGCCGGTATACATGCTGACCGGCCGCGGGTAGTGCTGGAACTGACCCGTATCCAGGCAGTATTGCAGCATCAGTTCGCCCTGCTGCGTGGCCTGCCAGAAGGCGTCGGTGGGGACGAAGGCGTTGGCCTTGGGGACGGGGCGTTGGGCTTCTTGTTCCGACATCTTCAGGCCTCCAAAATCATCGCCGTACTGGTGCCCCAGTTGCGGGCGTAGGGGATCACGCCGATCCCGGTGACCAGGGACGTGCGGCTGTTGGCCACCTGGCGTTCGCCGGCCTCGCCGAACATCTGCCGCACCGCCTCGGCCAGGTTCAGGCCGCCGCTGGCCAGGCCGGGCTGACCGGCGGAAAGCTGGCCGCCGCCGGTGTTCAGGGGCACATCGCCTTGGTACGAGAGATCGGTGGCCAGGACGTAGTCGCAGCCCTCCCCGCGCCGGCAGAAGCCGAACTCCTCCAACTGCATCATCACCGCGATGGTGAAATCGTCGTAGGGGTGAAAACTGCCGATGTCGCCCGGCCCCAGGCCCGATTGCGCGAACACCTTCGGCGCCAGCTCGGAAAAGCCGTTCTCGGTGACGTCCGGGCAGGCCTGGTTGCCGTTGAAATTGGTCACCTCGGCATAGGCGGTGGGCCGTACGGTCTTGTCGATGCCGAGTTTCTTGGCCATCGCCTCGGTGGTTACCAGGAAGGCGTTGCCGCCGTCGCAGAACATCACGCAATCCAGCAGCCGCAGCGGATCGGCGATCATCCGCGATCCCAAATAGTCCTCCATGGTCAAGGGCTTCTTGAACCGGGGCAGGGCGTTGTCGTTCAGCAGCGCGTGCTCGCGCTGGGTGATGGCGATCTTGCCCAGGGCCTCGGGCTTGAGGCCGAACTGATGCTCATAGCGGCTCATCAGCAGGCCGAAGGCGGCCGGTGGCCCCAAGATTCCGACCGGGTCCTGGAATTCGCCCCGCCAGGCGCCGTAGCGGGCGCCCCACTGGGTGCTGGGGGCGTCGCCCGACAGCACCACGGCGATCTCGCAATGGCCGTCGCGGATCGCCGACATCGCACGGGCCACCCCGCCGGTGGCCGAGCAGCCGCCGATACCGCCGTAGTTCAGCCAGTTCGGCGACAGGCCCAGGGCCTCGGTCGTGTAGACGGCATAGAACGGGTTGCCGCATTCGCTCAGCGGCACCGTCACCGACAGGCCGTCGATCCGGTCCTTTTCGACGCCGGTCGCCTCCAGCAGCATGGCGAAGGCCTCGCCGGCGAAATCATAGGCGCTGCGGCCGCTCTTGAAGGCGACCTCGGTCTCGGCATAGCCGGCAATCACGATACTCTGTTCGGCCACGAGCGTTCTCCTCCTTGCATCTCGCCGACGACTCTACACCGAACTTTTCCCCCGGTCTTGGGGGCCCGGCGTTTTGCCTTGGCGGAAGCCGCCGTGATAGCTTTGCATGATCGCCAACCGGCTTGCCCGGAGGCAGTGGAGGAGAGGTTCGCATGGTCGAGGCGCGGCAGGACAAGAAGCAGGTACCGACCTATTGCTTCCAATGCGTCTCCGGACCCGACCTGATCAAGGTCGAGGTCGAGGACGGCGTCGCCACCCGCATCGGGCCGAACTTCGACATCTGCAACGAACACCCGGGCAAGGGCACGCCCTGCGTCAAGGCCTATGGCCTGGTGCAGAAGACCTATAACCCGAACCGGGTGCAGCAGCCGATGAAGCGCACCAACCCGAACAAGGGCCGGGACCAGGACCCGGGCTTCGTGCCGATCAGTTGGGAAGAAGCGCTGGATACGGTGGCCGAAAAACTGCGCCAGATCCGCGCCAAGGGCCTGAAGGACAATTCCGGCTATCCGCGCCTGGCGGCCAGCTTCGGCGGCGGCGGCACGCCGACCCGCTTCATGGGCACCTTCCCGGCGCTGCTGGCGGCCTGGGGGCCGGCCGACCTCGGCTTCGGGTCGGGACAGGGCGTCAAATGCTATCACTCCGAACACCTTTACGGTGAATTGTGGCAACGGGCCTTCACCATGGAGGTCGATTCACCGCGTTGCGACTACGTCATCGACTGCGGCAAGAACGTCGATTCCTCCGGCGGCGCGACGGGCGTCAGGCGCGGCGCCGATGCCCGCCGCCGCGGGATGAAGCGGGTGATGGTCGAACCGCATCTGTCGGTCACCGGCGCGACCTCCGCCGAATGGGTGCCGATCAAGCCGAAGACCGACGCCGCCTTCCTGTTCGCCGTGATCCACCACATCGTGCACGAACGCGATTGGCGCGAGGTCTGCGACGTGCGCTTTTTGGGTGATGACACCACGGCGCCCTACCTGGTGGCGCCGAACGGCTATTACCTGCGGGAGCCCGGCACCGAAAAGCCCTTGATCTGGGACCTGGCCGACGGCCGCGCCAGGCCCTTCGATGCGCCGATCGGCGAGCCGGCGCTGGAAGGCGCCTATACCGCCTCGGGCCTCGAACTGGGCGCCGACGACGAGCTTTGGCGCCACGACGACGTCGAGGTCAAACCGGCCTTCCAGCTACTCCGCGAGCATATGGCCCAGTACACGCCCGAATGGGCCGAGGGCGAAAGCGACGTGCCGGCCGAAACCATGCGCCGGATCGGCGACGAATTCGTCGGTCACGCACGGGTCGGCGCGACCACCGAGATCGAGGGCGAGACCTTGCCGTTGCGCCCGGTAGGGGTGGCGCTGGGCAAAAGCATCAACAACGGCCCCGGCGGCTACCATGCGGTCTGGGCCCGGGCCCTATTGAGCGTGCTGGTCGGTGCGATCGAAGTGCCCGGCGGCAACTTGGGCACCAAGGTAAGGCTCAACCGGCCGGCCAATTCCCGCCACCTCAGCGTCAAGTCCAGCGCCGACGGCATCATGGACTTTCCCTTCAACGATACCTCCAAGGAAGGCTGGGACAGCCAGCCGAGGATCCGCAACGGCTATAATTCGCTGGTGCCGCTGGTCGGCTCTTCACCCTGGGCGCCGGCCCTGGGGCCGGCCCATCTGCCCTGGCTGTTCCAGAAGGAGGCGCCCGACAATTGGCCCCGTCCGACCCTGCCGGATTTGTGGTTCTGCTATCGCACGAACCCGGCGATCTCGTCCTGGAACGCACCCGAAGTGGCCGAACGGATCGCCGAATTCCCCTTCACCGTCGCCTTTGGCTATACCCGCGACGAGACCAACCATATGGCCGACATCGTGCTGCCGGAGGCCACCGACCTCGAAAGCTTGCAGCTCAGCCGCATCGGCGGCAGCGGTTCGGGCGAACAGTATTGGAAGCACCAGGGCTGGATGATCCGCCAGCCGGCGGTGGACAAGGCCGTCGACTGCATGGACATGACCGACATCGCGACCGAGCTGTGCCGGCGTGCGGGGCTGCTGGCGGAATACAACGAGGCGATCAATCGTGGCGCCGCCGGCATGCGGCTGGTGAAGGAAGGCTTCGACTATTCCCTGGAAGCGAACGAGGTCCATGCTTGCGAGGAAATCTGGGACCGGGTGGCCAAGGCGGCCAGCCACGACCTGACCGACGGCGAGGAGGTGAACGGCATCGACTGGTTCAAGGAAAACGGTTACATGCTGCGCGATCTGACCCAGCGCGAATGGTACCTCTATCCCTATATGAAGGAGCGCGGCATCCGGTTCGAACTGCCCTATCAGGAACGCATCAAGCGTCATGGCGCGCAACTCGCCAACCGCCTGCACGAGGTCGGCGTGGAATGGTGGGACGGGCAATTGAAGGACTATGACGCCCTGCCGGTCTATGAATCCTTCCCCGAGGTCTGGAGCAACCATGTCCGGGAAAAGGGCAAGGAACCGGACGACTATCCGTTCTGGGCCCTGACCGCCCACAGCATGCAGTACGCCTGGGGCGCCAACGTCGGCATCCCCCTGATCCATGAAGTGGCGGACAACGTCACGGGTCATGCCGGTATCGTCATGAACATGCAGGCCGCCCGCCAGCGCGGCATCGAGCAGGGCGATCCGGTGGTCATCGAATCCGCCACCGGAGTGACCCGGGGCCGGGCCGTGCTGCGCCAGGGCATCCGCCCCGATACGGTGCTGATGATCGGCCAATTCGATCATTGGGTGACGCCCTTCGCCAAGGATCTGAACCTGCCCAGCCTGAACACCGTCACCGATATATCCCTCTCCCTGACCGACGGCACCGGCAGCGGTTCCGACATCGTGCGGGTCAGGATCGCCAAGGACATGGCATTGCGCAGTGCCGGATCATGAGCCGGCGGCCGCGTTGCCGTGGCTGACTTCGCCCTGATAGGATGCCGCCGAAATGGCTGGAAGTGAGGATGCCCCCTTGACCCTATCGCGGCCGGAAAACCGGAAAGTTCCCACCTATTGCTTCCAATGCGTCGCCGGCCCCGATCTGATCAAGGTCGAGGTCGAGGACGGCGTCGCGGTGCGGATCGAACCCAACCTGGCGATCTGCGGCGAGCATCCCGGCCAGGGCACCCCCTGCGTCAAGGCCTATGGCCTGGTGCAGAAGACCTACAACCCGAACCGGGTGCAACAGCCGATGAAGCGGACCAACCCGAAGAAGGGTCGCCACGAGGACCCCGGCTTCGTGCCCATCAGTTGGCAGGAGGCGCTGGACGCCGTCGCCGGCAAACTGCGGGAGATCCGCGCCAAGGGCCTGAAGGACAATTCCGGCTATCCCCGCCTGGCCGCCTCGTTCGGCGGCGGCGGCACGCCGACCCGCTTCATGGGCAGTTTTCCGGCCCTGCTGGCGGCCTGGGGCCCGGCCGACCTGGGTTTCGGCTCCGGCCAGGGGGTGAAGTGCTATCACTCCGAACATCTCTATGGCGAATTGTGGCAGCGCGCCTTCACCCTGGCCGTCGATTCCCCGAACTGCGAATACATCATCAACTGCGGCAACAACGTCGAGGCGTCGGGCGGCGCCACCGGCGTGCGGCGGGGGGCGGAGGCGCGCCGGCGCGGCCTGAAGCGGGTGATGGTGGAACCGCACCTCTCGGTGACCGGGGCGATGTCGGCGGAATGGGTGCCGATCAAGCCGAAGACCGACGCCGCCTTCCTGTTCGCCGTGATCCACCGCATCGTGCGGGAGCGCGACTGGCGCCAGGTCTGCGACGTCCGCTTCCTCGGCGAGGACACCACCGCGCCCTACCTGGTCGCCCCGAACGGCTATTACCTGCGCGATGGGGCGACCGAGAAGCCGTTGATCTGGGACCTGGCCGACGGCCGGGCCAAGCCGTTCGACGCCGCCATCGCCGAGCCAGCCCTGGACGGCGTCTTTACCGCCTCGGGGCTGGAACTCGGCGCCGATGACGAGGCCTGGCGCCACGAAGGGGTCGAAGTGCGCCCGGCCTTCCAGATGCTGCTGGATCACATGGCGGCGTACAGCCCGGAATGGGCCGAGGCCGAGTGCGACGTGCCGGCCGAGACCATCCGCCGCATCGCCGACGAGTTCCTGGCCCACGCCCGGGTCGGCGAGACCATCGAGGTCGAGGGCGAAGCCCTGCCGCTGCGACCGGTGGCGGTGATGCTGGGCAAGAGCGTCAACAACGGACCCGGCGGCTATCACGCGGTCTGGGCCCGCACGCTGCTGGGCGTCCTGGTCGGGGCCATGGAGGTGCCGGGCGCCAGCCTCGGCACCAAGGTGCGCCTGAACCGCCCCGCCAACAACCGCTACGACAGCGCCATCTCCAGCCGCGACGGCATCATGGACTTCCCCTTCAACGAGACCTCGAAGGAGGCCTGGGCCAGCCAGCCGCGGATCCGCAACGGCTACAACACCCTGGTGCCGCTGTCCTCCAGTTCGCCCTGGGCCCCGGCCCTGGGACCGGCGCATCTGCCCTGGCTGTTCCAGAAAGAGGCGCCCGACAACTGGCCGCGCCCGACCCTGCCCGATCTGTGGTTCTGTTATCGCACCAACCCGGCGATTTCGTCTTGGAACGCGCCGGAGGTGGCCGAGCGGGTGGCGGAATTTCCCTTCACGGTGTGCTTTGCCTACACCAGGGACGAGACCAACCACATGGCGGACATCGTGCTGCCGGAGGCGACGGACCTGGAAAGCCTGCAGATGAGCCGGATCGGCGGCACCGGCGGCGGCGGCGAGCAGTTCTGGAAGCACCAGGGCTGGATGATCCGTCAGCCGGCGGTGGAACCGACCGTCGATGCCATGGACATGACCGATATCGCCACCGAGCTGTGCCGGCGCGCCGGCATCCTGGGCGAATACAACATGGCGATCAACAAGGGTGCGGCCGGCATGAAGCTGGCCAGCAACCGGTTCGACTATGCCCTGGAACCGGACGTGGCCTATGACCGTGACGAGATCTGGGACCGGGTGGCCAAGGCCGCCAGCCACGACCTGTCCGACGGCGAGGAGGTCCACGGCATCGATTGGTTCAAGGAAAACGGCTATATGCTGCGCGAACTCCCGCAGCGGGAATGGTACCTCTATCCTTATATGAAGGAACGGGGCATCCGGTTCGAGCTGCCCTATCAGGAACGCATCAGGCGCCATGGCGCCCAGCTTGCCAACCGCCTGCACGAGGTCGGCGTGGACTGGTGGGACGGCCAATTGAAGGACTACGACGCCCTGCCCAGGTATGAATCCTTTCCTGATGTCTGGATCAACCATGTCCGGGAGAAGGGCGCCGACCCCGAGGACTATCCGTTCTGGGCCCTGACCGCCCGCAGCATGCAGTATGCCTGGGGCGCCAACGTGGGCATTCCGCTGATCCACGAGGTGGCCAGCAACGTCGCCGGCCACAAGGGCGTGATCGTCAACACCGAGACCGGGCGCAGACTCGGCATCGCCGACGGCGATCCGGTGCTGATCGAATCCACCACCGGCGAGACCCGGGGCCGGGCGGTGCTGCGCCAGGGCATCCGCCCCGACACGCTGTTGATGATCGGCCAGTTCGACCATTGGGCGACGCCGTACGCCAAGGATCTCAACCTGCCCAGCCTGAATTCGGTCACCGACATCTCGCTGTCGATCACCGACGGCACCGGCAGCGGCTCGGATATCGTCCGCGTCAGGATAGCCAGGGACAACGAAGCGCGGAGCACCGCCGGATGACGAAACGAATGGGCATGGTGGTCGACCTCAACCGTTGCGTCGGCTGCCAGACCTGCACCATCGCCTGCAAGCACGCCAACGACACGCCCCCCGACGTGCAGTGGCGGCGGGTGATCGACGTCGAGCTGGGCACCTTCCCCAGCGTCGAAAGGCTGTTCCTGGTCACCGGCTGCCAGCATTGCGCCGAGCCGCCCTGCGTGCCGGTCTGCCCCTCGGGCGCGACGAGGCAGCGGGCCGACGGCCTGGTCACCATCGACTACGACACCTGCATCGGTTGCGGCTATTGCGCCGTCGCCTGCCCCTACCAGGCCCGCACCATCGTCCACCATCGGGAATGGTATTACGGCGAGGCCACCGTGCAGGAGCGCAAGGTGGCCCATGACGATCGCATCGGCGTCGCCAACAAGTGCACCTTCTGCATCGAGCGGGTCGACGACGGCCTGGCCGGCGGCCTGACCCCGGGCCTGGACCCGGAGGCGACGCCGGCCTGCGCCAACGCCTGCATCGCCACGGCGATTACCTTCGGCGATTTCAACGATCCCGACAGCAACGTCTCGACCCTGGCGCGCGAGAACAAGTCCTTCCAGATGCATGCCGATCTGGGCACCGATCCGCAGATCAGGTACCTCTACGAGGTGCCGGCCAGCATGCCGGGCCGCGACCGCACGGCCGAGGAGGCCGACGACGAAGCACGCGGCGATCCCGGCAATCCCCTGGTCGGCAAGCGCCAGACCTTCTGGGATTTGCGGGCGGCGATGAACTTCACCCTGGGCGGCATGACCTCCGGCCTGGTGGTGATCGCCTACCTGGCGTATCTGACGGGCCGGCTTCCTCAGGCGGTGTTGCTGCCGTTGCAATTTATCGCCGGCGTCGGCATGGCGGTGGGGCTGTTCTGCGTGTTCCTGGAGATCGCCCGCAAGTTCCGCTTCCTCAACGTGCTGCGGCGGCCGCAGACCTCGTGGATGACGCGGGAGACCTATGTCGTCGCACTGTTCTACCCCACCCTGCTGGCCGACCTGATCTGGCCGACCGGCATCCTGCACCTGGCCGTGGCCATCGAAGCGGCGGCCTTCCTCTATTGCCAGGCCCGCATCCTGGCGGCCGGCCGGGGCATCCCGGCCTGGCGGGCGCCGTTGATGCCGTGGATGCTGATCGCCACCGGCCTGTTGGAGGGCGCCGGGCTATTGGCGGTGGCGACGGTCCTGCAGCCGGCCGCCGTCGGTGCCGCCCCCTTCGCCGCGACTGCCGGCCTGGTGCTGGCGGTGTTGAACGGCGGTATGTGGTGGCAATACCGTCAGGACGCCCGGGCCGCCGGCATCGGGCCGATGGCCCGCGACGTCCTAGCGCGCGTCAGCCCGCCCCTGCACCTGCTCGGCCACGCCGCCCCGGTGGTGCTGTTCGCCGCCTTCCTGGCCCTCGGCGCCAACCTGCCCATGCTCGCCGCCCTCGGCGGCCTCGCCGCCGTCGCCGGCGGCGTCATCTGGAAGGTCACGGTGATCACCCGCGCCTGCCACCAACAGGGCTTCGACCTACCCAAGGTGCCTCAGCGCGGCTCCGGCAAGCTGGCGGCGCCGGCAAGGTTGTCGAACGTGGCGTAAGGACTGGGGCGCCGGCCCTACGCCCTCTCTACTATCGTCACCAGCCCTTGGCCCGGGTCGACGATCAGGCGGTCGCCGGTCTGGATCAGGGCGGTGATGTCACCGGCTTCGAAGCGGTCGCATAGGGGCAGGTCGGCCAGGGCGGCGCCTTGGGCCAGGATGGTGTTGGCGGCGTTGAATAGGATCGCTTTCGGCGCCATGCCGCGCGCCTTCATCTCGTGCAGCATCCAGGCGGTGGCGACGCCGCCCTTGGCGGTGTCCAGCACCAGGATCCTGTCGACGTAGGATTGGCCCGCCAGTTGGTGCTGCGGCCGTGAGAAGACGCCGTTGATGCGGTCGAGGTCGTAGCGGGCGGAGAAGTTGTCCTTGGCGACCAGGGCCGTGCCCTCGACCCTGCCGCCGATGCCCGGTTGGCACTTGAGTTCGGTGGTCATGGCCGGTTCTCGGGCGCGTGGTGGATGGACATGGTTCGAGACGGGCGCGGTGCGCCCTCCTCACCATGAGGTGAGTTTCCGTCCTCACCCTGAGGAGCCCGCGCAGCGGGCGTCTCGAAGGGTGAACGGGGCTGCTCGTTCGTTTGTTGCCGCATCAGACGATCCGCCCGGCGACGGCGGCGGCGGCGCAGTCTTCCATGCTGGCGAGCGCCGGCCGGTAGCCGTAGCCGCCGATGATGTTGACGATCTTGGCCGAGTTGGACAGAAGCCGGGTCCAGCCGTTGGCCTGGCCGATCTCGCGGGCGTACTGGTTGTAGAAGCAGGTGCCGCGCAAGACCTTGGCGCCCGAGGCCTCGATGCGCCGGATGATGCCCAGGCGGTCGCAGTCGGCCGCCACCGTGGGCGCGGTGCAGACGATCAGGGCCGTATCGGCGTGCACCCGCTGGCCTTCGAGCAGGTCGGCGACCCGGCGCATCTCGACCAGGGACAGTTGTGGTGCCGCGAACACCACCACGTCGACCTTGTCGCCGGCGCCGCCGAAATCGCCGCGCAGGGCGTCCAGTTCGCCGTTCGTGATCTCGTGGGCGGCGGGCGGGGCGCCGTCGCAGACATGGGCCAGGGTCGGGGCCTCCGGGGTGATGCCGACCAGATGATACAGGGGCGTCGAGCCGAAGCTGGCCATGGCAGCGCCGAAATGCTTGAGATCGTCCGAGGTCGGCGCGACCTCCAGCCCCTCGACCACCGGCACTTCCCAGTAGCTGCCGCAGAGCCGGCCAATCAGGGCGCCGAGGACGCCCCAGTCGGTCAATTCCCGCGGCTGGCGGCGGACGATGAAGCGCTTCGTGGCCCGGCGGTTCTTCTCCAGGTGCAGGCCATAGCGCGGCGTCCGGCCGGTCAGGCCTGCGGCCAGGGCCGAGGGGCCGCCCTCGAAGTTCGAATAGGCGCCCAGCACGCTGTTGCAATAGATCACCACGCCGGTATCGCCATAGGCCAGGTGCTCGCCGCGCACCGGCGGCATGATGGTCTGGTAGTTGATGCAGGTATCCGTCATCAGGATACCCATGGCCTGGCAGGCGGCGATGGTGCGCCGCTCGAGCTCCGCCATCGCCTCGGTCTGGCCGAGGGGGCGGTAATAGTCGAGATCGACGCCCCGGGGATCGGTGATCATCGGCACGGCGACCCGGCGCTGGTCCGGCGGATGGCCGGCCAGGCCTTCCAGGAACGCCACGCCGGCCTCGCCCAGGGACTCGGTGTCGGCCATCATGTGGGCCTGGGAAACCGGCACCAGGTCGGCGGCGTCGAACATGGGGCCGACCTTGAGCATGTGGTCCATGGCCCAGCGCCTGGGCTCGCCCAGTTCGCCGGCCAGCATGGCCCGTTCGTGGGCGTCGAGATTCATGGCGTCGCGCCCCGGCGCGGCTCCTTTACCGCCCCTTGTACTCGCCCTTCCGGCGCTCGCTGAAGGCGTTGATGCCTTCCATGTAGTCCTCGGTCCAGCGCAGCTTTTCGTAACTGTGGCCTTCGACCTCCAGGGCCACTTTCAGGGAGCTGTCCGGGGCGGCGTTGAGCACGCGCTTGAGGGCGCGGAGCGAGATCGGCGCCAGGGCGTTGAGCTTCTTGGCGTAGTCGTGGATCAGCTCCTGCAGGCCGTCTGCGTCGGTCGCCACCTGGGTGATGATGCCGACCTCCATGGCTTCCCTGGCCGGCAGGCGCTTGCCCAGCATGACGATGTCCTTGGCCCGGGTCATGCCGATCAGGCGGACCATGCGGGCGCTGCCGCCGGAGCCCGGCATCTGGCCGATGGTCACTTCCGGCAGGCCGACCACGCTGTCCTCGGTGGCGAAGCGGAAATCGCAGGCCAGGGAGAGTTCGAAGCCGACGCCCAGGGCGTATTTCTCGATCGCCGCGATCACCGGCTTGGAACAGCGTTCCGGCGCGCCGATGTTGTCGGCCAGATCGGACATCTTGTTCTTCGGGATCTCGGGGAAGCGCTTGACGTCGCCGCCGGAGCTGAACACCCCGTTGGCGCCGCGGATCACCACCACGCCGACCTCGTCGTCCTCGTCGAAGGCCTCGATGATGGCGCGGATCTGCGCCCGGCCCCGATAGGAGACGATGTTCAGGGGCGGCCGTTCCAGGATCAGGGTGCCGATCTTGCGTTCGCTATCGACCTCGACCCGCAGGCCGTCCAGCTCCCGCAGCACATCGCCCCGGCGTTCGGCATAGTCTCGTTCCATCACTCCAGTCCTCACACTGTGTTGTCGAAATCCGTCAATAGCTCATAGTCGCCGGTCCGCAAATGCCGGCGCAGCAATTTGCCCGAGGCCGAGCGCGGGATCGCCCGCACGAAGGCGTAGGCGCGGGGCCGCTTGAAGCGGGCCAGGCCGCTCTCGAGGCAGTATCGGTCAAGGGTCCCGGGTGAGGCGGCGTCCGAGGCCGGCTCGATGAAGGCGGCGACCCGTTCGCCCCAGCGCTCGTCCGGCAGGCCGATCACCGCTACGCCCAGGACGTCGGGGCATTTCGCCAGCACGTCCTCGACCTCCTCGGCATAGATGTTCTCGCCGCCGGAGATGATCATGTCGTCGACCCGGCCGAGCACATAGATCTCGCCGTTGTCGTCGAACCGGCCGAGATCGCCGGTGAAATACCAACCCTGCCGGATCGCCTTCTGGTCGGCGTCCGGGCGTTTCCAATAGCCTTCGAAGGCGTCCAGGGCCGACATGGAGGCGATGATCTCGCCGGTCTCGCCCACCGGTACCTGTTCGTCCGGCCCGACCCGTTCGTCGGGATCGCCCCGCACGACGCGCAAAGTCTGGCCCATGCCGGCCAGGCCGGCCGAGCCCGGATTGTCGGCCAGGTCGTTGCGCACGGCGAAGGTATAGATCTCGGAGGAGCCGTAGAAGTTGGAGAACTGGGCATCGGGGAAGGTCGCCGCACAGCTTTCCACCAGGGCCGTGGTCATCGACATGCCGGCATAGGCGATGTTGGTGACCGAGGTCAGGTCGGCCTCGGCCAGACGCGGATGATGCACCATGTCGTGGAACATGGTCGGCACCAGGAACAGGGTGCTGATCCCCTCGGCCTGGATCATCTCCAGGGCCGTTTCGGTGTCGTAGGCCGGCATGCAGACGAAGTTGCCGTTCAGGAAGGCCGACATCAACAGGCTGCGCACCCCCATGGTGTGGAACAGCGGCATCACGCCGAGGGAGACCTCGCCGTGGCGGTAGTGCAGTTGCGCCAGGCAGCCGAGCGCCGCCGTGCGTTCGGCGGCATGGGACCGCGGCACCCCCTTGGGCCGGCCGGTGGTGCCCGAGGTATAGAGCATCAACGAGGTGGCGCGATCGTCGCCGGGCAGCGGGCCGTCGAAGGCCGCCGCCGTTGCCAGTTCGGCGAAGGCGACGCCGTCGCCGTCCTGATCGACCCGGATCAGCCGCTCGGCCGGCAACGCCACCTCGGCCGCCGCCGGCAGCACCGCCTCGGCCGACCGACCCTCGTAGGCCACCGCCCTGGCCTCGGCGTCCTCGAGCACATAGGCGATCTCAGGCGCCGTGGCGCGCCAGTTGAACGGCGTGAAGATCACGCCCAGGGTCTGGCAGGCCCAGTACAGGCTGGCCATCTCCAGCCGGTTCGACAGCACCGCCACCAGATGATCGCCCGGCCCCAAGCCCAGGCCGTGCAGGCCGCCGGCCAAACGCAGGATCTCCGCCTGCCACTCCCCGTAGCTCAGGCGACGGTCGCCGTCGACGATGGCGGTGGCTTCGGGCTGGCGCAGGGTGGAGGCGGCCAGCATGCGCGCCAGGGTCATTGGTTGGCTCCCTCCGTCGTTTCGCGAGCGACCTCCAGGATCGCCCGCACCATGCCCTCGTAGCCGGTGCAGCGGCAGAGGTGCCCCGACAGCATATCGCGAACCTCGGCCTCCGTGGGGTCCGGTCGGGCGGCCAGGAAATGGCTGGCCGAGGCCAGGATGCCGGGCGTGCAGAAGCCGCATTGCAGGGCGCCGTGGCGGGAGAAGGCCTGGCGCAGGGGTTCCAGTCCCTCGTCGGCGGCCAGGCCCTCGACGGTGGTGATCTCGGCCCCCTCCGCCTGCACCGCCAGGGTGGCGCAGGACCGGGCCAGACGGCCATCGAGAACCACCGTGCAGGCGCCGCAGACGCCGTGTTCGCAGCCCACGTGGGTGCCGTAGAGGTGCAATTCGTGGCGCAGGAAATCGCTCAACAAGGTGCGGGATTCCGCAAAGCCACTGTGTGCCTGGCCGTTGACGGTGCAGGTGACACGGGTCCGCTGGCCCGGCGGCAGCCGCATCATGACTGGACCTCTCCCAGCGCCGTTTCCAGTGCCCGCAGGAGAACCTTCCGGCCAAGATGATCGGCCAGATGCCGGCGATAGGCGGCCGAGGCACGCTGGTCGCGCATAGGTTCGATATCTTCGGTCACGCCGGCGATGACCTCGTCGGCGAATTCAGCCAAATCCTCTGGCGCGCGTCGGCCTCCACCGCGACTGACCAGCGACCACTCCTCCACTCCGCCCAGGCCCAGGCCGTAGCGGTAGCCCTCGTCGTAGTCATGGCGTTCGGCCCAGGCCGCTGCCGCGACGATGGCGAAATCACCCCGCCGTTCACTGACCTCCTCGAAGGCGAAGCCCTGCCGGCCCCGATCGGTGGGCCACAGCAGGGCGGTGATCATCTCGTCGTCGGCCCGGGCGGTGGTCAGAGTGCCCTGGAAAAAGTCATCGGCCGGTACCCGCCGCACCTGCCGCTCGGAAGTCAACTCCACCGCGCCGGCCAGAGTTTTCAGGCACAACGGCACCTCGGCGCTGGGGTCGGCATGGGCGGCGGAACCGGCCAGGGTGCCCCGGTCGCGGGTCTGGTAATGGCCGACATGGCCCAGGGCGGCGACCAGCAGCGGCACGAGGTCTTGGCACTCGGCCGAGGCCAGCACGTCGGCCTGGCGCACCAGGGCGCCCAGGCGCAGTACCTCACCATCCCGCTCGATCCGGGCCAGATCGGCCAGCCGGTTGATGTCGATCACCACCTCGGGCCGGGCCATGCGCATGTTCAACAACGGTCCCAGGGACAGGCCGCCCGCGAGCACCGCCGCCTCGTCGCCGTATTCCGACAGCAGGGCCAGGGCCTCGGCCAGGCTGTCGGGCCGGCAGTATTCGAAGGCCGCCGGCTTCATCGCCCGTCCGTTTCCGGGTTGGCCAGCCGCCAGACCCGGTCCAGGCTCAGGGGCAGCTCGACCTCGTCCAGGTCCAGGGCGTCGGCCACCGCATTGGCCAGCACAACCGGCGTCAGCATCGACGAGCCGTCGCCCATGCCCTTGGAGCCGAACGGGTTCTGCGGCGAAGCGGTCTCGTAGTTGGCGAACTCCAGCGGCGGCAGGTCGGCCGACGTCGGGCAGAGGTAGTCGGCGAAACTGCCGGAGAGGAAGTTGCCGTCCTGGTCGTAGGCCAACTCCTCGAACATGGCGGCACCGAAGCCATGGGCGAAGCCGCCGCGTACCTGGCCCTCGACCACGATCGGGTTCAGCACCCGGCCGACGTCGTGCACCGAGGCATAGCGTTCGATCCGCAGCCGGCCGGTCGCGCGCTCCACCTCCAGCGCCACCAAATCGCAGAGGAAGCCGAAGGTCACGGCGGAGGCGACCCGGTC
The DNA here is from genome assembly GCA_030746635.1 of Alphaproteobacteria bacterium. GTDB lineage: Bacteria > Pseudomonadota > Alphaproteobacteria > JASLMH01. The sequence goes on along the minus strand of JASLMH010000053.1, from coordinate 5,793 downwards.
GGCGCCGTCCGGCGCGTCCAGCACCGCTGGGTTGAGGAGGGCGGTGTCATAGAGGCCCGGCGCCATGCCGTCCGGCAGGCCGGCCGGGTGCCAATGGGTCGCCGCCGCCACCCGGCCGAGCGCGATGCCCTGCTCGGGCACGCCGGCGATGCGGGCCCGGCCCTCGGCCAGTTCGACATCGTCGGCCGCCACCTCCAGCAGTTCCGCCGCCACCGCCTTCAGCTTGCCGGCGATGCGGCCGGCGCTCTCCGCTATGGCGCCGACCACGATGGCGGCGAAACGGTTGGAATAGTTGCCGGAGGCCAGGGACCAGGCGCCGCTGCCGGTATCCATGGCGGTGTCGACCTGGATCTGCTCCGGCCGCAGGCCCAGGGCGTCGGCGACGATCTGCGCCGCCACCGTGGCGTGGCCCTGGCCGGCCGGCGTGCTGTCCAGGTGTACGGTCACCGTGCCGGAGGGGTCCATGGCGACCGAGGCGCAGGCGACGCCGCCGGAACGGCCGCCGGCCTTCTCCCGCTCCTCCGGCGTCTGGGCCAGGGTGACGTAGGCCATGTTGGAGCCCGAGGGCTCGACGCCGGCGGCCAGGCCGATGCCGAATAGCCGTCCTTCGGCCCGGGCCGCATCCCGCCTGGCCCGCAGGGTTGGGTAGTCGGCGATCTCCAGCAGCATCTCCAGGCCCTTGCCGTAGTCGCCGGAATCGTAGATCGCGCCGGCCGGCCCTTCATAAGGGAAGCCGTCGGCCGCCAGGAAGTTGCGCCGGCGGATCTCCGCCGGGTCGATGGCCAGCCGCCGGGCCGCCAGGTCCATGGCCCGTTCCAGGCCGAAATAGAACTGCGGCCCGCCGTAACCGCGGTTCAGGCCGATCGGTAGCTTGTTGGTGGTCACAAGGCGGTTCTGAATGGCGATATGGCGCACCCGGTAGCAGCCGTTGGCGGCGGCGTGCATGCGGTAGACCGAGGCCGGCTCAGGCGCCCGCACATAGGCGCCGACGTTGACCAGGTTGTCGAAGCGCAGGCCGGTCAAGTGGCCCTCGCCATCGAAGGCCGCCTCGATCTCGTCGGCCCGGTCGGCGGCGCTGGACGAGGCCGAGAGATGTTCCAGGCGGTCCTCGACCCACTTCAGCGGACAGCCGAGGAGGCGGCTGGCGGCGGCCAGCAGTACCAGATAGGGGTACAGCCCCTGCTTGATGCCGAAGCTGCCGCCGCTGTGCGCCGCCGCGATCAGGCGGAGCTGGTTGCCGCCAATGCCCAGGGCGCGGGCCATCAGCGGCTGCAGGATGAACGGGCCCTGGAAGTTGGACCAGACGGTGTAGCGCTCGGGCGCCGCTTCGAAGTGGGCGATGGCGCCGTAGGTCTCCATCGGCGTCGCCGACTGCCGGGGGTAGCGCCAGGCCAGGCGCACCACCTCGGCCGCTTCGGCAAAGGCGGCCTCGGGGTCGCCATAGGCGAATTGGCGGTGGTGGACGAGGTTGCCGCCGGCTTCCTCGTGCAGCACCGGCGCCTCCGTTGCCAGGGCGGCCAGGGGATCGACCACCGCATCCAGCGGCTGGTAATCGACCTCGATGGCCTCGGCGGCGTCCTCGGCCAGGTAGCGGTCCTCGGCCGCCACCAGGGCCACCGGCTCGCCGGCGTAACGCACCTTGTCGATGGCGATCGGGTAGTAGGCCATGGGCGCCCGCACGGCGCTGGCCAGGGGGTTCAGATGTTCCCGGAGCTCGGCCCCGGTGACCACGCCGACGACGCCGGGCATGGCCCGCGCCGCCTCGGCGTCGATGCCCAGGATACGGGCGTGCGGGTGCGGCGAGCGCAGAAGGGCGACGTGGCGGATACCGGGCAGGGGCGAGAGATCGTCGATGAACCGGGCATTGCCGGTCAGCAGCGCCGCGTCTTCCAGGCGCGGCACCGCCCGGCCCACCCAACTGTCCGCCCGGTCTCCCATCGTGGGCGATCCTACCGGCCGGATGCCGGGAAAGGAAGGCGGGGGCGGGCTTCTTTCGCAGACCTTTGTTCTTGCTGGTGCCAGCCGGGGCGTTTCTATCCAGCGGCGAAGAATATCAGTGCGGGCTGACCGAAGTCGTCAATCTCGACAGGATGGCATGAGAACAGGAGCTAGAAGGGCAATTGCTAGCACTTGTACCTTGTGGTAATTCTTCTACAATATCTAGTGGCTTGCTGCCTAAACAAAAAGAGAACAAAATTGGCTCGAGATTGTTTCGAGGAACTTGGTTTGCTTACCACCCTGAAATTTCACGAATACCGAGGTTCGACACCAGACGTTGTTTGGATTTTCACGTCCATGCCGGAGCAATCGATTGCCTCCCGACAAGTCGCGGCCTGACCATGGCGAAGAACAGCCATGAGATTCGTGATCCTATCCACGTTTTCATAAGGCTCGATAGTCATGAACGCGAGGTTTTGAATTCTCGTCCTTTTCAGAGGTTGCGTCATATCCATCAACTGGCATTGACCTATCTCGTATATCCGGGTGCAACACATAAGCGGTTTGAGCATTCCCTCGGGGTGATGGAACTGGCGGGGCGCGTTTTCGATATCTTGACAAGATCTGAAAACGTCACCGACGAAATTCGAGACCTACTGGATCCGCTAGGTCGCCCGGATGAATTGCTCTATTGGCGGAAAGCGCTTCGCATGGCCGCGTTGTGTCACGACATAGGTCATTTGCCATTTTCTCATGCCGCCGAAAAGGAACTGCTTCCCGAAGATTGGGACCATGAGAAATTGACGCGAGAGCTCATCTGCAGCGACGAAATGCAAGCCATATGGACGAGCATGAGGCCAGCATTGCAGTACGAAGATGTCGTCAAACTGGCCGTTGGGAAAAAGAAGGCGAAGGAGTTGGATTTCTCGGATTGGGAAGCCATTCTTTCAGAAATCGTCGTTGGCGATGCATTTGGCGTCGACCGCATGGACTATCTCCTTCGCGATTCCCATCATGTTGGTGTCGCCTATGGCAAGTTCGATCATTATCGATTGATTGATACGCTTCGCATACTTCCCGCCTCGCCGTCAGGGGAGGAAGTATCTTCGCTGGAACCGGCGCTCGGTGTCGAAGAGGGTGGAATTCAGTCGGCCGAAGCACTGATGCTTGCGCGCTATTTCATGTATTCACAGGTCTATTTTCATCCGGTTCGTCGAATTTACGATATCCATCTCAAGGATTTCCTGAAGGACTGGTTGGACGGCAACGCTTTCCCGACTGACCTGCGGCGACACTTGGCGATGACGGACAATGAAGTGACCGCGGCTTTGCTTGAGGCGGCATTTGATGAGAGCAAGTCTGGCCACGTGCACGCACGTCGAATAGTTAGGCGTGAGCATTTCAAATGCCTGTATGAGCGCAATCCCAATGATGTGAAGATCAATCCGGAGGCCGGCGAAGCCATATTTGAAGCTCTGAGCAACCAGTTTGTCGCCGAGCAATTCCGGTCGGATCGCTACAGTCAAGGAAGTGGGCCCCCCGATTTCCCTGTGCGAATGCGCGATGACCAAATCGTTTCGTCCCTGGCCATGTCCGAGGCGCTCAACAATGTGCCTGTCGTCTCGGTCGACTATGTCTTTGCGGATCGATCCATTCTCAAGCGGGCGAACGAATGGCTCAATGAACGGCGATCCGAAATCGTGAAACTCAAGGCAGAGGTGGGAGAAAATGCAGAGACTCAAAAGGGCGGCGCTGATTACGCGACTAGTTGAAAGACTTCGCGATCAGGGAAGCTGGTGTGGCGAAACCCATGTCCAAAAGTCCATGCTTTTCCTCCAGAATCTCATGGGGGTACCGCTGGGGTTTGATTTCATTTTGTACAAGCATGGACCATTCTCGTTTGATCTCAGGGATGAACTCACGAGCTTGCGCGCGGATGAATTGCTCCAGCTTGAGCCACAATGGCCCTATGGGCCGCGTTTCGCACCCACTGAACGGAGCGATTACATTCAACGGAATTGCTCCAAAACCTTGGCCAAATACGACGACTGCATCACCTTCGTGGCCAGGAAGTTTGGAGGCAAGGGAGTCGCGGAATTGGAGCGCTTGGCAACGGCGCTCTTCATTACGCAGGGTACGAACGGCGACGCATCAGTCGATGAAAGAGCCATGCGCCTGACGACACTCAAGCCTCACATCCCTCTCGACAGCGCGGCAAGGGCGATAGAGGAAGTTGATCACATCATTGGAGAGCGGCCGGATCTCTGAACAATCTTGTAATTAGGCCGCTTCTGAGGGTTCTCTGGGGCGCATAGGCGTCGGTCGCTGGCGGGCCGGCCCTTTGCGCTGTGATAACCTGCGGCGCAGGGTTTTCCGCGAGGTCCGTCGACTATGACCGCCGTCGTCGCGCAACTGGCCGATGTTCACAAGCGCTTCGGCGCCACCGAGGCGCTGCGCGGGGTGTCGCTGGAGGTCGGCCGGGGGGAGATCGTCGCCCTGTTGGGGCCGAACGGGGCCGGCAAGACCACCGCCATCAACCTGCTGCTGGGGTTGCGCCGGCCCGACGCCGGCACGGCCCGGCTGTTCGACCGTGACCCCCGGCAGCCGGCGGCCCGCCGCCGGATCGGCGTGACGCCGCAGGAGACGGCGTTTCCCCTGCGCCTGCACGGCCGCGACGTGATCGAGCTGGTGCGGGCGCATTTCCCCGAGCCGATGGCGACCACGGCGCTGATCGACCAATTCGGCCTGGGCGAATTCGTCGACCGGCAGACCGGCGGGCTGTCGGGTGGCCAGAAACGGCGGCTGGCCCTGGCCCTGGCCTTCGCCGGCAACGCCGATGCGGTGTTCCTGGACGAGCCGACCACCGGCCTGGACGCCGGCGTGCGCCGCGAATTGTGGCGACTGATGGCGGAGTTCGCGGCAAACGGCGGCACCTTGTTGCTGACCACCCACTACCTGGAGGAGGCGGAGGCGCTGGCCAGCCGGGTGGTGCTGATCGACCACGGCCGTATCCGCATGCAGGGCACGGTGGCGGAGATCCGCGACCGGGTCGGCCTGAAGCGGGTGCACCTGCGGGCCGCGAAGTTGCCCGAACTGAGCGGCGTGGCCGAGGCCGAAAGCACGGAGGGCCGCCACGTCATCCTGACCCATGATGCCGATGGCCTGGTGCGCGAACTGGTGGCCAGCGGCGCGGCGTTCGAGGATCTGGAGATCCGGCCGGTGAGCCTGGAGGAGGCGGTGCTGACGGCGCTGGGCGAGGCCGACGATGGAGGCTATTCCACATGCTCGGCCTGACCACCGCCCATTGCCGGGTGATCCTGTTGGATTTCTTCCGCTCGCCCAGCTACTGGGTGCCGACCGTGATCTTCCCGGCCATGCTGTTCAGCTTCTTCGGCGCCTCGATCGCCGAGCACGGGGTGCGGGCCAGCACCCTGGGGACGGCATCCTTCGCCGTCTACGCGGTCATCGGCATCGCCTTCTATCAGTTCGGCGTCGGCATCGCCCAGGAACGGGAATCGCCGTGGGAGGGCTATCTGCGCACCCTGCCGGCGCCGGCCCTGCCGCGGATCGCCGCCCGCATCGCCGCCGCCCTGATCTTCGCGGCGATGGCGGCGGCGACGGTGGTCGCCGTGGCTCACGTCATCGCCGACCCGAGCTTCGGCCTCGGTTCCGGGCTGGCCCTGGCCGGCGCACTGGCGCTGGGCCTGGTGCCTTTCGCCCTGCTCGGCGTCGCGCTCGGCTATCTCGCCTCGGCCAAGGCGGCGGTCGCCCTGGCCAACGTGATTTACCTGCCCCTGGCCTTCGCCGGCGGCCTGTGGCTGCCGCCGCAGGGCCTGCCCGAGGCGATCGCCGCCC
>JASLMH010000052.1 GCA_030746635.1 Alphaproteobacteria bacterium | reverse complement strand
GCTGTTGGCCTGAGTTTTGCGTTTGGCCTGTATCACGGTGCCAAGCGGACCGACGTTCTATGGTGGGCGGTCGATCTCAAGAATCACGTCAGGTAAGCCCATTGCCTTCCCGGGCTTCGCACCTGCGGACATTGGTCTGGACCCATCGATGGCGGACTATTGGCTTGAATATTGGATCGCCGCCTTGCGTCATATTCAAAGCCGGCAGGATCGGTTGGTCGTCGTTTCCTACGAACGCCTGTGCGCAGGAGGCGCAGGCGTCTTGGCCGACATCTGCGAGACGTTGGGGCTTTCCGAGGCGTCTATGCCGGATGACGCGGCCGCAATGATCAGGCAACCGTCGGTGCTGGCGGCCGAACAGACGACGTTCCAGCCAGCACTCCGTCGTCGGGCACAGGAGCTACACCGGGAACTACTGGGAAACTAATGCTCCGAAGCGGCAATTGGTGCGAATTCGGCTCTCGCCTGATATTCAGATCGCGGTCCCTACGCGATCATGCTCGGGCCATGAATCCTGGAAACTGAATCCCCCGCCGCCCCCGGCAGCGGGCGTGTCGGTGACGTAGCGGCGCCCACCGACCTGTTGCCCGAGGGGCCGATTTCGCGCGACGAACAGTGCTCAACCACCGGCCTGAGCACATGACCAGTCCGACACCGCGAAATAACTCGCGGGATAGATGCCGATGTCGAAGATTATTTCGATCAGATCTGGGCCAGCTCGGTTTATGTACTCCCAAACGATACGGCCTTCGGCGTCGACCTCTAGAACCCGTCCGCGCGGTGACTCGTTGATCAGGATGCCCCCGTTTGGCGTCAATTCGATGGAACTTCGCTGAGGCGCCGACATCTCTTGACCCTTTCGGCTGCCAAAGACGATTGAATACTGATCCGTCGCCGGATCTATCTCGACGACATTGGACGACAGCTTATTCGACGCCTCCGTCCCTTCCAAGGTCGGGTAGTTGTTGTTGTTGAATACAACGAGCCTACCGCCGCGCCTGAACTCCGGATCATGCTGGCGCAACCATGGACCGATCCGCCACCATTTGACCTTCCAGGTATCCGGGTCGACGACCACGATCATGTTGTGATTCTCGAGCGACAACGCCAGATCCCCGACTTCGAACATCGGGAAATCACCGGCAATGTCGCTCGTCAGCTCCGCTATTTTGTTGAGATGAATGATCTCCCTCATCTTGCCCTGGCGACGGTCGGAAAACTCACGGCCGACGGTCAGGATCGCCCCCAACCTGTTGTCGAAGATTAGCTTGGGCACCGACATTTCGGAAAGCACCTTGCCGTCCTCCGAAATCCGCAACACGGTATTCATCGAAAACGGTGTTTCGAATAGCGGCAGCGGCGACGCCTCACCCTTCTTAAAGAAGCGATTCCCGGGACTCCAGAACCCACCCTCCTCAGCGCGCGTCAACGAATGGTGTACCGGGTGAACCAGCGTCCAGACCACGTCGCCGCACTTGTCCAACTTGACCGTGCCCGAATCATTGAAATTGAACACCACCGATCCATCCGGCAATGCCAAAATCCCCTGTACGGTGGTCCAGGGACCGGAGGCATCGCGGACGAATTTCGAGGACCGCAGCGCCCAACTGGCAACGACCGTCCCGTCTCGTCGGATCAGTCGCATCTCCAATTTGCCGTCAAAATAGCCCGCCAGAACTATCAGTGATGGCTCTTCCTCGTTGACCTCATTCACGGTGACGCCATCGCCCTCATAGAGCGCCGGCTTAAGATGATACTCTGCGCGAATGCCAAACGGCGTCGGACCTTCACCAGTGAAAGACTTCACAGCGTCCTCGATGGTGTCTTTGAAGTCGACCGTGGCCCACATAATGCCGGTCCTCTTGGCTCCGTGATAAATCCCAAAGGAAAACGCGAAACCGACAAAGCCGACGAAGCAGACGGCCAATAGTGCCAAACTGAGGACCATAGAACGTTTCATGCCACCAAATTTCTCTCGACCATCATTCACGCCAAACGACAATTGCGCGCAAAAAATGACGCTCCGACCGACAGTAAGCCGTGAACTCGCATTAGGTGTGGTTTGCGCCGCCTTGCGCACCGAAGTTTTAGGCGAAATCGATATCCTGGGCGCAACTTGCCCGTTGCCTCGCCGCAACCGGCGGCGAAGCTATCACATGCCGCGTCGCGATCACAACACCGGTGGTGAATGCTAGGAATCTTGCAGCTGCCCCTCGATGTCGCCGACGTTGTCGATCACGCTGTCCGCCAATGGCGCCAGGGCCGCCTCGTCGGCCACGCCGGAGCGGACGCCGACCACCCGGCCGGCCCCGGCGGCGCGGGCCATCTCCAGATCCAGCGGGCTGTCGCCGACCACCATCACCCGATCGGGGGGCAGGGTGACCGCATGGCAAAAGCCGTGCACCATCTCCGGTGCCGGCTTGACCGGATAACCGGAATCGTAGCCGGCGATGTAGCTGACGAAGCCATCGGCCGCCAGTTGCGCCAGGTTGCGCCGGGCCACCCATTCGGCGTCCATGGTGGCGACACCCAGGCGCAGCCCGCGGCCGGCCAGCCGGCCGAACAGCCCGGCGATGTCGACCAGCGGCACGGGGTTCTCCGCCGCCCGGAATTCCATGACGCGGATCAGCCGCCCGGCGACCTCGGCGGTGTCGGGCAGCCCCGACAACCCGGCCCACACCCCGGCCAACTCGTCGTTGGCGCCGGCCGCCAGCAACGAGGCCGGGTCGACGCCGTCGCCGTCGGGGTCCTTGCCGCCGGCGGCCAGGCATCGGGATCGCAATGCCCCATCGTCGGCCCAGTCGCACAGGGCCTCCACGGCCGCCTCGTAGGCCGGCATCCAGGTCTGCTGGAAGTCCAGCAGCGTACCGTCCTTGTCGAACAGAATACCGAGAATTTGCAAGGCGGAAGCCTTCAGCGAACGTTTCGTCGGCGCGCACTGTAAGGCATAATTCGCGCCAATTGAATCGGCTGGGCGCCAGGGGCGATGAAAGACGACCGCCAATTCGACTACATCATCGTCGGCGCCGGCTCGGCCGGCTGCGTGCTGGCCAACCGGCTGTCGGCCGACCCCGACATCAAGGTGCTGTTGCTGGAGGCCGGGCCGCGGGATAGGGGCTGGAAGATCCACATGCCGGCGGCGCTGACCTACAACCTCGGCGACGACCGCTTCAACTGGTACTACACCACCGAGCCTCAGGCGGACATGGACGGCCGGCGGCTGTACTGGCCGCGCGGCCGGGTGCTGGGCGGCTCCTCGTCGCTGAACGCCATGGTCTATGTGCGCGGCCATGCGCTCGACTATGACCGTTGGGCGCAACGGGGGTTGCCGCAATGGTCCTATGCCCACGTGCTGCCCTATTTCAAGCGGGCCGAGACCCGGGCCGGGGGCGCCGATCGCTACCGGGGCGGCGATGGTCCGCTGCACGTCGCCACCGGCGGCGAGGGCAATCCCCTGTTCGATGCCTTCATCCAGGCCGGCCAGCAGGCCGGCTACCCTTACACCGAGGATATGAACGGCTTCCAGCAGGAAGGCTTCGGGCGGATGGACATGACCATCCACCGGGGCCGGCGCTGGAGCGCCGCCACCGCGTATCTGTCGCCGATCATGGATCGGCCCAACCTGACCGTCGAGGTTTCGGCCCTGGCCGGCCGCATCCTGTTCGAGGGCGACCGCGCCGTCGGCGTCGCATACCAGCAAACCGGCCAGCCGCACACCGCCCGGGCGGAACGGGAGGTGATCCTAGCGGGCGGCGCCATCAATTCGCCGCAACTGCTGCTGCTCTCGGGCGTCGGTCCGGCCGACGCGCTGCGGGCGCTGGATATCCCCGTGGTCGCCGATCGGCCCGGCGTCGGCCGCAACCTGCGGGACCACCTGGAGCTTTACATCCAATACGCCTGCAAAAAGCCGATCACCCTGTACCGGGCCACCCGGCCCTGGAACAAGGTCTGGATCGGGCTGCAATGGCTCATATGGCAGCGCGGCCCTGGCGCCTCGGCCCACCTCGAGGCCGGCGCCTTCATCCGCAGCCGGCCGGGCGTCGAACATCCTGATTTGCAGTACCATTTCCTGCCGTCGGTGGTCTGGGACCACGGCCGGGTGCCGCCCGACCGGCATGCCTTCCAGGCCCATGCCGGGCCGATGCGGCCGACCAGCGTCGGCCACCTGCAACTCCGCTCGGCCGACCCCACCGAACACCCGCTGATCCAGCCCAACTGCCTGAGCACCGAGGGCGACCGGCAAGAGATGCGCGATGCCGTCCGCCTCAGCCGCGAGATCTTCGCCCAGCCGGCCTTCGACCCCTATCGCGGCGAGGAGATGGCACCGGGCGCCGATGTCGTGTCCGATGGCGAGATCGACGCCTTCGTGCGGCAAAAGGCCGACAGCGCCTACCATCCCTGCGGCACCTGCAGGATGGGCCTTGACGAGATGGCCGTGGTCGACGGCGAGACCCGGGTCCACGGCCTGGCCGGCCTGCGGGTGGTGGACGCCTCTATCATGCCGGACCTGGTCAGCGGCAACCTCAACGCCCCGACCATCATGCTGGCCGAAAAGGCCGCCGACATGATCCTGCGCCTACCGCCGCTGCCCCCCGATCCGGCGCCTGTCTACCGGGCCGACGAAACCGGCGCTGGCTAGACCTCCGGCACCTTGTCGAACCAGGGCTGGGCCTTTTCCAACTGCGCGGCGAGGCGGAACAGGGTGGCCTCGTCGCCGAACGGGGCGCCGAAATGCACCCCCACCGGCAGGCCCTCGGGGCTCCAGTGCAGGGGTAGGGTCATCGCCGGGCAGCCGGTGTTGTTGTAGTAGGGGGTGATCGGGATCTCCTCGCGGAACAGGCGGTCGTAGAAGGCCTCCGGATCGCCGCCCATGTCCAGTTCGCCCAACCGCAACGGCGGCTTACGCAGGGTCGAGGACAGGATCAGATTGTAGGACTGGAAAAACTCGGCCAGTTTGCGGCCTTGCACGTGCAAGGTCAGGATGGCGTCGGCGTAATCGGCGGCCGTGCGGGCCAGGCCTTCCTGGGCCAGCGCCCAGGTCACCGGCTCGACGTCCTGGCCGCTGGGCTCCCGCCCCAGGGCCAGGCAGCGCAGGCGCAGGGTGTTCCAGACGTTGGCACTGATGATCACCCGGGTTGCCGTGCCCAAGGGCTCCACGTCCAATGGCGGGCTGGCAGGCTCCACCGCGTGGCCCAGCCCTTCGCACAATTTCGCCGTCGCCTCGGTGGCGCGGATGCATTCGGGGTGCAGCGGCTCGCCATCGAAGCCCTCGGTCATCAGGGCGATGCGTAGCCGGCCGGGATCGGCCCCGACTTCGTCGGCATAGGGCCGGACCGGAACCGGCGCGGCATAGGGGTCGCCGGGGGCCGGGCCATGGGTGCAGTCCATCATCATGGCGGAATCGCGCACCGAGCGGCTGACCACGTGACCGGTGGACATGCCGCTCCAGCCCTCGCCCACGTCGGGTCCCGAGGGGTTGCGCCCGCGGGTCGGCTTGAGCCCGAACAGGCCGCAATTGGCGGCCGGGATGCGGATCGAGCCGCCGCCGTCGGTGGCATGGGCAACGGGCAGGATGCCGGCCGCCACCGCCGCCGCCGAGCCGCCGGAGGAGCCGCCCGCCGAATGTTCCAGGTTCCAGGGGTTGCGGGTCGGGCCGTGCAGGGCCGGCTCGGTGCTGGCGTTGAGGCCCAGTTCCGGGGTGTTGGTGCGGCCCATGATGACCAGACCGGCGGCCTTGCAGCGCTCGGTATAGGTGGCGTCGTGATCGGGCACGAAATCGGCCCACAACCGGCTACCGAAGGTGCAGGGCTGGCCGGCGTCGAAGGCGCCCAAATCCTTCAGCATGTACGGCACGCCCTGGAACGGGCCGTCGCCGGGCCCCTCGGCCAGGCGCTGCCGGGCCTGGTCGTATTGCGCGTGCACCACGGCATTGATGGTGGGGTTGACCGCCTCGGCCCGGGCGATCGCCGCCTCCAATACCTCCTCGGCCGACAACTCACCCTTGGTGATCGCCTGGGCCAGGCCGATGCCGTCGAATTGCCGATAGTCGCTGAACTCCACCATGCCGCCCTCCCGGTATCCGAATCCCTGGGACGAAAGACTAGGCCGGCAGTGGGGCCGGCGCCAGCCCCGGCGCCGGCTGCGGCTGTTCGCCGACATAGCGGGCCCGTGGCCGGATCAGCTCCGGGCGGGCGTACTGTTCCTGGGCGTGGGCGATCCAGCCGGCGCAGCGGCCGACCGCGAACAGGCCCATCGGCGCCTCCGCCGGCAGCGACAGCGCCCGTTGCAGCATCACCATGGCGTAATCCAGATGCGGCCATTGCTCGGTGGTTTCCGCCACCGCCGCCGCCAGCTCCCGCGACAGGCGCAACTCGGAAGGCTCGCAGACCTCCTCCGCCAGTTCCCTGAGCAACCGGTAGCGCGGATCGCTGCCCGGATACAGCGGGTGGCCGAAGCCGGGCAGCCGTTCGCCCCGGCGCAGCCGCGCCGTCACCGCCGCCATGGCGCTGTCGGCCGCCGCCGCCTCGTCGTACAGCGCCGCCACCCGGGCCGACAGCCCGCCGTGGCGTGGCCCCTGCAGGGCGGCCAGGCCGGCGCCGACGGCGGCATAGGGCGTCGCCCGGGTCGAGGCGACGCAGCGCACGGTGAAGGTGGAGGCATTCAGTTCATGATCGGCGCACAGCACCAGGGCGGCCCGCAACAGGCTCGCGGCCGGCCCGGTGACGCCCCAGGCGGCGGCCAGTTGTTCGTGGGCCGGCTCGGTGCCGGGGGCGGTGCCGGCGAAACCGGCGGCGAGGAGGCGCACCAGCCCCGCGCCGGTGCGGGCGACGGCATCCAGGTTGTAGGCGCGCAGGTCGCGAGCGGCGGCGTGGGGCAACAGGGCCTGGCAGCGTTCGATGCCGGTGAGGTCGCTGTGGAAGTCGCCGACGTCGGGGGGCGGTTGGGCGAACGGGTCGTTGTCGCCGCATTGCCAGAGCAGCCCGGCGACGTTTTCCAGGCTGCTGGCCCGGGCCAGACGCCCGGCGTCCCGGCCGCGATAGTAGAGGTTGTCGTCGGTGATCAGGGTGATGGCCGAATCCAATACCGGCGCGCCGTGGTTCAAGGCGGCGGCCGCCGCCTGCTCGCTGCCGCCGCCAGGGGTTTTGCGGGCCCGCAGGGCGCGCACGTCTTCGGCCCGGTACAGCCGGCGGCGGGTGCCTTGCGCCGGTTCCGAGCGGATCAGGCCGCGGCTGACATAGGCGTACAGGGTGGCGCGAGAGACATTCAGTTCCGCGGCCGCCTCGCGGGCGCTGAGATAGGGCTGGCTCAAGGGTGCCTCCGTATATTGATTGTATTAATCAATATTGACGATCTTGCACAGAATAGCAGATAGAGGGCCGGCGACAAGCGAAACAGCCAAGGAGGACGGCAATGACGACGATGACAGCGTCTGCGGCGGGTTTGGAAGGCGTGGTGGCGGCGGAGACCGCCTTGAGCCAGGTGGACGGCCAAGCCGGCCGGCTGATCGTGAGCGGTCACGATATCGAGGAATTGGCCGCCGGGTTCGATTTCGCCGACACGGCGGCGCTGCTCTGGCGTGGCCTGGCGCCGGCCGATAGCGAGGCCGCGGGCATTCGCGCCGAGCTTGGCCGGGCCCGCCGGGCGGCGGCCGAGCGGCTGCCGCTGTTGCTGCCCGCCGCCGACGGCCTGTCGCCGATCGAGGGCCTGCGCCTGGGTCTGGCCATGCTGGCGGACGACGACGCCATCGGCGATCACCTGGCGGTCAGCGGCGCCATTCCGGTATTCACCGCCGCCCTATGGCGGCGCCAGGGCGGGCAGGAGGTCGTGGCGCCCGATCCCGAGCTGGGCCAGGCGGCGGACTTCCTGGCCATGCTGGCGGGCCGGGCGCCGGATGAGGCGCCGGCGCGGGCGCTGGAAACCTATCTGGTCACGGTCGCCGATCACGGCCTCAACGCCTCCACCTTCACCGCCCGGGTGGTCGCCTCCACCAGGGCCGGCACGGTGTCCAGCGTGGTCGCCGCCCTCTGCGCCCTGAAGGGGCCGCTGCACGGCGGCGCCCCCGGTCCGGTGCTCGATGCCCTGGACGAGATCGGCGACGAGAGCGGCATCGATGCCTGGCTGGACGCGAAACTCGCCGCCGGCGAGCGACTGATGGGCTTCGGCCATCGGGTCTACCGCACCCGCGATCCCCGGGCCGACGTCCTCAAGGGGGTGGTCGCCAATCTGCGCGGCGGCGGCAACCGCATCGCCTTCGCCGAGGCGGTCGAACGGGCCGTGCTGGCCAAGCTGGCGGCCCGCTATCCCGACCGCCAACTGGATACCAACGTGGAATTCTACACCGCCCTGGTGCTGGAGGCGGTCGGCCTGCCCCGCGAGTTGTTCACCCTGGCCTTCGCCATGGGCCGGGTCCTGGGCTGGACGGCGCATATCTTCGAACAGGAGCAGTCCGGCCGCATCATCCGGCCGTCGTCGCACTATGTCGGGCCGGTGCCGGACGGCGCCAAACTGGCGGCCGTGGCGGGGTAGCGGCACCCTCGCTCATTGGGTGCCGACGGTCACATTCCGGCCCAACCATCCGTGCTAGAATGCCTCCGACAGTTTGGGTACGCCGTCGGGGAGGCAGGCCATGCGGATCGGCAAGGTCGTCGGAATCATCGTTCTGGTCGTGATCGGCGTGGTCGTCGGCGTCGCGGCCTATCTGATCAATCTGGATGTCGACGCCTATCGCGACGACATCGCCCTGGCGGCCGAAGACGCCACCGGCCGCGAGCTGAAACTCGAAGGGCCGTTGTCGCTGACCCTCTCGTTGTCGCCGACAGTGTCGGGCGAAGGCATCAGCCTGGCCAACGCCGCCTGGGGCAGCCGGCCGGAGATGCTGAAGCTCACCCGGTTCGAGGTGCAACTGCAATTGCTGCCGCTGCTGTTCGGCGACATGCAAATCGACCGCCTGATCCTGATCGAGCCGGACATCCTGCTGGAGACCGACGCCAAGGGTAGGGGCAATTGGCAGTTCGAAACCGCCAAGGCCGGCCAGGCCCCGGCCGGTGACGGCGGCGGCCCCGGCGCCTTGCCGCAGATCGCCCGGCTGCTGATCGAGAAAGGCCTGCTGACCTATCGCGACGGCGCCACGGGGCAGGCGACGGTGGTCCGCCTGGACCGCATCGAGGCCGCCGCCGCCTCGACCGAGGCGCCCCTGGATCTCGCCGTGCGGGCCGCCTTCAACGACCTGCCGTTCACCATCGACGGCAGCATCGGTCCGCTGAAAAGCGCCTTCGGCGGCGCGGCACCCCTGAACCTCGATCTGACCGCCGCCGGCCTCGGCCTGACCGCCAAGCTCAAGGGCACGGCACAGGCCGCCGCCGGCAGCCTGGACGCCGACATCGATGTCTCGGCCGCCAACCTCTCGGGCCTGAAGCCGCTGGCCGGCGACGGCCTGCCCGCGGACCTGCCGCTGAAGCTGGCGGCGCATGCCGCGGCGTCGCCGGCAGGGGCCAAGCTGACGGGCCTGAAACTGACCCTGGGCAACAGCGATCTGGCCGGCGACGCTAGCGTCGCCTTGGGCGGCGCCCGGCCGAAACTGACCGCCGATCTGCAAGGCAAGCGGCTGGACCTCGGCGAGCTTAGGCCGTCGGGCGACAAGGCGGAGACGGCCGCCGCCAAGGACGACAAACCGGCGACCAAGGTGTTCCCGAGCGAGCCGTTGCCGCTGGACGGCCTGAAGGCGCTGGACGCGGACGCCAAGCTGAAGCTGGGCGAGGTCGTGGCGCCGCCGATGACGTTGCGCGATCTTACCCTCGCCGCCAAGCTGTCGAACGGCCGGCTGGAGTTGAAGCCGGCCGGCGTCAACATCGCCGGCAGCCCGGTGCAACTGTCGGCGACGCTGGATGCCGGCCGCAAGGTGCCGAGCGTCGCCCTCGACCTGAACGCCAAGGGCTTTGACGTCGGCCGCCTGCTGACGGAAACCAAAACCACCGATCTGGTCCAGGGCAAGGGTGATCTGGTGCTCAAGCTGAGCGGCCAGGGCGCCTCGGTCGCCGCCATCATGGGCAGCCTGAACGGTGGCAGCAGCCTGCTGATGAACGAAGGCAAGGTGAAGACCAAGGCGCTGGATACGGCGGTGGGCGGCCTTACGGCCGTGGTCGGCATGATGTCGGGCGAGAAGACCGAATGGACCGTGTTGAACTGCGTCGCCAGCCGCTTCGCCTTTCGGCGGGGCATCGCCACCAGCCAGGTGATGCTGGCCGACACCGAATATTCGACGGTGATTGGCGAAGGCAACGTCGATCTCGGCAAGGAGGCCCTGGCCCTGAAGGTCTCGCCCCAGGCCAAGTCGGCGACCCTGAACGTCGCCGTGCCGATCAAGATCGGCGGCAGCTTCACGGAACCGAGCTTCCGCCCGGACGAGTTGGCCACCGCCCGCCGCCTGGGCGGCTTGCTGGGGGCGGCGATCTTCCCGCCGGCGGCCCTTCTGGCCCTGGGCGACATGGGCACCGGCGAGGACAATCCCTGCCTGAAGATCGCCAAGGGCGGCGGCAAAAAGGCCGCCGCGCCGGCCGCCGCGGGCTCGACGACGCCCAAGGTCGAGGAGGTCAAAAGCGCGGTCGAGGACAAGGCCAAGGGCGCGGTGGAAAGCGTCACCAAGGGCCTGAAAAGCCTGTTCGGCAGCAAGAAAGACTAGACCGTAATGAACTGACGTATACTCCCGCCGCCATCAACCATGGGGGCGGCTGGAGCCATGACCGGACAGATCCTTTGTGACATCGACGGCGGCATCGCCACCGTGACCCTGGCGGCGCCGGAGCGCCTGAACGCCATGAACCTGGCCATGTGGCGCGGCATCGGCGAGGTCATGGGCGAGCTGGATGCTGATACGGATCTGCGCTGCATCGTGCTGCGCGGGGCCGGCGAACGGGCTTTCGCCGCCGGCGCCGACATCGCCGAGTTCGAACACGAACGCCACGACGTGGAGAGTGCCAGGGCCTACGGCGCGGTGATGGCCGAGGCGTTGGAGCGCATCCTGAACTGCCGTCATCCGATGGTGGCGATGATCCATGGCGTCTGCGTCGGCGGCGGGCTGGAACTGGCCTGCTGCTGCGATATGCGCATCTGCGGCGATGGCAGCCGCTTCGGCGTGCCGGTGAAGAATTTGGGCCTGGTGGTGGCCCTGAACGAGATGCAGGCGGTGGCCGGCGTGGTCGGCCGCGCCGCGGCCCTGGAGATCGTCCTGGAAGGCCGCATCTTCGGTGCCGACGAGGCGCTACGCATGGGCCTGGTCAACCGGGTTGTGGCGGACGACCGGGTCGCCGAGGAAGCCTATGCCACGGCCCGGCGGATCGCCGAGGGGGCGCCATTGGTGGCCCGCTGGCACAAGCAGTTCGCCCGCCGCCTGGCCGAGCCCCGGCCGCTGACCGAGGCGGAGATCGACGAGAGCTACGCCTGTTTCGGCACCGAGGATTTCAGCATCGGCTACCGGGCCTTCCTGGCCAAGCAGAAGCCGCGTTTCGAGGGACGTTGAGATGAATGAAGGACAACAAGGGCCGCTGGCCGGCCTGCGGGTGCTGGAGATGTGCCACGTCATGGCCGGCCCGACCTGCGGTCTGATGCTGGCCGACATGGGCGCCGAGGTGATCAAGCTGGAAAGCGTCGGCGGCGGCGATGCCACCCGGCAGATGCTGCCGCCGGAGGTCAACGGCGAATCCGCCGCCTTCATGATGATGAACCGCAACAAGCGCGGCATCGCCGTCGACCTGCGCCAGGACGGCGGCCGCGAGGTGCTGTTCCGCCTGGCCGAAGGGGTCGACGTGGTGACCGAGAACTTCCGGCCCGGCACCATGGAGAAACTGGGCCTGGGCTACGAGGTGCTGCGCCGGCGCAACCCCGGTCTGATCTACGCCGTGATTTCCGGCTTCGGGCTGACCGGGCCGTACGCCGCAAGGGGCGGCTTCGACCTGGTCGCCCAGGGCATGAGCGGCCTGATGAGCATCACCGGCGAGGGCCCGGAACGGCCGCCCGTCAAGGTCGGCGCCCCGGTCAGCGACATCACCGCCGGGCTGCTTTTGGCCATGGGCGTGCTCGCCGCCTACAGCCATCGCCTGAAGACCGGTGAAGGGCAGCTGGTCGATACCTCGCTGTTCGAGGCCGGCATCACCCATACCTATTGGCAGTCGGCGATTGCCTTCGCCACCGGCGCCGCGCCCGGCGCCATGGGCTCGGCCCATCCCCTCAACGCGCCATACCAGGCCGTGCGGACGGCCGACGGCTACCTCAACATCGGCGCCGCCAACCAGAAGAACTGGACCCTGATGCTGGGGGCGATCGGCGCCCCGCGCCTGGCGGACGACCCGCGCTTTCGCGACAACGCCGGGCGCATGGCCAACCGGTCCGAGCTGATCGCCGTGCTGGAGGAGCATTTCAGCCAGCGCGCCACCGCCGAGTGGCTGCGGATCCTGGAGGAGGTCGGGGTGCCGGCGGGGCCGATCCTCGACGTCGCCGAGATGCATGCCGACCCGCAGACCCGGGCCCGAGGAATGGTGCTCGACCTCGACCATCCCAAAGCCGGCCCGACCCGGGCCATCGGCCTGCCAGTCAAGTTCTCGGCCACCCCCGGCGTCGCGCCGCGCCCGTCGCCCACCTTGGGCCAGCATACGGCCGAGGTGCTGGCCGAATTCGGCTTCGGTGAAGACGAGATCGCAGGTTTGGCCGACAGTGGCGCGGTTCTGTTGGCTGACCGGCCGGCCGCTGCATAGGCACGATCATTGAACGTGTCGTACTCTTGCGGCGGTTCAAGGTCGTCGAGCGGCGGCCCAAGCAACAGGGTGCGCGCGCCCGTGTCCGCAGATGCCGCGGCGTGAGAAGATCGGATGGACTTGCTTCTTTCTTTGCTGAATTGGAAGCTATGGTGGGGGCAGACCGCCGATCCGCGCCGCCGCGTCTCGGCGGATAGAGCTGGCAAACCAACGCGCTCGTGAAGGTACAGCGATGGCGAAACGCTCCAAGCCGCCTGCGGAAGACGCCGGGGACGCCGCCGCCCAACCGAAGGGGGAGCCAAATTCGGTTCAGGACGTCCTGGCGGAGGGCGCGCAATCAACCGTGCTGCAGGTGACCCTGGAGAACTTGAACCAGGGGATCAGCGTATTCGACAAATCCCTCCGCCTTGTCGCCTGGAACAACCTGTTTCTCGAGCTGCTCGAGTTCCCACGCGAGTTTGGCGAGCTGCACAGGCCGTTCGCGGATTTCATTCGCTACAACGCGGAGCGCGGTGAATATGGGCCGGGTGACGTCGATCGGTTGACCGAAGAGCGGGTGGAACTCGCCCTGCGCTTCGAGCCTCACCGTTTTGAGCGGACGCGTCCCGACGGCACGATCATCGAGGTGGCGGGCAATCCGATGCCGAATGGCGGCTTTGCCACGACCTACACCGATGTCAGCAACCGCAAGAGGGCCGAGAAAGCACTGCGGCTGACCCAGCATTCGATCGACCAGGCCGACGTCGCGGTCATTTGGCATGGCCCAAATGGCCTGGTCCGCTTCGTCAATGACGCGGCCTGCCGCATGTTTGGCTATTCCCGCGAGGAATTCTTCCGCCTCCGCGCTACTGATTTCAGCGAATCCGCGGATCTCAAAGACTGGCCGCAACACTGGGAGGACATGAAGCACGGTGGCGTACGAATCAACGAAACGGTCCACCGGACCAAGAGCGGCCGGCGGTTCCCGGTAAAATGTATCGTGAATTTCGTCGAATACGGCGACTCCGAATACATCTGTGCGATATGCGAGGACATCAGCGAGCGCGAGACGGCGGAACAAGCGTTGCGAACGAGCGAGGAGCGTTTCCGGGATTTCGCCGAATCCGCTTCGGATTGGTTCTGGGAAATGGGTTCGGACCTGGAATTCACCTATGGCAGCGACCGGTTCTACGAAATCACGGGATGGCGACGTGAGGAAATCTATGGCCGCGGCCGGGAATTCCTGGTGCATCCGGAACTGGAGGACTTGGCCGGCGAGAAATGGCGGGATCATTTCGCCAGGCTCGGGCGGCATGAACCGTTCGCCAACTTCGAATACGCGGCCAGAAGCAAGAACGGCCCCTTCAAAAACCTCTCGCTCAGCGGCCTGCCGGTCTTTGCCGCCGATGGAACCTTTCTCGGCTATCGCGGAACCGGCAGCGACATTACCGAGCAAAAACAGCAACAGGAACAGCTTCGCCAGGCGCAAAAGATGGAAGCCGTCGGTCAGCTCACCGGTGGCGTCGCCCACGACTTCAATAACCTGCTGGCGGTCATCATGGGCAACCTGGAGCTGCTGCTCGAGAACACCGAACCCGGCGGCAAGATTTCCGGCCTGGCGAACAAGGCCCTGGCGGCCACGCTACGCGGCGCCGATTTGACCCACCGTCTTCTGGCCTTTTCGCGCCGGCAGCCCCTGCGGCCGGTTTCCGTCGATGTCAACAGGTTGGCACATGACATGCAGGACCTGCTGGTCCGCACCTTGGGCGAGGCCATCGGGATCGAGTTGGTGGGCGGTGCCGGCCTATGGCGGTGTGACGTCGATCCGGGACAGTTGGAAAACACCATCCTCAATCTGTCGATCAATGCCCGCGACGCCATGCCGCAAGGCGGCCGGCTGACCATCGAGACCTCGAACGCCCGTCTCGACGACGCCTATGCCGCCGCCCAGGCGGACGTGGCGCCGGGCCAGTACGTGCTTTTGGCGATCAGCGATACCGGATCGGGGATGCCGCCGGAGGTCATCGCGCAGGCATTCGATCCCTTCTTCTCGACCAAGGACGCCGGCCGGGGAAGCGGCCTGGGTCTCAGCATGATCTATGGCTTTGTCAAGCAATCGGGCGGCCACGCGCGGATCTACAGCGAAGTCGGCGAGGGCACGACGATGAAGATCTATCTGCCGCGATCCACCGCCAGCGTGGCAGGCCCGCCGGAAACCACTGCCCGGGCCGTCGCCGATACGGCGGCGCGGGGCGAGGTCGTCATGGTGGTCGAGGACGATGTCGATGTGCGCAAGGTCGCGGTCAGCATTCTAAGCGAGCAGGGCTATGAGGTGCACGAAGCCGGCACGGCGGCTGCCGCGCTGGCGCTTATCGAGCGGACCCAAAAGATCAACCTCCTGCTCACCGATGTCATCCTGCCGGGCGGCATGGGCGGGCGGGAACTGGCCGACAGGGCCTGCGATTTGGTGCCGGGCCTCAAGGTCCTGTTCATGTCCGGCTATTCGGAGAATGCAATCATTCACCACGGCCGCCTGGACGAAGGCGTGCAACTGCTGGCGAAACCATTTGGACGAGCCGATCTGGCGACGAAGGTGCGAGAGATCCTCGACGGCGTGCGGTAATCCCGATGCAGCGCGAAGATTGACATGCGCGGCAGTGCTCCAGGTGCCTCGGCGTTCCGCTGATGCGGTTGGGCAGGCCCGGCCAACAAGGTACGACAATGGGAATTATCGCACCCATCCACCCAAGTTCCGTGAGGCCGACGTCGGCCCTTCTCCATTCACACCTTTGGTGGTGTGGCTCTGAACCGGCTGCACCATTGAACTTGCCTGTTTCAATTCGACGCGGCGGTGCCTAGCATTGCTGTCGGTAGAGCGCGGACAACCCTATGCCGTATGCCATTGACATCGATCCTGATCGACGCTTGGTTATGACCCGATTTTCGGGCGTTGTAACGGAACAAGAGGTTTCCGCATACCGGGAGGAGCTGAGGAAAAATCCCGAGTTCCAAGTTGATTTTGACGAGTTGATGATCGGCAGAGAGACGATAACCACGCACTACAGCTTCGAACAATTTAGCTATGATCCAGCCGATATTCCGTTCGGAAAAGGGTCGCGCCGCGCGTTGGTTGTCGGAGGTAACCAGTACACCGAGGAGCGGGCGAAGATCATCAAGACCAGGCAGCGCGACGCACCCTATGAAATGCGAATATTTCGTGATGAGGCCGAGGCGCGCCGTTGGCTTGGACTGGCCTAACGTCTGGGTGCTGTTCAGCGAAATGGAAGTAGCTGGAAGCCGGATGAAACTCCTGTATAGATTACCCGCGACATGCTCTAGGCCGGGAGCAATCTTGAAATGCCTTAATCCAAGCCCAGCCAGGCTCGGGCTTCAGCCAGATCGGCGAACACTTTCACGTTGCCCGCCGGGTCATTCGCGGTCAGTTCCATCATTCGCAAGAGGCCAAACACGAATCGTCGGGTCGCCACATAGGCCCTCTTGGAATCCTCGGTGAACATCTCCATGCGTGCGAGCCTTTGGATCGTATCCGAGGAAACATCCATTTTGGTCGTGGCGGTCAGATCCCCGAGGAAATGGTACGACGGGTCGAAATCGGGGTCGGAGATCAAGGCGTCGACGAATTCAAGGATTTCCTGCTCGTTCAATTCACCTGAGCCGCGCACAAGCGTCAGCCGTTTTCGGTGATCGATCTCGCAGGTGATGGTCATCGCAGATCCTGGGCCGCCCATCATATTACGCCATCCGCGTCTGCACCCATATCCGGCGGACCCGGTCCAGCCGCGGTGGACCGAACGCGATCGCCGGCCGGCGACCGACGGGCCAGCGCATTGTTGGCGGATCAACTGGCGAGTTGCGGGATCAGTTCGCGGATGCCGTCGATATCGTTGGCCGTGCGAACCTCGTAGCCGTCGCTGTCCATCGCGGCCGCCCGTTCGCGGTGGCTTTCGCCGAAGCCGGTGAGGACGTGGACGCCGCCCGCGAGGCCGGCGTTGCGGCCGGCGCCGATATCGTCGACGCGGTCGCCGACGATCCACGAGGCGGCCAGGTCGATGTCCAACAGCCGCTGGGCCTTCAACAGCATGCCCGGGTTTGGTTTGCGGTCGGGATGATCGGCCTGACGGTAGACCCCCTTGCCCTGGGGGTGGTGGGGGCAGGCGCAGACCCCATCGATGCGGGCGCCCAGGCCGGCCAGGTCGGCCAGGATCTTCTCCTGCACGGCGTTGAATTCGGCCCAGCCGTAATAGCCCCGGCCGATGCCCGATTGGTTGGTCACCAGCACCACGTGCAGGCCGCGCTGGTTGGCCCGGGCGATCGATCGGGCGGCGCCGTCGATCAGTTCGGTCTTGGCGATCTCGTGCAGGAAGCCGGTTTCCACCACCACCACGCCGTCGCGATCGAGGAACAGGGCCGGCGCCCGGCGGGCCGGCGACAGGGCCTGCCGCCAGACCTGATCGTCCCCGACATGGGCCGGCCGCTCGGCCATCGCCGGCTCAGATCGCTTCCGGATTGATGACGTAGTAGGGGTCGAGCCGGCCGTCGATGGCGTCCAGGCAGTTCTGCATCGCCCGCAGGCCCATGGCCCGGAACGCCTCGCGGGTGACGCCGGCGATGTGCGGGCTGAAAAAGACGTTGTCCAATTGCAACAGGGGCAGGTCCGCCGGCGGCGGCTCGGAACGGGTCACGTCCAGCCCGGCGGCGGCCAGTGGGCCGTTGGTCAGTGCCTGGTGCAGCGCGTCCTCGTCGATCAGGGTGCCCCGCGCCGTGTTGATCAGCACCGAGCCCTCTCGCATGCGGGAGAATTCCTGGCCGGCCATCTCGGCGCTGCCGTCCTGGTTGCCGGGCCGATGCAGGCTGACGACGTCGGCCCGGTCCAGGGCGTCGCGGAAATCCTCGACATATTCGTAGCCCTGGCCGCGCACCACCCGTTGCGGCACGTAGGGATCGGCGACGATTACCTGCATGTCGAAGGCGGCGCAGCGCCGGGCCATGCGGGTGCCGATGCGGCCGAAGCCGACGATCAGGATGGTCTTGCCCGACACCTCGCCGGCGGTCAGGGTGTTGCGCCGGCCGTAGTTTTCCCCCCGCACGGCGCGGTCGAACGGCAAGGCGTCCTTCACCGTCGCCAGCATCAGCATGAAGGCGTGTTCCGCCACCGCCGTGGAGTTGGCCTCGCCGACCACGGCCAGGGGAATGCCGTGGCGGGTCGCCGCCTCGACGTCGACGTTGTCATAGCCGACGCCGTGCCGGGCGATCACCTTCAGGCGTTCGGCCTTGGCGCAGGCCTCGGCGCCGAAGGGCGTGTTCCGCAAAACAATCGCGTCAGCCTCGGCGATCCGGTCCAGGATGTCCTGCTCGCTGGCGGGTTCGTCGAGCTGCTCGACCTGGATATCCTTGCGCTCGCCCAGAAACGCCACCGCGTCCGCGTGGAACAGGCCGGCCAATAGGATACGCGCCATGTCAGTCGTTCTCCCGCGCCACGGCGACTTCCTCGGCCGCCTTCATGGCCATCAGGCGAATCTCATTGGCGATGGTGCAGAAGCGATAGCCGCGCGCCACCATGCGCTTCA
Organism: Alphaproteobacteria bacterium; assembly: GCA_030746635.1. Lineage (GTDB taxonomy): Bacteria > Pseudomonadota > Alphaproteobacteria > JASLMH01. The sequence continues at coordinate 9,557 of JASLMH010000052.1, read as the reverse complement.
CCATGTCGCCGCTGGCGCAGTGGATGGAGGCGACGACGCCGTTGCGTTCGGCCGCCTGGGCGATGGTCTCGATGGCTTCCAGCACCGCCGGCTCGCTGGGGTCCGGCGACGGTCGGTAACCCAGGCTGAGGGAGAGGTCGTTGGGGCCGACATAGATGGCGTCCAGGCCCGGAGTCGACATGATCTCGTCGAGGTTGCCCATGGCTTCCTCGGTCTCGATCATCGCGAAGGTCAGGACGGTGTCGTTGGCCCGTTCGACATAGTCCGGGCCGCCGTACAACACGCCGCGCGGCGGCCCCAGGCTGCGATAGCCGTCGGGTGCGTAGCGGCAGGCGCCGACGAAGCGCTCGGCCTCGGCCCGGTTGTTGACCATCGGGCAGATCACGCCGTAGGCACCGGCGTCGAGGATCTTCATGATCGGGATCGGGTCGTTCCACGGCACCCGCGCCAGCGGCGTCTTGTCGGTGGTGGAGATCGCCTGCAGCATCGGCACCGCGGCCTGGAAATCGACCATGCCGTGCTGCATATCCACGGTCACGGAATCGAACGGCGTATGGGCCATCTGCTCGGCGCTGAACGAATTGGGTATGGCCAGCCAGGCGTTGACCACATAGCCGCCGCCGGCCCAGATGTTCCTGACGTTGTTTTCGCGCATGCGATGTCTTCCCTTTTTCGTGTCTAGGTGATCGGCGCCGGCGGCGCCACCTTAAGCCGCTCCGCCCAGGGGGCGAGATCGGCCATGATCGTCGGATAGAGCGGTACGCCCTCGGCCGCGGCGGCGCGCCTGCGCGCCATGGCGCCGTCGCCGGGCAGCCGCACCGGCGGCCGACCGGGCGGCACGGCGGCGGCCCGGCAGGCCTCGGCCAGCCAGCCGGTCTGCCGGGTGAAGGCGTCCAGGCCGCCGAACGCCTCGGGGTCGATGGCCTGCAGGTAGACGGCGGCGCCCCAATGGGCCGGCCCGTCGGCCCGGCCGTAGCCGCCCAGGGCCGAGGTCAGGGCCTCGACCATCAGGCCCAGGGCGAAACCCTTGTGGCCCCGGTCCAGGCCGCCCAGCGGCAGCAGCGCCCCCGGCGGCTCGGTCGCCAGCACGCCCGGGTCGTCCGAGGCATGGCCCTGGTTGTCGACCAGCCAGGGGCCGGGCAGCCGTTCGCCCTGGCCCTGCACCCGGCCGGTCAGGCCGATGGTGGTGGCCGAGGCGGAGATGTCGATCAGGATCGGGTCGCCCGGCGTCGGGATGCCGACCGCCAGGGGATCGGGCGTGTAGACCGCCTGGTAGGAACCGAACGGCGCCACCGCCGCCACCGAGGGATCGGAACTGGCCAGGGTCAGCATGATGTCGTGCCGGGTGGCCAGCGGCAGGAACGCCGCCAGGCAGGCGATGTGATGGCTGCGCCGGATGGCCACCGTGGCGGTGCCGTATTCCTTGGCCCGCGTACAGGCCTCGCCGATGGCCCGGGCGGTCAGCCAGACGCCGGAGAGATAACCGCCGTCCCAGACCAGGGTGGCGCCGCGATCGGCGACCACCTCGGGCTCGCCCACCGCCGCCATGACGCCGGTTTGCAGATCGTCGAGGTACTGCGGCGCCAGGTTCAGGCCGTGGGTGTCGTGGCCCATGGCGTCCGCCTCGACCAGCAGTTCGCCCACCACCCTGGCGCGGTCCGACGGCATGCCGGCGGCGGCGAACAGATCGGCGGCGAAGTCGACCAGCCGGTCGAGGTGATAGCGCCGGGTCGGTGCCGACATCAGGCGACTTCGGCCCGCCCGTTGTTCAACACCACCACGTCGCGTTCCACCACCCGGCTGCGGAAGCTGACGACCTCGCCGTCCCGCCACATCTCGGTGCGGATGGTCTCGCCAGGATAGACCGGCGAGGAGAAGCGCAGGCTCATGGCCTTGAAGCGGGTCGGGTCGTAGTCGCAATAGCTGCGCAGGATGGCGTGGCCGGCGACGCCGAAGGTGCACAGGCCATGCAGGATCGGTGCCTTGAAGCCGCCACCGGCGGCCACCTTGGGATCGGCGTGCAGCGGGTTGTAGTCGCCGGACAGCCGATAGATCAGCGCCGCCTGCGGCAGGGTCGGCAGATCGCAGACCGTGTCGGGCTCCCGCTCGGGCAATGCATGCACCGGCCGGGCGCCCTCGGTCGGGCCGCCGAAACCGCCGTCGCCGCGGGCGAAGGTGGTCGAATACAAGGTCGCCAGCGCCTCGCCCGTGGCCTGGTCGACCACCACTCGTTCCTGCAGCAACAGGGCACCCTTGCCCTCGCCCTTGTCGACGATCTCGGTCACCTTGTTGGTGGCCACCACCGTCGCCTCGGCCGGCAGCGGCCGATGCAGGCGCAGGCCCTGTTCGCCATGCAGCACCTTGACCCAGTCGACGCCGGTATCGGGGTCCTTGACCCAGAAGCCCGGCGTGGCCAGCACCACGCCCATGGTCGGCAGCGCCTGCATCGCGTCCTCGTAGGTGAAGCGCAACTGCGCCTCGTCGAGGGGGTCCATGTTCAGGCCGACGCCCAGGGCGTAGAGGATGCTGTCACGGGAGGTGTAGGTCTGCACCACCTCCGGGAACGGCCAGTTCAGCAGCTTGTCGTAGTCGATGGCCATTACGGCTTCTCCGCGCCCGGTTGATCAGACCGGATCCCAGCTGAAGACGTCCTGGCTGCGCTCCAGCGGCGCGAAATTGGCCTGCATGGCCGGGATCGCGTGCTCGGCGATGGTTTCCGGCGTCCAGCCTTCGCCGCGCTGGACCGAGCGGACCGGGCGGGGATGGCCGAACAGGAAGATCTCGTTGTGGCGCACGCCGAAGATCTGGCCGCTGACCTCACTGGCCGCGTCCGACAGCAGATAGCCCGCCATCGGCGCGATCTTGGCCGGCGTCATCGCCTTGATCTTCTCGACCCGGGCGGCCTGGGCATCGTCGGCGATGGGGATGGTGCCGATCAGGCGGCTCCAGGCGAAGGGCGAGATGCAGTTGGAGCGCACGTTGAAGCGGGACATGTCCAGGGCCAGGGACTTCGACAGGCCGACGATGCCCAGTTTCGCGGCGGCGTAGTTGGCCTGGCCGAAATTGCCCACCAGGCCGGAGGTCGAGGTCATGTGCACGAAGGCGCCCGACTGCTGTTCGCGGAAATGGGTGGCGGCGGCGCGGGCGACGTTGAAGCTGCCCTTCAGATGCACGGCGATGACGATGTCCCAATCCGCCTCGGTCATCTTGTGGAAGATCACGTCGCGCAGGATGCCGGCGTTGTTGACCACGCCGTCGATCCGGCCATAGGTGTCGACGGCCTGCTGCACCATCTCCTGGGCGGTGTCGAAATCCGCGACGCTGCCATAGTTGGCCACCGCCTCGCCGCCGGCTTCCTTGATGTCGCCGACCACTTCCATCGCCGGCGTCTTGTCGGCGCCCTCGCCGTCGGCCTCGCCGCCAAGGTCGTTGACCACCACCTTGGCGCCCTGGCTGGCGGCCAAAAGCGCGATGTCCCGGCCGACGCCACGGCCGGCGCCGGTGACCAGAATGACCTTGTCCTGCAGCATCTGGCCGGCCTTCACTTGATCTGTCATGGCGGATCTCTTTCCTCGTCTACGCTCGCGCGCCCGGCGCGCGTTGTTTGTCCTCGTTGGTCGCCGCAACATACACGCCAGGGGGAGCAAGGCAAACCTGGGCCGCCATGGCGGTTTCCGCGCCGGGCCGGCGCTTGGTTCCAGGGCGATCCGGTGCTTGAATAGCCGCCATGACCAGCCTGGCGATCGAACCCCTGCACGCCGATTTCGGCGCCCGCGTCACCGGCATCGATCTGCGCGCCCCGCTGCCGGCGGCGGCGCTGGAGGACATTCGAGGGGCGATCGACGACTTTTCCTTCCTGCAGTTCCCGGAGCAGCCCTTCGATGACGAGGGGCAGGTTGCCTTTACCCGCCATTTCGGTGAGCCGGAGGCCAATCACGTCAAACTCGGTCAGGATGGCGTGGTCGATTATCTCGGCACCATCGGCAACGTGCTCGAGGACGGCAGCAAACTGGGCAACAGCCACGAGCGCACCGTCTTCCAGACCGGCAACAACCTGTGGCATTCGGATTCCTCGTTTCGCGAGGTGCCGGCGTTCCTGTCGATCATGTGCGTTTACGAGGTGCCCGGGGAAGGCGGCGCCACCGAGTTCGTCAGCGCCCGCGCCGCTCACCGCCGGTTGCCCGAGAGCCTGCAGGCGGAAATCGAACCGCTGATCGCCATTCACGACTACGTCTTTTCCCGCTCCAAGGTGGCCCCCGACGCGGTCACGCCATCCCACGCCGCTTCGCTGCCGCCGGTCCGGCAAAAACTGGTGCGGGCCAATCCGCGAACCGGCGAGAGGAACTATTTCGTCGGCTCCCACGCCCGGGAAATCGTCGGCTGGGACGAAGCGACGGGCCGCGCCCTGCTGGACGATCTGCTGGCGCGGGCGACGGCGGCGGAACATATCCTTCGCCATGCCTGGCAACCGGGCGATCTGGTGATCTGGGACAACCGTTGCCTGTTGCATCGCGGTACCGGTTACGACGCCGACCGCTATCGGCGGCGCATGCGGCAATCAAGGGTACGGGGCGCCGGGTCCACCCTGGACGAATAGGCCGGCACAGATTGTTTTTGCGGCGAATTGTAGCAGTAGCCAACAATTCCAGGACTCGTCCGATTTCAGGCATTATGCTGCACTGCAACCAATGAAAGTTAGGCATGGAGACGTCGAGATGCGTGGATTGGAAAACAAGGCGGTGATCGTCACCGGCGGGGCCAGCGGCATCGGCCGGGCAATCTGTCGCCGCCTGGGCGAGGAAGGTTGCGTGGTCGGGATCTTCGATCTCAACGGCGAGGGCGCCGAAACGGTGGCCGGGGAGATCCGCGCCGCCGGCGGCAAGGCCGGGGCCTATGCCTGCGATGTCAGCGACTACGACGCCGTGGCCGGTGCCGTCGCCGCCTTCGAGGGCGATACCGGGCCGGTGGGCGGCCTGGTCAACAACGCCGGCTGGGATATCGCCATGCCGTTCCTGGACAGCGACCTGGCGCTTTGGCAGAAGGTCATCGCCATCAACATGTACGGACCCCTGAACCTCTGCCACGTGGTGCTGAAGGGCATGGCCGAGCGCGGAAGTGGCCGGGTGGTCAACATCTCCTCCGACGCCGGCCGGGTCGGTTCGTCGGGCGAGGCCGTCTATGCCGCCTGCAAGGGCGGCCTGATCGCCTTTTCCAAGACCATGTCGCGGGAACTGGCGCGCAAGGGCATCGTCCTCAACACCATCTGCCCCGGCCCGACCAACACGCCGCTGCTGGCCGGCCAGGGCGAGAAGCTGATCGCCGCCCTGGAAAAGGCCGTGCCGATGCGCCGGGTCGCCGAGCCCGAGGACTATCCCGGCCTGGTCGCCTTCTTCCTGAGCGACGATGCCGGTTACATTACCGGCCAGACCATAAGCGTCTCCGGCGGCCTGACCATGCATGGCTGATTGAATGCCGATGTGATCGGGAGTGCCTGTGCCACCCCGCTCCCCCACCCGGCCACCCACGGGATCGTACGATTGGGTGGCCGGGTGGGGGAGCGGGGTGGCACAGGCTAAGCTTAAAAAGACAACAAACGACTGCGAGGAAACATGAGCTATCAGGATATTCTGTATGAAGTGAAGGACGGGGTGGCGCGGATCACCATCAACCGTCCGGACAAATACAACGCCTTCCGCCACCAGACGGCGGAGGATCTGATCGATGCCTTCAACAAGGCCGGCTGGGACCCCGATATCGGCGTCATCGTGCTGACCGGCGTCGGCGACAAGGCCTTTTGCACCGGCGGCGACCAATCCGCCGACTCCCACGAGGGCAGCTATGGCGGCCGCGGCACCCTGGGCATGCCGGTGGAGGATCTGCATGCGATCATCCGCGACATCCCCAAGCCGGTGATCGCCCGGGTCAACGGCTACGCCATCGGCGGCGGCCACGTCCTCCACATCCTGTGCGATCTGTCGATCGCCGCCGATACCGCCATCTTCGGCCAGGTCGGGCCGGCCATGGGCTCGGTCGATCCGGGCTTCGGCACCGCCTATATGGCCCGCGTGGTCGGCGAGAAGAAGGCCCGCGAGATCTGGTACCTGTGCCGGCGCTACTCGGCCCAGGAGGCGCTGGAGATGGGCCTGGTCAACACCGTGGTGCCGGCCGACCAACTCGACGAGGAAGTCGACAAGTGGTGCCAGGAGATCATGGCCAAGAGCCCGACCGCCCTGGCCATCGCCAAGCGCTCGTTCAACGCCGACACCGAGCACATCCGCGGCATCGGCATCCTCGGCTTCCAATCCGTCAAGGCCTACTACGAGACCGAGGAATCCCATGAGGGCGTGACCGCCTTCCAGGAGAAGCGCAAGCCGGACTTCCGCAAGTTCCAGCCGCGCTAGGCGGTACCGAATTCCGGCCAACATTCCGGCCGGCCGTTGCTAATGGCGGCGGCCGGCCGTTTCATGTCATAACAGGAGCAATGACGACAGGGACGATTTCGGGGGAGGAGTAGGCATGGAAAACCAGGACGGCTACCGTTTCATGGCCGATCCGATCCGCCGCCATGCCAGGGAGCGCGGCGACAAGGTGGCGCTGATCTTCGAGGATCGGCAGACCACCTATCGGCAACTCAACGACAACGCCAGCCGGGTCGCCAACGGCCTGATCGAGGCCGGCATCAAGCCCGGCCAGCGGGTCGCCATCCTGGCCAAGAACATCGACGTCTTCTTCGAGATCTACTACGGCGCATCCAAGGCCGGCGCGGTGCTGGTGCCGGTGAACTTCCGCCTGGCGCCGCCGGAAGTGGCCTTCGTGGTCAACGACGCCGGCGCCGAGATGCTGTTCGTCGGCGAGGAGTTCTACGCCATGATCGAGGGCCTGGGCGATGGCTTGACGACGGTCAGGAAGACCATCGCCCTGCACGACAACCACCTCGAATGGTCGGCCTACAGCGCCTGGCGGGACCAGCAGCCGAGCGAGGATCCGGCCGCCGAGGGCGCGCCCTCGGACACCGCCATCCAAGTCTACTCCAGCGGCACCACCGGCCACCCCAAGGGGGTGGAGATCATGCACAAGAACTTCCTCTACATGCTGCCGATCGTGCTGGACGAATGGGGCAGCTGGGACGTCGACGACGTCTCCATGGTCGCCATGCCGCTGTTCCACGTCGCCGGCTGCCAATGGGGCTTCGTCGCCTTCTATGTCGGCGGCACCAACGTGCTGCTACCAGACGTCGACCCGCCGGCGATCCTGCGGGCGGTCGAGGAACATCGCATCACCCAGGTGCTGTTCGTGCCGGCGGTGATCCTGTTCCTGTTGCAGACGCCGGGCTGCGCCGAGACCGATTTCTCCTCCGTCAAGATGGTGGTCTACGGCGCCTCGCCGATCCCGTTTCCGGTGTTGCAGCAGGCGGTCGAGGCGTTCGGCTGCGGCTTCGCCCAGGTCTATGGCCTGACCGAGACCACCGGCGCCGTGACCTATCTGCCGCCCGAGGACCACGACGGCAGCGACAAGATGAAGTCCTGCGGCAAGCCGATGTCGACGGCGCGCATCCGGGTGGTCGACCAGGACGGCGACGACCGCCCCGTCGGCCAGGTCGGCGAGATCGTCGTCGCCGGCGGCCAGATCATGAAAGGCTATTGGAACCTGCCCGAGGCCTCGGCCGAGGCGATCAAGGGGGAATGGTTCCATTCCGGCGATGCCGGCTATTTCGATGACGAGGGCTACCTTTACATCCATGACCGGGTGACGGACATGATCATCTCGGGCGGCGAGAATATCTATCCGGCCGAGGTCGAAAGCGCCCTGGCGGCACATCCGAAGATCGCCGATGTAGCGGTGATCGGCGTGCCCGATGACAGATGGGGCGAAGCGGTGAAGGCGATCATCGTCGTTGCCCCTGACCAGGAGCTCGATGCCGAGGAGGTGATCGGCTTCGCGCACCAGAACATCGCCGGCTACAAGTGTCCGAAGTCGGTGGATTTCGCCGCCGAGCTGCCGCGCAACCCGTCGGGCAAGATCCTCAAGCGGGAACTGCGCAAGCCGTATTGGCAGGATCAGGACCGGCAGGTTCACTAGCCGGTCCGCCAAGGGAGTAGGGGGATGATCCCCAACGACGAACAACGGATGATCGCCGACATGGCCGGCGCCTTCGCCCGGGAGAAGATCGTCCCCCACGCCGCCGAATGGGAGAAGACCGCTACATTCCCGGCCCCGATCTTCGCCGAAATGGGCAAACTCGGCCTGATGGGCATGACCGTGCCCGAGGAATGGGGCGGCGCCGGTGCCGACTACGTTGCCTATGCCATGGCGCTGGAGCAGATCGCCTGGGGCGACGGCGCCGTCGCCATGGTGATGAGCGGCCACAACTCGGTCGGCTGCATGCCGATCCTGGAATACGGCAGCGCGGAACAGAAAGACCGCTATCTGCGGCCGCTGGCCAGGGGCGAGATGCTGTGCGCCTTCGCCCTGACCGAGCCTCAGGGCGGCTCCGACGCCGCCGCCCTGCGCGTCCGCGCCGTGCGTGACGGAGATGCTTATGTGATCGACGGCAGCAAGCAGTTCATCACCACCGGCAAGAACGCCGATCTGACCCTGGTGCTGGCGCTGACCGATCCCGACGCCGGCAAGCGCGGTATCAGCTGCTTCATCGTGCCCACCGATACGCCGGGCTACGAGGTGGTGCGGCTGGAACAAAAGATGGGCCTGAACGCTTCGGACACCGCGCAACTGTCCTTCAACCGGATGCGCCTGCCCCCCGACGCCCTGCTGGGCGAGGAGGGCCAGGGCTATCGCATCGCGCTGTCCAATCTCGAGGGCGGCCGCATCGGCATCGCCTCCCAGGCGGCGGGCATCGCCCGGGCGGCCTATGAGGCGGCGCTGGCCTATGCCCAGGAACGCCAGGCCTTCGGCAAGCCGATCTTCGAGCACCAGGCGGTGGCTTTCCGCTTGGCCGACATGGCCACCGAGCTGGCGGCGGCGCGGCAACTGATCTGGCACGCCGCTGCCCTGCGCAGCGCCCACCAGCCCTGCCTGAAGGAAGCCTCGATGGCGAAACTGTATGCCACCGACATGGCCGAGCGGGTCTGTTCCGGCGCCGTGCAGACCCTGGGCGGCTACGGCTATCTGCGGGATTATCCGGTCGAACGCTATTACCGGGCGGTGCGCGGGGCCCGCATCTACGAGGGCACCAACGACATCCAGAAACTGGTAATCGCCCGCGATCTGGCCGCCAACCAAGGATAGGCAAGGGACATGGACATCACGCTATCGGCCGAACTGGGGGCCTTCCAGGATCAGGTGCGCCACTTTCTGGCGGAAAACCTGAGCGACGAGATGCGCGAGGCGGCGCGGCTCTCGACCACCATCCTGGCCGATCACGCCCTGACCCAGGAATGGCACAAGGTCCTGTACCGCCAGGGCTGGGCCGCCCCCAACTGGCCGGTCGAGCACGGCGGCCCCGGCTGGACGCCGATGCAGCGCTATCTGTTCGAGGAGGAGATGAACCTCGCCGGCGCCCCTCGCGTCATGCCGTTCGGGGCCAAGATGGTCGGCCC
>JASLMH010000051.1 GCA_030746635.1 Alphaproteobacteria bacterium | reverse complement strand
GAATCGTCGTTGACGCGGCGCCAGGGGTTCTTTACCGGGCCGAAGTAACTGGTTTCGTTGGACGAGCCCATGGCGAATTCGTCCAGGTTGGTCTTGCCCAGCATCACCGCACCGGCCCGCCACAGATTGGCGGTGACGGTGCTTTCGTACGGCGGCGTGAAGCCGTCCAGGATGTGGCTGCCGGCGGTGGTCGGGACGCCGTCGGTGCAGAATAGATCCTTGATCGCCAGGGGAATGCCCTCCAACGCCCCGGCCTCGCCACCGGCCCGGCGGCCGTCCGAAGCCTCGGCCATGGCCAGGGCCCGCTCCGGCGTTTCGGTGATCATCGCGTTCAGGGGCCGGGCCGCCGCCACCGCCGCCAGGTGCGCCTCGGTCAGCTCCCGGGCCGAAAGCTCGCCCTTGGCCAGGGCGTCGCGCGCCTCGGCGATCGACAGATCGGTCGCCGCCGGCATCACTCGACCACCTTGGGCACGGCGAAGAAGCCGTCCCGTCCCGCGGGCGCATTGGCCACGATATCGTCCTGTTTGTCGCCGTCGTCGACCCGGTCGGCGCGCCAGCGCAGCGGCTCGTCATGCACGCTGGCCATCGGCGGCACCTGGTCGGTGTCGACCTCGTTCAACTGCTCGATCCATTGCAGGATGCCCGAAAGCTCGGCCGCCAGCGGCTCCAACTCCTCCTCGGCCACGCCGATGCGGGCGAGATGCGCGATCCGCGCAACCGTGGCTTTATCCACCGACATGTGCGACCTTTCGCGGCCCGGCCCGCCCATACGGCGGCGCCTGGAATCTTTCGTAGAGAGCCCCTTTTCGAAGCGCGCGGAAGCTATCACCCGACATGCCCACGATCAACCCCGAGGCGTTGCGCGCCGCCGTGCCCCAGGGGCGGCGTTTGATCGGGCTGGATCTGGGCAGCAAGACCATCGGCCTGGCCCTGTCCGACACCACCTGGCGGATCGCCAGCGCGTTGGAAACCATCCGCCGGCGCAAATTCAGCCTCGACGCCGAACGATTGCTGGCACTGGCCGACGAACACCAGGTCGGCGGCCTGGTCCTGGGCCTGCCCATCAACATGGACGGCAGCGAGGGGTCGCGCTGTCAATCGACCAGGGCCTTCGCCGCCAACCTGCTGGCGAAGCGCGACCTGCCCATCGCCTTCCAGGACGAGCGGCTGAGCACGGCGGCGGTGGAGCGCATGCTGGTGGAGGAGATGGACACCACCCGCAAGCGCCGGGCGGAGGTCGTGGACAAGCTGGCCGCCACCTATATCCTGCAGGGGCTGCTGGATCGGCTGGCCAACGACCGGCGGACACCGTAACGAAAGTACCCTTTCCATGCCCGAAACCCTGAAGCTCGCCGTGATCGCCGATATGCATCACGGCCCCTCGAAATTGACTAAGATCGGCGAGGCCGCGCTGCCGCTGCTGCGCGATTTCGCCGCCTTTGCCGCCGACTACCGGCCGCACTATGTGGTCGATCTGGGCGACCGCATCTCGGACATCGACGCCGAGACCGATCGGCGCCTCCTGACCGAGGTCACCGCCGGTTTCGCCGAGATCGACGCTCCCCGCCATCACCTGATCGGCAACCACGACCAGGTCAATCTGTCGATCGCCGAGAACGGCGAGATCCTGGGACAATCCACCGATCATCACAGCGCCGACGTAGCGGGCCGGCACCTGGTGTTCTGGCAGCTCGACAGCCAAATCCACCGACCCCAGGGGTTGCTGGCGAATCCGGCCGACCTGCGCTGGCTGGCCGACGACCTGGCCGCCAGCAAACTCCCCACCATCGTCTTCAGCCACGTGCCGCTGGATGGCGGCTCGATGCAAGGTAACTACTATTTCGACAACAACCCCGGTTTTGGCGGCTTCCCCCATCAACGTGAGATCCAGGCCCTGTTCCGCCAGGCCGGCAACGTCATCCTGTGCGTGGCCGGCCACGTCCATTGGAACGACGTCAACCTGATCGACGGCATCCCGCATATCACCATCCAATCCCTGACCGAGAGCTTCACCACCGAAGGCGAGGCCGCCGCCGCCTGGGCCAGTGTCGAGATCGACGACGAGATCCGCTGGCGCAGCCACGGCCGGGACCCGATCGTTCTGCAGGTGCCGGTACGGTCGCTGAACGCCCATTGGCGGGCGCCGCTACCGCCCTTCGAGGAATTAGCCCGGCAACGCGAGATCCCCGAGGGCCTGGACGACATCGACGGCCTGATCCTGGACATGGACGGCGTGCTGTACCGCGGTCCCGAGCCGATCCCAGGCGCCGCCGAGGCGGTCAGCGCCCTGCGGGCCGCCGGCATCGGGATCGTCGCCCTGACCAACAACGCCCGGGCGGCGGCCGATGACTACGCCGATCGGCTGGCCGGCATGGGTATCGATCTACCGGCCGGGAACATCATCACCTCCGGCCAGGCGACGGCCCGCTATCTGAAGGAACAGGCCGAAGCCCCGGCGGTGTTCGTCGCCGGCAGCCCGGCCCTGCGCCAGGAGGTGCTGGCGGCCGGCGCCACCGAGAGCGAGCGGCCGGATTTCGTGGTCGCCGGTGTCGATCTGGAGATGCCGCTCGCCGCCCTGGCGGAGGCGGTGCGGCACCTGGACGCCGGTGCCAGGTTGATCGCCAGCAACCCCGACCGGCGGGTCCCCGGCGCCCAAGGCTTCGAGCCCGAGGCCGGGGCGGTGCAGGCCTTCCTGGAAGCCGCCAGCGGCCAGACCGCCGTGGTGCCGGGTAAGCCGAACCGGCTGATCTTCGAGATGGCGCTGGAACGGCTGGGCCGGCGGCGGCAAGCGGTGGCGGTGGTCGGTGACAGCCCGGATACCGACATCGCCGGCGCCAACGGGGCTGGCCTGCGATCGGTGCTGCTGGCCAGCGGCAACGCCGACCCCGGCGATAGCCCCCACCGGCCGACCGAGCGCCTGGCCGACCTGGCGGCGCTGGCCGAGCGGCTGCTGGCCTGAACCGGGCCAGCGCCGAAGCCGCATGTTCACCACCCTGACCACCATCGTGCCGATCTTCATGCTGCTGGCGCTTGGCTGGTTGCTGCGGCTGCGGCGGTTTCCGGGCGACGACTTCTGGCGGCTGCTGGACCCCCTGGTCTACTACATCCTGTTCCCGGCCCTGCTGGTGCGCACCTTCGCCCATGTCGATATCGGCGAGATCGACCTGTTGCCGGCGGCGGCGGCGCTTTGCGCCATGGCGGTGGCGGCCGGACTGCTGTTGGCGGCACGACGGCACCTGGCGATGGACGGCCCCACCTTCACCTCGCTGGTGCAAAGCGCCGTGCGCTTCAATTCCTATGTCGGCCTGGCGGTGGCCGCCGGCCTGTACGGCACGCCGGGCCTGACCATGTTCTCCGTGGTTGTCGCCTTCGCCACGCCGGCCGCCAACCTGATTTCGGTGACCACGCTGAACCGCTACGGCAGCGGCGGGGCAAGCAGTATCAGGGGCCTGATCCTGGCGGTCGCGGGCAATCCGATGATCCTGTCGGTACCGATCGGCGTCGGCCTCGGCCTCAGCGGCATCGGCCTGCCCTGGGTGTTGGACCCGTTCTTCGACATTCTCGGCCGCGCCGCCCTGCCCCTGGGCCTGTTGGCCGCCGGCGCCGGATTGGAATTCGCCGCCCTGCGCCGCGGCGGGCGGCACGTGGTGCTGGCCTGCCTGGCGCGGCTGGCGGTGATGCCGGCCCTGGCGGTCGCCGCCACCTGGGCCCTCGACGTCACCGGTCTGGCCCGCATGGCGGTGTTGATCTACGCGGTCCTGCCGGTGCCGCCAGGCAGCTATATCCTGGCCCGGCAACTGGGCGGCGATGCAACCCTGATGGCCTCGATCATCAGCGCCAGCACCCTGGTCGCGGCCCTCAGCGTGCCGCTGCTGCTGGGACTGCTGGCCTGATGTCGCGACGGCCGCTGCCTCGACGAAACATGGTGTCGCCCGCGTTCGGGCGGGCCGTCGCCGTCGCCGCCTTCGCCATCGCCGTCGCGCTGCCGCTGTGGGTGGAGCCCTACACCCTGTACCTCTTCACCATGCCGTTGATCTATGCCATTGCCATCATCGGCCTGAACCTGTTGAGCGGCTTCAACGGCCAGTTCTCGCTTGGCCACAGCGCCTTCTTCGCCCTTGGCGCCTATACCTCGGCGATGGCGATGGCGCATCTGGGATTGAGTTACTACGCCACCCTGCCCTTGGCGGCGCTGCTGCCCTTCGTGGTCGGCTATCTGTTCGGCTTCCCGGCCCTGCGCCTGGGCCTGGTCTACATGGCGCTGGCCACCTGGGCGCTGGCGGTGGCGATACCGCAGGCCTTGAAATCCAGCCACCTGGAAGCGATCACCGGCGGCGTCCAGGGGATCTACCTGGACCGTCCGGAGGTGCCGTTCGGCCTGCCGATCGGCGACGATACCTGGTGGCACTACGTCACCTTGGCGGTGCTGGTGCCGGCCCTGTGGCTGGCCGGCAACATGGTCCGCCACCGCCATGGCCGAGCCTTGACCGCGATCCGCGACAATCAGACGGCGGCGATGTGCAACGGCATCGCCACCACCCGCTACAAGACCCTGGCGTTCGGGATTTCCGCCGCCTACGCCGGCATCGCCGGTTCGCTGCACGCGGTACTGACCGAGTTCATCGCCCCCGACAGCTACACCCTGGGGCTGTCAATCCTGCTGCTGATCGGCGCCGTGGTCGGCGGCATCAATACGATCTGGGGCGCCGTCCTGGGCGGGCTGCTGATCCAGTTCTTCCCGCTGATCGCCGGCGGCCTGTCCAAGGGCCTGGCCTTTCCGATGCACGGTTTCCTGCTGCTGGCGCTTATGCTGTTCATGCCCACCGGCATCGCCGGCCTGCTGCGCCGCATCGCCGGCCGATCGCGCCCGAACTCCTAGCCCAGGTGCGAGCGGGCCATGCCGCGCTTCTCGAAATACTGCTGGTGATAATCCTCGGCCGGGTAGTAGTCCGCCAGCGGCTGGATTTCGGTGACGATGGCGCCGCGGACATGGCCGGAGTCCTGCAACGACTGGCGCGAGGCGCGGGCGGCGGCGGCCTGTCCCTCGTCGTGGCAGAAGATCGCCGTGCGGTACTGGCTGCCGACGTCCGGGCCCTGGCGGTTCAACTGAGTGGGATCGTGGCAGGCCCAGAACACCGCCAACAGCTCCGAATAGTCGACGACGTCGGGATCGAAGCCGACCCGCACCGCCTCGGCATGACCGGTTTGCCCGGTACAGACCTCCTCATAGCTCGGATGGGCCGAATCCCCGCCGCAATAGCCGACCTCCGTGGCGACCACGCCCGGGGTCTGCCGAAAGGCCGCCTCGACGCCCCAAAAACAACCCGCCGCGAAGGTCGCGGTTTGCCTCTCTGCCATTGTTACGCCTCCATGTTCATCGAGCCCTGGCCCGGCCCCCGCGGCCGGTCGCCCTTCAGGGTGATACGATGTAGTTCCCGGCGATAGCCGTGGTAGTCGTTGACCGGATTGTGCTGGGCGCAACGGTTGTCCCACAGGGCCAGCGATCCCGGTTGCCAGCGGAACCGGCAGCAGAATTCCGGCCGCACCTGGTGCCGGAACAGATAGTCCAGGATCGGCTCGCTTTCCGCCTCGGTCATGTCCTTGAAACGGACGGTATGACCGACATTGACGAACAGCGCCCGGCGGCCGGTTTCGGGATGGCGGCGTACCGCCGGATGCTCGGCCCGCATGTCCTCGTCGTCGACACCGTCGCCCGTATCATCGATTCGGTGGGTCCGGGTGGCGCTGGCCACCCCCTTGCCGGCGCTGTTGATCGCGGTCAGCCCGTCCAGGAATTGCCGTAGCGGCGGCGACAGGGTTTCGTAGGCCAGGTACTGGTTGGCGAACAGGGTATCGCCGCCCACCGCGGGCAATTCCCTGGCGTACAGCACCGTCGCCATGGGCGGTTCCGGCAGATAGCTGGTATCGGAATGCCAGATGCCGCCGAAATTGACGGTTTCGTCCGCCCCTTTCAGCACCGGGGTGATTTCCGGATGGCCCTCCAGCCCCCTGACGAAGGGATAGGTATCCGGCTCGCCGAAATGGCGGGCGAAGCTCAGTTGCACTTCGGGCGTCAACGCCTGATCGCGCAGGAAAATCACCAGGTGTTGCAACAGCGCCCGACGCAGCCCGGCGACGGTATCGTCGGCCAGCGGCCGGGACGCATCGACGCCGAATATCTCGGCGCCAATCTGGCTGGTCAGGAGCCGGATTTCCATGCTCATGGCAGGCATCCGCCATCGGGCCGCATTGATCCGCCAATCCCCATTCGTGCCCCCGTCACCGACCGTATCCCGGACAGCGGAACATAGCCCCCGGCACCGCCGCGATAAAGGGCACTTCGCGTTGCGATGGTCCGGGGCCTGTACTACAGTCGGGCGACTCAGGTAACCCTGTTGGAAGCGGGTGGCCAACCAATAGGTGGCAAATGCGTAAGCGAGGCGTTCTCGGCGGCCTGACTCTGGGTCTGGCAGCGCTTTTTTGTGTTCCCACGAACGCCCTGGCGGCGACCAATATCGGCGTGACCTCGGCCGTGTTGCCCCAGGCGCACGGCGCCCCGCCGCAGGAGGCATCCCGGGTGCTGCGGATCGGCGTCGACATCGTCGCCGACGAGCGGGTGACAACGGATGCCGGGGGCAAGCTGCAATTGCTGTTCCTGGACGGTTCGGCCCTGACCGTGGGGCCCAATTCCGACGTCACCATCGACGAGTTCGTTTACGATCCCAAGGCCAAGACCGGCAAGCTGGCCTTCTCCACCACCAAGGGCCTGTTCCGCCTGGTCGGCGGCAAGATCTCCAAGAAGACACCGGTATTGCTGCGGACGCCGACGGCGGTGATCGGCATTCGCGGCGGCATCGCCACCGCCCGGGCCAGTGCCACCGCCGCCAGCGGCACCTTCCTGTTTGGCCAGGAAATGACCCTGACCAGCGGCGGCCAGACGGTGACGGCGAACAATCCCGGATTCCGCATCGATGCCACCGGCGGGCAACCGCCCGGCGCGCCGACCCAGGTCACCAGCCAGGAAATCTCGTCGGATATGAATTCGCTGGAAAGCAATGCCGACCAATCCGACCAGGCGGGCGTCAGCGTTGGCGACGACGACGTCGCCGGCACGCAATTGGCCGATCTCGGCTCGGCCGGCGAACCGGTCGACCTGGGTGGCGGACCGGTACGAACCACCGACCCGGTCGGCAACACCGAACAGGCGGAAACCACCACCGGCCTGAAAACCACCTCGCAACAGCAGGCGACCGACGAAAGTGAGAAGACCGCCGGCACCACGTCGACCGACACCACGTCAACCGACACAACATCGACCGACACCACGCCAAGCGGCCTGACGCTGACCGGCTTCGAGGGCCGGGGCAAGCGCGGCACCGCCACCCTGACCGGCACGCTCGATACCGACAGCACGCAAAATCTCGCCCTATCCGACATCACCATCAGCGGCGGCACGTTCCAGGTCAGCACCAGCCAGGGTGACTACAGCCTGTTCGTGCCGTCCAGCGCCGGCAGCTTCACCCTGGAGGGCACCAATACGACGCCCAACGGCTCGGTCACCGGTTCCGGCCTGCTGACCGACGATCAGGATTTTATCCTGTACGAATTGAACGGCAGCCAGGAGTTGGTGTTCGCCGGCGTACCGACGCCCAGTTCGGCGTTCCCGACATCAGGCGTGACGGTGTACGACGTGCGCGACGACTTCACCCTGGGCGGCAGCAACATACCGTTCATCCCGAATGCCCGCGGCGGCAGCCTGACGCCGCTGAACGAGGCCGAGGCGGCGATCTATTGGGGTGCCTCCGGCAGCGGCGCCCAGTCCAGTTTCTTCACCGGCACCCTGGCGATCAGCGGCAGCGGATCATCGCAGACCCATGCCCTCAGCATGGCGGTGGGCGAGGTCCGTACCGACTCGGGCGACGAGCATCACCTGCGAGGGGATGCGCGCGGCTCGTCGCTGATTTCGTCGACGTCGGATTTCTATCTCTATGACGGCGAGATCGCCACCCAGGACGGTGGTGGCGGCGCCGATTTCTTCGGCCAGTCCGGTCCCTACTACGCCGTGCTCGGCGCCGAGGAGGTGGACACCTCGGATGTCACCCAGGATCGCGGCCTCGAGGAGGCTTTTGGCTCCACCAACACGACGATCTACCCCAACGCACCGCTGATCAGGGACACCGACTCATCCGACCTGGGCTCGACCCGCACCACGCAAACCCTGAACGCCTATGTCGGCGGCGTCGCCCGGGACTTCAACTCCTCGGGAACCTTCCTGGGCGTGCACAAGTTCTTTTCCGCCAACACCACATCCACCACCACGGTGAACAGCGCGACGGTGCCGTCCAACCGCATCCAGACCAACGCCTCGAACAACACGGTCGAAGGCGCTTTCGTGGTCGACAGCCCTTACGGCCACGGCATCCAGACCGCCACGCTCGGTTTCGGCGGCGTGTCCGACAACGAGCACAGCGGCTTCATCGACGACGGCCACTACGGCGCCACCGAACCCAGCGGCAATTCCGATATCGGCATGTTCCGCAACACCGATGTCTCGTTGTCCAGCCTGGCGCCGTCCGGCAGCACGATTTGTACTTGCTCCTACGTCCAGTGGGGTCCCTGGATGATGCGATACGTCGGGCCCGCCAGCAGCCGGCATGATAGCGGCCTGGCCTGGTGGGTGGCAGGCTCGCGGCTGACCAGTTCCAGCCTGTATGACGATGTCAGCGGCAGCTTCAGCGGTACCGTCATCGGCACCGTCGCCAACGGTGCCCACGAATCCAACGGCACGGTGCAGATCTACACCGCCGTCGGCACCTATTCCTTCTCGGTGGCGTTCGACGGCACCTACATCACCGTCAGCAACGGCACCATGAGCGTCGACAGCGGCAGCTATACCTTCTCCGGCAATACGGCGATCGGGAATGCCGAATACTTCCTCACCCTGACCGGCAGCCGCAGCGGCACCAGCCTGTCGGGCCAGATCAAGGGTGGCTTCGCCGGGGCGCCGGCCAACACCTCGTCGGCACCGATGAACTCGTTCGGCTACTTCGCGGCGGCGGCTTCGGACACCGACATTACCTATCAAATCGCCGGACCACATTTCTCGAAATTGAGCCAGTAGGCAATCCGCTCGCGGTTGGCGGCCCGGTCGGTGCTTTACGGGGCCCGCGCCGACGCGATATAGAGCGGCGAAACCCGGCTGATCAATCCCGGAGGCGCGCATGCTTTCCCTTATGCAGGACCGACCGCTGCTGATTTCGTCGCTGATCGAGTTCGCGGCGCTGTACCACGGCGATGTGGAGATCGTCTCGCGCTCGGTGGAAGGGCCGATCCACCGCTATACCTACGCCCAGGCCCACCAACGGTCGAAGCAACTGGCCAAGGCCCTGGGCCGGCGGGGGATCACGCTGGGCGACCGGGTGGCGACCCTGGCCTGGAACGGCTATCGGCATCTGGAATGCTACTACGGGGTATCCGGCATCGGCGCCGTGCTGCACACCATCAATCCCCGGCTGTTCCCGGAACAGATCGTCTACATCGCCAATCACGCCGAGGATCGGCTGATCTTCACGGAACTAACCTTCGTGCCGCTGCTGGAGGCCATGGCCGACAAGCTGGACAGCGTCGAGGCCATCGTGATCATGACCGATCGCGACCATATGCCCGAGACCACGCTGCCCAATGCGGTGTGTTACGAGGAGCTGCTGGCGGCCGAGGACGATGATCTGAGCTGGCCGCAATTCGACGAGCGCACCGCCTCGTCGCTTTGCTATACCTCCGGCACCACGGGCAATCCCAAGGGCGTGTTGTTCGGCCACCGCTCGACGATGCTGCACAGTTGGGCCGCCTGCACCCAGGACGTCCTGGGCCTGTCCTCGCAGGACACTGTGTTGCCGGTGGTGCCGATGTTCCACGCCAACTCCTGGGGCATCGCCTATGCAGCGCCGATGTGCGGCGCCAAGCTGGTGCTTCCCGGCATGGCCCTGGACGGCAAGCACGTCTATGAATTGCTCGACCGGGAAAAGGTCACCATCTCCGCCGGCGTACCCACGGTCTGGCTGATGCTGTTGCAATACCTGCAGCAGAGCAACAAGACCCTGCCGCACATGAGCCGCACGGTGATCGGCGGCTCGGCGGCGCCGCAATCGATGATCGAGGCGTTCGAAAGAGACTACGACGTCACCGTGATCCACGCCTGGGGCATGACCGAGATGAGCCCGCTCGGCACCACCTGCAACATGAAGGCCAAGATGGCCGGCTACGGCTACGACGAGTTGCTGCCCTACAAGGTCAAGCAGGGCCGCGCGATCTACGGCGTCGATATGAAGATCATCGACGACGACGGCAACGAATTGCCCCGCGACGGCGTCGCCTTCGGCCACCTGATGGTCCGCGGACCGTGGGTCACCAACGGCTATTTCAAGGGCGAGGGCGGCCAAGTGCTGGACGACGGCGACTGGTTCGACACCGGCGACGTCGCCACCCTGGACCCGGAAGGCTTCATGCAGATCACCGACCGGGCCAAGGACGTGATCAAATCGGGCGGTGAATGGATCAGTTCGATCGATTTGGAAAACGTCGCCGTCGGCCATCCGGAAGTCGCCGAGGCGGCGGTGATCGGCATCTCGCATCCGAAATGGGACGAACGGCCGCTGCTGGTCATCGTCCGGGCCGAAGGCAGCAGCATCGGCGGCGATGAAATCCTCGATTTCATGGAAGGCAAGATCGCCAAATGGTGGATGCCGGACGACGTGGCCTTCGTCGACGAGATCCCGCACACCGCCACCGGCAAGATCCAGAAGATCACCCTGCGCGAACAGTTCGCCGACCACGTCCTGCCCGGCGCCGCCGAATAGGCGCGGCGATCCGGACATGGCGGAGGACTATTCACCCGGCCGGAAGCTGTTCAGCGGCTTGGTGATGATGGCCATCCTGGGCTTCGGCATGGCCGTCATCGGCTTCGAGATCGCCGCCGATCTGGCGCTCGATCAAAAGGGCCGCAAGGCCTACGCCCGGGTGGTGAAGAAAGAAGTCGCCTCCTATTCCCGGCGACTGCGCCCCCGCACCAGCTATATCGTCCGGTTCCGCTTCACCGACAACACGGGCCAGCGCATCCTGGGCAGCGACTCGGTGGAAAAGGAGGTCTATGACCGCATCCGCCTGGGCCAGGGGCTGAACATCAAATACCTGCGCGGCTACCCGGATGTGCACCGCATCGGCGAGGCCTCGCCGTATTTACTGACGGGCGGCATCTTCCTGGTCTTTTTCGTGCTGTTCGGCTTCGCCGTCTCGATGGTGATCCACGCCCGGCGCTGAGGCGCGGTCGGCAAAGTTGTCGAGAAAATTTACACTATCCTAACCAAGTCAATGGTTGCCACCGCGTAACTCATTGAAATTAAAGCCGCCGACCAAGTTGGCACGGCCCTTGCATGGCTATCCGCAAGGGAGAGATGTCATGCAAGACTTGTGGCGCAGAAAGACTTGTCTGGCGGCCGTGGCATCGGTTGCGATGGTGGCGGCGGCGCCCGCCAACGCCTTGGAAATCACTTTCACGGCGATTTCCACGACCTTCAGCAATCCGATCGGCATCGACTACCACGAACCGACCAATTCTGTGGTGGTCAGCCACAATTACGCCAGCGGCACGCCGACAAACTTCGCCCGGATCGACCAGGACGGTAATCAGCACGCCTTTTCCAGTGCTTCCGGTTTCACCAACGAGGTGAAGATCGCCACCGTCCGCTCCGGCGGCGCCGGCGGCTTTACCACCGGTGATCTGTTCACAGGCAACGGCGTCGACGGGCAGATCGCCCGAATCACCGACGGTGGCAGCACGGTGATCAATCCCTGGGTCGACCTGCCGGGCGCCGGCAATGGTTTAATGCGTGGCTCGCTTTACGTCGACCGCACCGGCAAATTCGGCGGCGATCTGATCGCGGTGACCACCAACGGCGAGGTCTGGCGGGTCAATTCCGCCGGCACGCCGACATTTATCGCCGACGCCGGCGTCCATCTCGAGGGGCTGACCGTGGTACCGGACATTCCCTCGGTTTTCGGTGATCTGGCGGGCAAAATCATCGCCGGCGCCGAAGGGCAGAGTCGGCTCTATGCCTTCGACTGCTGCGCCGGTATTCAATACTGGGACATCGGCTTCAACATCGAGGATATCGACATTATCGACGCCAATTCCAATTTCTTCGGGGTCAATTTCGGTACCGGCAAGATCCTAGGTGCCGAAGCCAGCCAATTCACCAACAATATCGGCGACATCCTGCTGACCGATGAATTCCATTCCGACGGCGGCCTGCGGTTACTGAAATGGGACTTCGCCAATAACAAACCGTTGCTGGAAGTGGTCACCATCGGGGCCGGCTCGGCCGCCGTGGGGCAATGGGAACACGTCACCTTCGCCCAGGCCGGCATCGTCGAGATCCCGCCGACGGTACCCGAACCGGCCGCCCTGGTCCTGTTGGGCGTGGGCCTGCTGGGCCTCGCGCTGGCTCGAAGACGGTTGCTGACGACGGCCCGATCAGCCAGCTAGTCCTCGTCACGCATCTCGGCGAACACCTCCTTGGCGGTGATCATCGCCTCGCGCACCGACGGCAGGCCGATGTAGCCGGACAGGTGCAGCAGGGTTTCCGACAATTCATCCTCGCTCCAGCCCTGGCGGCGGGCCATGCGCAGATGGATGGCCAGTTCCGGCCAGCGGCCGGTCGCCGTATCCGAGACCACACAGATCAGGGTGCGGGTCTTCAGATCCAGCCCCGGCCGGGTCCATAACAGGCCGAACACCGCCTCCCTGGCATAGTCGCCGAACTTCTGCATCAGCGGATCGTCATAGACGTTGGCGGCCATCTGCTCGACCATGGCATCGCCCATGAGCTGGCGGCGAATTTCCATTCCCTTCCTGTAAGCCTCGCTTTCGGGCATCTCCGATCTCCTTCCAAATCCTGAATTAGTACTAATTGCGCGACCTCGGTGGATTGGCTCCGCACCGTCGGCATGACGTCGGCCGCAAACTTCTCGAACTGCTCCAGCATCTTCCCCCTGGACCGAACACAACGGCATGATGCTCTACGCGGCGGCCTGTTCGATCTTCCACTTGTGGATGAAGCGTTCGACCACTTCGTTGCCGCTGTCGGCGATGTCCCCGGCCGGGCCGAACCAGACGATGCGGCCCTGGTGCAGCATGGCGACGTCGTCGGCCACCCCGATCGCGGTGTTGATGTCGGAGGTGATCGACAGGGCCGTCGCCCCCAGTTCGCGGACGTTGCGCACAATCAACTGGGCGATCACGTTGGACATGATCGGGTCCAGGCCGGCGGTCGGTTCGTCCAGCAGGATGATCTCCGGCTGTCCGGCGATGGCGCGGGCGATGCCGACGCGCTTTTGCATGCCGCCCGAAAGTTCCGCCGGCATCAGGTCGGCCACCGCCGGGCCCAGGCCGACCGAACCGAGGGTTTCGATCGCCGTCTGGCGGGCCGCCTCGACCGCCTTCGGCTGGCGCTGCAACAGGCGGAAGGCGACGTTGCGCCAGACCGGCAGGCTGTCGAACAGGGCCGCCTGTTGGAACAGCATGCCGAAGCGGCCCAGCAGGCGGTCCCGTTCGGCACCGCCCAGGCCAACCGTTTCCTCGCCGTCGATGCGGATGCTGCCGCCGTCGGGCCGGACCAGGCCGATCAGGCATTTCAGGGTCAGGGTCTTGCCGCTGCCCGACTCCCCCAACAACACCAGCGAGCCGCCCCCCGCGACCTCCAGATCGACGCCGTCCAGCACCCTCTCGCCGGCGAAGGCTTTGCGCAAGCCGGTGATCGCGACCTTGGGCACGGCGGCGGACATGGCGGTTCTAGCGGGTGGCTTGGTTTAGGCGAGACATGCACTAGGCGGCGCTGAAGATGCTGTCCGGTTCCGGCTCGCCCTGGCAGGCGACGCGCCCGGTCTCCACCATGTGGATCAGGTGCGACAGCACCGAGCGGGCGGCGGCGCTGTGCAGGTGTTCGGGCACCTCGACGTACATCGACGCCACCATCTCGGGGATGCCGCCGACGCCCTGGCCCAGGCAGGCCATGATCTGCTCCTCCCGCTCCTCGCGGTGCTTGATCAGTTCCCGCACATAGGCCTGCGGCCGTTCGATCGCCGGGCCATGTGTCGGCCAATAGATCCGGTCTGAACGCTCGGTCAGTTTGCCCAGGCTCTGCATGTACTTGTACATATCGCCGTCGGGCGGCGAGACGATGGTGGTCGACCAGCCCATCACGTGATCGCCCGAGAACAGGGCGTTTTCCTCGACCAGATGAAAGCAGGTGTGGTTCGAGGTATGGCCCGGCGTGTAGACCGCCTCCAGGGTCCAGCCCTTGCCCTCCAGCAGATCGCCATCGGCCATCGCCACGTCGGGGCGGTAATCGCTGTCGGCCTCCTCCTGCGCCGTCTCGCCCTTGAGGCCGCGGCCGGAGCCATGCACGTCGCAGCCCCAGATCTCCGCCCCGGTGGCCGCCCGCAGCGGCGCCGCCGCCGGCGAATGGTCCCGGTGGGTATGGGTGATGACGATGTGGCTGACGGTCTCGCCGTCCAGGGCGGCCAGGATGGCGTCGACGTGGCCCTGGTCGTCGGGACCGGGATCGATCACCGCCACGCTGCCCCGGCCGACGATATAGGTGCCGGTGCCGAACAGGGTGAAGGCGCCGGGATTGTTGGCGACGACCCGGCGGATCAGCGGCGTCACCTGGTCGACCACGCCGTACTCGAACGAAAGCTCCTGGTTGAAGGGTATGTTGGCCATCGGGGCTCCTTGGAAACGGATCGTCGTTGGCGGCCATCGTCGGCGATGCCGGCCGGGGGATCAAGTCGGCATCGCCGGCGGGCCTTTTTCTTGCGCCCTTGCCCCGCATTGGCTATGGAGCACGGCCATGTCCGATCAGGAACCGCCCAACGATCCGGCCGACGATCCGGCGGCCCGGCGCGCCGAATGGTTCCGCTACTATTCGGAAAAGCGCATCGGTCACCAGTGGTTCCAGGTCCACCTGTTGCAAGGTCTGGCGGTGCAACGCGTGCTGGAAATCGGCCCAAACCTGGGCCTGGTGACGGCGCTGCTGGACAATGCCGGTTTCACCGTCACCACCCTGGACGTCCGGCCCAGCCTGTACCACCGCCCCGACATCCCCCACATCCGGAGCGACCTGCGCGCCATCGAGGCCGAGGCCATGGCCGGTTTCGACGCCATCCTGTGCTGCGAGACCCTGGAGCACCTGCCCTGGGACGAGGTCGAGCCGATGCTGGCCAAATTCCACGCCGCCGAGCCCAGCTACCTGATCGTTTCCGTGCCCTACATGGGCTTCCAGATCGATTGGCGGCTGTATCTCAACGGCCGCGCCTCGTACAGCAAGTTCTCGTTCAAGAAGCTGAACTTCCTGCGCCGCTTCCGCCCCGACGACAACGATCCCTGGGGCCACAAATGGGAAGCCGGCTATCGCGGCCACGGCCTGGCCGCCCTGGACGGCAAGATCCGGCGGGCCGGCTGGCGCATCGAACGCCGCGACTTCACCTCGCCCACCCGCTCGGTGTTCTACCTGCTGTCGCCAGCCTAGGGCACGGTCCGGCGTTGTCGGAAATCCTTACACTTTTCCAGTCCTGACAATGCTCTGTTTTCCTAAGCCATTGATTTTAAACATCTAAAAAAGTTGGCATGCTTCTTGCAAAGCTATAGACATAAGGGACATCGGTGGGACAAACCGGCCGAAGGACCTAATAGCCTAGGGGCCGCCCTCACCTCCTAGGCACCTAAAACGGCGGTTCTTCGGAACCGCCGTTTTTCGTTGTCGGCGACTTCAGGCCAACCACCCATCGCCGCTCCAAGGGCTAACATTGACATTGCCATGAATTTCCAACGCAGCCGGTCCCAATGGCCGTTCACACAGTTCGGCGCCGGCGCCGATAATGTCGGTATCCTTTACACTTTTGCGGTGCGCCGCGAATTGAAATTCTCCAGCCTATTGATTCTAATTAATAAAAAAAGTTGGCACGCTTCTTGCAAAGCTAAAGGCATAAGGGACATCGGTGGGACAAACCGGCCGAAGGACCTATAGCCTAGGGGCCGCCCTCACCTCCTAGGCACCTAAAACGGCGGTTCTCCGGAACCGCCGTTTTTCGTTGTCGGCACCGCCGGATGCATGCGGCCGCCCGTTATCGGTTCGGCCACGCCGGTGGTGCCCGGCAGGCTGAGGGGCAGGCCGCGCCGCGAGCGCACGGCCAGATAGGCGAAGGCCTCGGCCTCCAGGTGGTCGCCGCGCCAACCCACCGCCTCCACCCCCCGCACCGGCGCCGCCAGGGCCTCGGCCAGGGCCGCCATCAGGGTCGGGTTGCGGCGGCCGCCGCCGCAGACCAGCCATTGTCGGGGCGCCGCCGGCAGCCGCGCGCCGGCCCGGGCCACCGCCCGGGCGGTGAAGGCGGTCAGGGTGGCGGCCCCATCGGCGGCCGACCAGGGCGGGTTGTCCGGCAGCCGGAAATCGTCCCGGTCCAGGGACTTCGGCGGCGGCCGGTCGAAATAAGGATTGCCCAATAGCTCGGCCAGGCCCGCGCCGTCGACCGCGCCGGCGGCGGCCAGGGCGCCGTCGGCGTCCATCTCGCCGCGCCCCTGGCGGCGCACCCAGTCATCGATCAGGGCGTTGCCCGGGCCGGTATCGAAGGCCAGCAATTCGCCGCCCTCGCCAATCCAGGTCAGGTTCGCCACGCCGCCAATATTCAGCACCGCCAGCGGCCGCTCCAATCCGCCGGCCAGGGCGGCATGGTACAGCGGCGCCAGCGGTGCGCCCTGACCGCCGGCGGCCACGTCGGCCGACCGGAAGTCGTCGACCACGTCGATGCCGGTGAGCCGGGCGAGCAACGCGCCATCACCGATCTGCCAAGTGCGGCGGTCCTCGGGCCGATGCAGAATGGTGTGCCCGTGAAAGCCAATAATATCTATTTCTTCGTTAGTTATATTATTTTCTTGAAGTAATTTACTAACTACCTTGGCATGCGCCCGGGTGATCGCCTCGGCCACCGCCGCGACCTCGCCGACGCCGCCGAGCACCGCCCGCAGTCGCTGCTTCATCGCATCGTCGTACGGCACCGACAGGGCCGGGCCGGGCCGGGCCACGGCCTCCCCGTCGCTGGTCAGCAACGCCGCGTCTATACCGTCCATGGAGGTGCCGCTCATCAACCCGATCGCCGCCATGGCCGTCATCCGCCGCTGCCTCCCTGTCGCATTGCCGCCCTACGAGTGCCTATGCTAAACCACGCCGCGCGCCGATGATTGTGGTGGGTTCGGGCGCCGATGGAAGTGGAAAACAACGTCATGACGGCCTTCAAGTCCGATTTCGTCCGCACCCTGGTGGACCGCGGCTTCATGCATCAATGTACCGACCTGGAAGGTCTGGACGAGCTGGCCGCGCGTCAGCGCATCACCGCCTACATCGGCTACGACTGCACCGCGCCCAGCCTGCACGTGGGCAGTCTGGTGCAGATCATGATGCAGCGCCACCTGCAACGGACGGGGCATCGGCCGATCGTGCTGATGGGCGCCGGCACCACCAAGGTCGGCGATCCCTCGGGCCGGGACGATTCCCGGCAACTGCTCACCGATGCGCAGATCCAGGCCAACATGGACGGCATCAAGCAGGTATTCGGCCGTTTCGTGACCTTCGGCGACGGCCCCACCGACGCCCTGATGGCCAACAACGACGACTGGCTGGGGGAATTGGCCTACATCCCCTTCCTGCGCGACGTCGGCCGGCATTTCTCGATCAACCGCATGTTGAGCTTCGAATCGGTGAAATTGCGCCTGGAACGGGAACAGCCGCTGAGCTTCCTGGAATTCAATTACATGATCCTGCAGGCTTACGATTTCCTCGAACTCGGGCGGCGCCATGACTGCGTCCTGCAGATGGGCGGCTCGGACCAGTGGGGCAACATCGTCAACGGCGTCGAATTGGGCCGGCGGATCGACGGCGCCGGCCTGTTCGGTTTCACCACGCCGCTGATCACCCTGGCCTCGGGCGCCAAGATGGGCAAGACGGCCCAGGGCGCCGTCTGGCTCAATCCCGATATGTTGAGCCCCTATGATTACTGGCAGTTCTGGCGCAATACCGAGGACGCCGACGTCGGCCGCTTCCTGCGCCTGTTCACGGAACTGCCGCTCGACGAGATCGCCCGCCTGGAGGCCCTGGACGGGGCCGAGATCAACGAGGCCAAGAAGATCCTGGCCAACCAGGCGACGGCCCTGTGCCATGGCGCCGAAGCCGCGGCGGCGGCGGCCGAGACCGCCCGCCAGACCTTCGAGGACGGCGCCGTGGGCGACGATCTACCGACCATCGAGGTGCCAAGGGGCGAGCTGGCCGACGGCGTGGCGCTGTTCGAACTGCTGCGGCGGGCCGGGCTGTGCCGGTCCAACGGCGAAGCTAGGCGCCTGATCAAGGGCGGCGGCGCCCGCCTCAACGACCGGCCCGTCAAGGACGAGATGGCCAAGGTCGGCCGCTCCGACGTCGGCGCCGAAGGGGTGATCAAATTGAGCGCCGGCAAGAAGCGCCACGCCCTGGTCCGCCCGGGCTGATGTCCACGACTTGGTTGCCCCCGGCGGCCGGATGCGGCATTGTGGGCGGCACATAGGGAGGCCGGGGTAAACGGATCAAACAGAATCCACGCTCCCCGGCCTTTAGAGAGGCTAAACGAACACAGGGGAGACTGATGTTCAATCACCATCGTTACGGAAAAGCCGCCAAGATTCTGGTGGCGGCTTCGACCCTGGCGTTGTTCGCGTCCGCGGCCTACGCCAAGAATTACACCCTGCGCTATTCCGATATCGGCCCGCCCCGCGGGCCGCGCGCCGCCGCCCTGAAATGGTGGGCCGGCGAGTTGGAGAAACGCTCCGGCGGCCAGATCAAGATCAAGTTCTATTGGAGCCAGTCGCTGGTCAAGGGCAAGGAAACCCTGAAGGCGGTCGGTTCCGGACTGTCGGAGACGGGCACGATTCTCGGCGTCTACACGCCGGCCGATCTGCCGATCTGGAACTACGCCAACGCGCCGTTCGCCATCGGCGATGCCTGGGTCGGCATGCGCACCTGGTACGAATTGCGCCAGACGGTGCCCGAACTGGCGGCGGAAGCCCAGAAGAAGAAGGTCAAGATCCTGCTCAACTACACCACCGGGCCGGTGCAGCTGCTCAGCGCCAAGGCGCCGATGCGGACGATCGCCGAGCTTAAGGGCAAGAAGATCCGCACCACCGGCGGCTGGACCAATCTGTTCAAGGCGTTGGGCGCGGTACCGGTGAAGATCGGCTTCGGCGAGTTGTACTCGGCGCTCGATCGGGGCACCGTCGATGCCACGGTCA
This sequence comes from Alphaproteobacteria bacterium, assembly GCA_030746635.1. Taxonomy (GTDB): domain Bacteria; phylum Pseudomonadota; class Alphaproteobacteria; genus JASLMH01. The sequence continues at coordinate 8,530 of JASLMH010000051.1, read as the reverse complement.
ACTACACCCCGTATGTGAGATCATACAAGCATTACGAGGTGGCCAGCCACGTCACGGAAGCCAACATGGGCCAGTTGCTCGGCTACGGCGCCGGCATCAACCTCAAACTGTTCAACGGGATGCCCAAGAACTTGCAGGACATCCTGGTCAAGACCTCCGACGAGTACATGGACGTCTATGCCAAGAACTACGTCGAGGATTCCGACAGCGCCAAGGCGCAGATGACGGCCGGGATCGATGGCAAGAAAGTCCAGTTCCATTCGCTGTCCGCCGATGAACGGAAGAAATGGGAAGGCGCGGCGGCTGCTTTCACCACAAGCTGGGTGGCGAAGATGGAAAAGAAGGGCTTCGACGCCAAGGGCTTCATCGCCAAGTTCGAGGCGACGCGGGACAAATACCGCATGGAGCTGAAGCAAAAGGGCTATCCCTGGAAGCGTTGACGCACCGGACCAGCGTTTGAGTGCTCACATCTGAAAGGCGGGACCCCGCGCAAGCGGGGTCCCGGCCCTAATTCATGAGAATCCTTGACCTGATAGACCGCGTGGTGCTGGTGATCGCCATCCTCGCCCTGGTGACGATGATGCTGTTGACCACCGTGTCGGTGATCGGTCGCTACCTGTTCAGCGCGCCGATCCCGGACGATCTGGTGATGAGCGAGTTCCTGATGGTCTTCGTGGTCTTTCTGCCGCTCAGCGTGGTGCAGGCCGCCCGTGAGCACGTGTTCGTCACCATTTTCTCGGACTGGGCCCCCAACAAGGCCAAGGTGGTGATGGAAACCATCGGCGTGATCGTCGGCTTCGTGATCTTCACCATCATCACCACCGCCGTCTGGACCGACTTCCAACAGGCCTGGGAGGTCGGCGCCTATGTCGACGGGCCATTGGAATTGCCGGAATCCCCGGCCCGCTTCGTGGTGTTCTTCGGCCTGGCGCTGTTCTCGGTCCGCCTGCTGGTCGACGCCATCACCACCCTCAAGGCGCTGGCCGACGGCACCGCGCTCGCCACCTTGTCCGAGGAGACCCGGGTTTTGGAAAAAGAAATCGGATCGTAAGGGCGGCCCATGAACTCTGTTGTTTTGGGCCTGATCGGCCTTGGCGCGATGCTGGTGTTGGTGGCGGTCCGCATTCCCATCGCCTTCTGCATGGCCCTGGTCGGTTTCTTCGGCATGATCATCGCCGTCGGCTGGCCCGAGGGCGACGAATTCGATTTCGAGCGCGGCTTCGACGCGGCCTGGTCCTATGCCTCGTTCGAGCCGTTTTCCTTCATCGCGAATTTTCCCATCGTCGCGGTGCCGCTGTTCCTGTTGATGGGCTATGTCGCCTTCCACGCCGGTTTCACCAAGGACATCTACTACACCGCCAGGGTCTGGCTATCGCGGCTGTACGGCGGCCTGGCCCTGGCCTCGGTCGCCGGCTGCGCCATGTTCGCCGCGGTCAGCGGCTCCAGCCTGGCAACGGCGGCGGCCATGGGCAAGCTCGCCGTGCCGGAGATGCTCCGCTACAAGTACGACAAGGGCCTGGCCAGCGGCGTCGTGGCGGCCAGCGGCACCCTGGGCTCGCTGATCCCGCCCAGCATCCTGATGATCCTCTATGGCCTGTTTACCGAGGAATCGGTCGGCCAACTACTGATGGCCGGGCTGATCCCCGGCATCCTGTCGGCCTTCATCTACATGGCCATGGTCTGGATCCGGGCCCGCGCCAACCCCGATCTGGCGCCCCGCGCCGAGGTTACCACCTGGAACGAGCGGTTCGTCGCCCTGAAGGGCACCTGGTCGATCATCGCCCTGTTCATGATCGTCATGGGCGGCATCTATTTCGGCGTCGTCACCCCGACCGAGGCGGCCGCCGCCGGCGCCACCGGGGCCTGGCTGCTGGGCTTCCTGGCGCGCCGGCTGGATTGGCAGAAGACCAAGGACACCCTGGTCGAGACGGCCAAGCAGACCGCCAACATCTTCGCCCTGGTGCTGGGCGCCAAGCTGTTCGTCGGCTTCGTCGCCCTGACCGGGGTGGCCGGCGCGCTGACCGAATGGGCCACCTCGCTCGATGTCGCGCCGGTGGTCATCCTGATCGCCCTGTCGGCGATTTACATCGTGCTGGGCACCTTCATGGACCCGATCGGCATGATGCTGCTGACCCTGCCGGTGGTGACGCCGGTGATCCGCGAATTGGGCTACGATTTGGTCTGGTTCGGGGTGATCATGGTGAAGTTCCTGGAGATCGGCCTGATCACGCCGCCGGTCGGCCTGAACGTCTATATCCTGAAAGGCGTGGTCGGCAACGCGATACCGCTGGAAACGATCTTCAAGGGCATCCTGTGGTTCCTGGCCATGGACGTCCTGACCCTGGCCATCCTGATCGCCTTCCCGGAAATCAGCCTCTGGCTGCCGTCAACACTGATCCGTGGGTAGATACTCGGACGTTTGCGTTCGCGCGGAATTGACGGGGGATTGAGCTTATTGGCTCGCCCGGCCCGCCGCCGACGTAGACGTTGTTCGGCGGAAGCCCCGGACCGAGAAATCGTCGCGTTTCAGCGGCCCCAGGAATTGCGGGGACGATCCCAATTCCCTTTGGGGGGAATTGGGTCATGTCCCCGTTATTCCCCGAACGGCGACATGGCATTTATCGGAATTGCCAAGCCAAAATGTCTGGGCTCTTTGCGATAGGTGCCGACGTGGATGGCGCTCAGGTAGTAGGTGCCGTCGCGCTCGACCAGCAGGGGTGAGCCGGAAGCGCCCTTGGTGGCATCGCAGTCATGCACCCACAAGCGGCCGTTGCCGGCGCGGCCGAGGATCCGACAGCCGGCATGACGGGTCAGCATATGGGCCTTGTCGCGGCTGTAGCCGGCCTGCACGACGTCCTCGACCGTATCAGCGCCCCGGGCGGGCGATACGGTTCCCAGTTCCGAACCGAGATCGCGGTCTAGGCTGACCAGGGCCCAGTCTTGCGGCATGGGCGGCGGTTTCGGTGGCGCCCCGTCCTCTTGCCCGGCGATGCGAAAACCGGTGGCCCGGGCGTGGCCCTGGTAGTCGCCGCGACTGTAGCCGGCCACGAAATGCACCGCCGGCGGATGCGACCAGCGCCGGGTGCGCTGGTTCCACAGGCAGTGGGCGGCGGTCAGCACCGTGCGTTTGCCGACCAGGGTGCCGGTGCAGAAACCGCCCGACTCCTTGTTGACGCGGCCGATCGCCCGCCAGGGCCAATCCTTGGCCTCGACCAGCACCCGGTCGTCTTCGCCCTTGATGCCCGACAGGCGTGGCTTGTTTTGCCCGCCGGCCGCCGTCGCCACCAACAGGACAACCAGCGCCAACAAGACAATGGTCGATTTGAACAAGGTCGCTAGCAGATCGGCGGCGTGTACGGTTCGCGGCTCAAGGAGCGAATGCCTCGAGGGCCCGCCAGTCGGGCGAGGGGCCGCCGCCCGGGTCGAAGGGTTGGATGGCGACATGGTCGGCGCCGGCCTCGACGTGCTCCTGCAGGCGGCGCCTGATCGCGTCCTCGGAGCCCCAGACGACCATGGCATCGAGAAACCGGGCGCTGCCCTCGCCGGACAGGTCATCCTCGCTGAAGCCAAGGCTCAGCCAGCAATTGCGGTAATTAGGCAGCGCCAGGTAGCGTGCCATTTGCTGCGCCGCCACCCGCCGCGCCTGCGCGGCATCACTTGTCAGGCAGATCTTCTGCTCGACGCACAACCGCTTGTCGGGGCCCAGAATCCGCCGCGCCCGCGCCGTATGCTCCGGCGTGACATTGTAGGGCAGCGCGCCATCGGCCAATTCGGCCGCCAGGGCCAGCATGCCGGGACCCAGGGCAGCCAGCACCACCTGGCGCTCGGGCGCCTCGCTCTGGATCGGCGCAGCGTACATCGCCTCCAGATAAGTACGCATGGTGGCCAACGGCTTGCCATACGTGTGGCCGCGCGCCGACTGGACGATGGGAATGTGAGAAACCCCGAGGCCCAGAACGAAGCGACCGTCATGCAGGGCATTCAGGGTGTGGTGCCCCTGCATGGCGGCGGTGGCGTCGCGGGCGTAAATGTTGGCGATGCCGCTGCCGACCATCAGCCGCCCGGTGCGGCCCAACAGATACCCCGCCAATGCCATAGACTCGTAGGCCAGTGCCTCCGGGTACCACAGCACTCCATAACCGTGCTGCTCGACCGTCTCCGCCAACCGGGCCAGGTCCGGCGGCGCCAGGCCATTGGTGGAAAACCAGACGCCCCATGCTCCGACCTGCATGACTTCCTCCCGCTACATCATTCGAATGGGCAAGCGGAGCACAGATCTCAGCATCGGTTCAACCGCAACCTGCGGCCCGGCGACGACGGCCGGTCGGGATGAATCATTGGACGTTGGAAAAAGTGGCTGTCCTCGAAGGGCGAAAAGATCTCCGCTGGTTCCGCTAGGCTGACGTCGAACGACCCAAAGCCGGCGTTTTCCCCACGCCAGCCTGCCACCAGGAGCGGTGTTCTGATACCATCGGTTTCTGATCAAGCGCGCGGTTGGAAAAAGGACCCAATAAGGAAATGACCGAGCCACTGAAGTGCAGCCGGGCCGAGAACGACATGGTCGCCCTGGGCGTCGCCGCCAACATGCTGATCGCCGCGCCGCCGTTTGATGGCATGAGGGCAAGAGACCTGATCGGTACCCTGCTGGGCCAGATTTCCAGGAGGCACTACGTCTTTACCGTGCAGGGCGACCAAATCCTCGGCTACGCCGGCTGGGCGTTGTGCGCCGAAGACATCGGCCGGGCCTGATGCTGCGGACGCTGGCCGACGAGGTCGAAATGGTCGAGGCGGCGATCGTCGAGGAAGCGCTGGCGTCGATCGAGGCGCACCCGGAATTCGATCTCATCCTGCTGGATTACATCCTGCCGGGGACCAACGGGGTCAAGGAGATCAGCCGAATCCAGCGGGCCTGGCGCAGCGCGCCCATCGTCATTGTCTCCGGCACCGCCACCGATTGGGACATGGCGCAATCGTTTCGCCGCGGTGTCATGGGGTTCATCCCCAAGACCTATTCCAGCGACGAGATGCTGGCCGGATTGCGCAAGGTTCTTGAAGGCGAGCGCTACATCCCCCCCGCCGACGCCAACCGGGTCGTCTCGGCCCTGGTGGACGGCGACGAGCCCGCACACATCACCGACCGGCAAAAGGACATCCTGCGGCTGTTGGCCGAGGGCCTGACCAACAAGGGCATTGCCAACCGCCTGGAGATCTCCCAGAACACGGTGCGGACGCACCTGACGCAGGTGTTCCGGACCCTGGGCGTATCGACCCGCACCGAGGCCATCTTCGCGGCCCACCGCGAGGGCATCATCGATGCACCATGAGGTCGGCGACGGCGCGGCCGTCAGCGACGACGTGGTGCTGCGGGGTCTGCTGACGATCCTGGAGCGGCAACTGCCGGCGGCGCAGATCGGCAGCGTGGTCGCCGGCTGCCTGCTGGTCCTGGGCCTGTGGGACGATCATTTGCGGTTTGCCCTCGGCGTCTGGCTGGCGGTTCTGTTGGGCGCCACGGCGCTGCGCTATCCGATCTACAAACGCTTCCCCGTCGCCGGCTTGCGCGATGACCAATTGCCCCTTTACGCCCGGCTGTTCACCCTCTCGACCGGCCTCAGCGGCCTGATCTGGGGGCTCGGCGTCCTGGCCTTCCTCGGCCAGATCGATCTGTTCCGGTTCGCGTTCATCGCCGCCATCTATACCGGTATGGCGGCGGCCACCCTTGGGTCCCTGTCCGCCTTCCTGCCGGCCTACCTGGCCTTCGTCCTGCCCGCCCTGCTGCCCGCCGCCGCGGCCATGCTGATCCTCGGCACACCGACCTTTCAGATCGTCGGCGGCGGCGCGCTGTTCTATCTGTTTCTGGTCATATCGGCGGCGCGGACCCTGAACCGATACATCGTCGACAGCGTCCGCTTGCGGCACGAACGGCTGGCCCTGGTGGACAGGCTGTCGGCGGAAAAAGCCAAGGCCGAGGAGAGCGAACGCGCCAAATCCCGGTTCCTGGCGGCCGCCAGCCATGACCTCCGCCAACCCCTCAACGCCCTGCGGCTGTTCGTCGACGCCCTGAAGGCGTCGCGCGAGCCCGAGCAACGGGACCACCTGCACGAGCGGATCGGCCAATCCACCGACGCCCTGAACGCGATCATCGACGGCGTGCTCGACCTGTCGAAGATCGAGTCCGGCACCCTGCGGCCGAACGTCGCCTCGGTGGCCGCCGCCGATATCCTGCACACCATCCAGGCGGACTTCGCCCTGCTCGCCACCGACAAGGGCATCAGCCTGAGGGTCGCGCCCTCGGCCGGGGTGATCCTCACCGATCCCGAGATGCTGCTGCGCATCGTCCGCAACCTGGTGTCGAACGCCATCCGCTATACCGAGCGGGGCGGCGTGCTGGTCGGCTGCCGCCCCGCCGGTTCGGGTTTCCGGATCGAGGTGGTGGATAGCGGCGCCGGCATCACGCCCGAGCAACAGAGCAGGATCTTCGAGGAGTTCTATCAGGTCGACAACCGGGAACGGGACCGCGCCAGGGGCCTGGGTCTGGGCCTGGCCATCGTCAAGGGCCTGTGCGACCTGTTGGGCCACCATCTCTCCGTGCGCTCCCAGCCCGGCCACGGCACCACCTTCCGGGTCGAGGTCCCGGCCGGCAGCGAGGACCAATTGCGGCCGCCGCCGCCTAGCCAGGCCGCCGCCCTGCTGGACGTGCCCCGTGCGGTGCTGATCATCGACGACGATCGGCTGTCCCTGGACGCCATGGACAATCTGATTGCCTCGTGGGGTCACCTAACCGCCACGGCGACCTCCATTGGCGCCGCCAGGGAAACCGTGGGGGAGAGCTTCCACCCGGAGATCCTGGTGACCGATTTCCGCCTGCAGGACGGCCAGACCGGCATCGATGCCGTGCGGGTACTGCGGGATACCGTCGGCGCCGAGATACCGGCCATCATCGTCAGCGGCGACACCGATCCGAAGCGCCTGCGGGAAGCCGATGCCTCGGGCCTGCCCCTGCTGCACAAGCCGGTCAACCCGGCGAAGCTACGGGCCCTGCTGAATGCCCTGGGGGCGGATCGGACGGAAGTGGATTAGTGTTTGGCGATGCCCCTGTGCGCCTGCTCGCCCCAGAGGTCCTGGACCCGGGCGTCGCGGCCGCAGCCGTAGCGGTAGAGTTTGTAGCGTAGCGGGTTCTTCCGGTAGTAGTCCTGATGATAGGTCTCGGCCGGATAGAACGGCCCGGCATCCTCGATCGGCGTGACCACGGGCCGATCCAGCAGACCGGAAATGCGCAGCCTGTTCCGCGAGGCCTCGGCCAGGCGCCGCTGTTCCGGCGAGGTCACGTAGATCGCCGTCTGGTAGCTGTCGCCCCGATCACAGAACTGGCCGCCCTTGTCGGTCGGATCAACGCTGCGCCAGAACACCTCCAGCAGACCCTCGAAGTCGACCTTGCCGGGATCGTAGAAAATCTGTACCGCCTCGCGATGCCCGGTGCCGCCGGCGGTGACCTGGCGGTAGGTCGGGTCCTTCAGGCTGCCGCCGGTATAGCCCGAGATGGTGCGGGTGACCCCGGGCACGCCGTCGAAATCGGACTCGACGCACCAGAAACAGCCGCCGGCGAAGATCGCCACGGCTTCGCCCTCCACCGCCGCCCGGGATGGCGACGGCTGGACGGCCAGCGCGCCGCCGCCGAGGCCGATGGCAACAAGGGCGGCGGCAAGGCAGGCAAGGGGTCGCGAAATCATCGGTCTGCTCCGGATGGCGGGCGCATGTGAGGCAATACCTAGTGCGCGAAACAGCCGGCGGCGAGGCCGCGCCGATCACATCCGCGTCAGCGGCGCAAGGGCGTATCCGGCGCCGGGGCCGCCGGGGAAAGGTGTATCCTTTCGCATCCGAGGACCGTCTATAGGGAAGAGAACGGATTGATTGTCCGCCAATGTCACCCTAGTACCCACTATCGGAAATAGGTGACACGTATGACGGCTTTGCAGGTTTCTTCGGCAAGGAGCGTGGTCCGCCGCGATGCTGGCGCATCGCAAGGGCCGCGCGACGCCGTCCGAGGGGCCTGCAAAGCCGCCCTTCGGGTCGCCCCCTCGGGCCCGCCGGCAGCGTCGGCGGCGTTTGACGATGCCCCACATCGCCGGCACGCCCCCTCCTACCCGGCGGGCACGATGGGGCGATCAGACGTATCACCTACTTCCGATAGTGGGTACTCGATCCAAAGGAGCCCGCAATGACCAACCTGACGCAACGTGACCGCGAACTGGTCGCCCTCGGCGCCGCCATGGGCAGCAACTGCGCGCCGTGCATCGAATATCACATCCCCGAGGCCCGGAAGGCCGGCCTTGCGGATGCCGAAATCGCCGCCGCGATCCGAATGGCCGACATGGTGCGCCAGGTGCCGGCGCGCAAGACGCTGCAAACGGCTCTTGAGAACCTGCCAGCGGCGGCGGCCGGGGCGCAAGAGGTGGTTACCGGTTCGGACTGCGGTTGCGCCACCGCCGAGGTCGCCGCGAGGGCAGAAACACAAGAACACCCATCAACTGTA
>JASLMH010000050.1 GCA_030746635.1 Alphaproteobacteria bacterium | reverse complement strand
GAAGGGCACGCCCTCGACCTCTCGTGCCTCGTCCCCGCCGCCACCGCCGCCGGTGGCCAGGGCCTGGCGGGCCTGGGCCAGCTCCCGTTCCAGGCGTTTGCGTTCCTCCAGCAGGCCGGCGATGCGCTCGCCCAGTTCACCGGGCGAGGTCTTCAAGAGATCGGCGGCGGCGCGCAGGCGCTCCTCCTCGCCGTTCAGATAGCTGAGCGCACCCTCGCCGGTCAGCGCCTCGATGCGGCGGACGCCGGCCGCCACGGCGCCCTCGCCGATCACCTTGAACAAGCCGATATCGCCGGTGCGGCCGACGTGGGTGCCGCCGCACAGTTCGGTGGAATAGGCCCCCTCGCCGTCCTCGCCCATGGAAACCACCCGCACCTCGTCGCCGTACTTTTCGCCGAACAGCGCCAGCGCCCCCTGGGCCACCGCCTCGTCCGGGGTCATCTGGCCGGTTTCGACCGGCGTATTGGCGCGGATCCGGCCGTTGACCTCCGCCTCGACCGCCGCCAATTCCGCCTGGCTCATAGCCTTGGGATGGCTGATGTCGAAGCGCAGGCGGTCCGGCGCCACCAGCGAGCCCTTCTGGGTGACGTGATCACCCAAGCGGCAGCGCAGCGCCGCGTGCAGCAGATGGGTGGCGGAATGGTTGGCCCGCATCCGCGCGCGGCGGGGGACGTCGATGCGCATCTCGACCACGTCGCCGACCTTCAGGGCGCCGCCCGAGACCCGGCCGTGATGGACGTGGAGATCGCCGACCCGCTTGCGGGTATCCTCGATCGCCACCGCCACCCCGTCGGGCGTGGCCATGGCGCCACTATCGCCCATCTGGCCGCCGGACTCGGCATAGAACGGCGTCTGGTTGACCAGGATCCCGACCGCCTCGCCATTCGCCACCTGGTCGACCCGGGCGCCGTCCCGCACCAGGGCCAGCACCTGGCCCTCGGCCACGTCCTTGGCGTAGCCGAGGAATTCGCTGGCGCCGCATTCCTCGCGCAGTTCGAACCAGATGCGTTCGGTCGCCGCCTCGCCGGAGCCGGCCCAGGAGGCCCGGGCCTCGGCCCGCTGGCGTTCCATGGCGACATCGAAGCCGGCGACGTCGACTGCCCGGCCCTGGCCGCGCAGGACGTCCTGGGTCAGATCCAGGGGGAAGCCATAGGTATCGTACAGCCTAAAGGCGACCTCGCCGGGCAGGGTCTGGCCGTCACCCAGCTTGTCGACCTCGCCTTCCAGCAGGTGCAGGCCGCGATCCAGGGTCTGCTTAAAGCGGGTCTCCTCCAGCCGCAAGGTCTCGGTGATCGACGCCTCGGCCCGGTTCAACTCCGGAAAGGCCTGGCCCATCATGCCGACCAGGGTCGGCACCAGGCGCCACATCAAAGGCTCCGGACAGCCCATCATGTGGATGTGCCGCATCGCCCGGCGCATGATCCGGCGCAGCACGTAGCCCCGGCCCTCGTTGGACGGCAGGACGCCGTCGGCGACCAGGAAGGCCGAGGCGCGCAGATGGTCGGCGATCACCTTGTGGGCGGCTTGGTGCGGACCGTCGGCCTCGACGTCGCTGAATTCGGCCGAGGCGAGCATGATGTTGCGCAACAGATCGACGTCGTAGTTGTCGTGCAGCCCCTGCATCACCGCCGCCAGCCGCTCCAGCCCCATGCCGGTGTCGATCGACGGCTTCGGCAGTTCGATGCGCTCGTTGGCCGCGAGCTGCTCGAACTGCATGAACACCAGGTTCCAGATCTCGATGAAACGGTCGCCGTCCTCGTCGGCGCTACCGGGCGGGCCGCCCGGTACCTCCGCGCCATGGTCGTAGAAGATCTCGGAACAGGGGCCACACGGTCCGGTATCGCCCATGGCCCAGAAATTGTCCGAGGTGGCGATGCGGATGATCCGTTCCTCGGGCAGGCCGGCGATCTTGCGCCAGAGATCGAAGGCCTGGTCGTCCTCGTGGTAGACGGTGACCAGCAGACGGTCGCCGTCCAGGCCGAATTCCTTGGTCACCAGGTTCCAGGCCAGTTCGATGGCCAGGTCCTTAAAATAGTCGCCGAACGAGAAGTTGCCCAGCATCTCGAAGAAGGTGTGATGGCGGGCGGTGTAGCCGACGTTGTCGAGGTCGTTGTGCTTGCCGCCGGCGCGCACGCATTTCTGCGAGGTCACCGCCCGGTCGTAGGGGCGGGCCTCGGCGCCGGTGAAGACGTTCTTGAACTGCACCATGCCGGAATTGACGAACAGCAGGGTCGGATCGTTATGCGGCACCAGCGGGCTGGACGAGACGATCTCGTGACCATGGCCGGCGAAATAGTCCAGGAAGGCCTTGCGGATATCATTGGCGCTTTGCATCTCGTCTTCCCGCCCACAGGCCGCCCGCGGGCGGCACGCTCCGGCGACGCACACCATCCATACTATTCACGATGGCGCGATGCCGGAAAACCCTGCCATCACGGCGACCCCCATGGCCGCCGCGAGCGGGGCGGAAAGTAACGTCCGCACCCGGCCCAGACAAGGGGGTGTGCCCCTTGCCGGGCCGGGACGGCTGGGTCAGGAACTGGGGATGCCGCCGACGGCGCTGTCAGGGGCGCTGTCGGGGGCGCTGTCGGGAGCCTCGTCGGCGTCCGCCGCAGGAGCCGCCGCAGGAGCCGCCACCTCCGCGATCCCGGCCTCGGCCAGCAGGCCGGCGTCGGCCCGCACCGCCCGCTCGATCTCGTCGGCGATGTCGGGGTTGTCCTTGAGGAACTGCTTGGCGTTTTCCCGGCCCTGGCCGATCCGCTGTTCGTTGTGCGAGAACCAGGAGCCTGATTTCTCCACCACCCCGGCCTTGACGCCCAGGTCCAGCAATTCGCCGGTCTTGGAGATGCCCTCGCCATACATGATGTCGAACTCGACCATCTTGAAGGGCGGCGCCACCTTGTTCTTCACCACCTTGACCCGGGTCTGGTTGCCGACGATCTCGTCGCGGTCCTTGATGGCGCCGATGCGGCGGATGTCCAGGCGCACGGAGGCATAGAACTTCAGGGCATTGCCGCCCGACGTGGTTTCCGGGCTGCCGAACATCACGCCGATCTTCATGCGGATCTGGTTGATGAAGATCACCATGCAGTTGGACTTGGAGATCGAGGCGGTCAGCTTGCGCAGGGCCTGGCTCATCAGCCGGGCCTGCAGGCCGACATGGGTATCGCCCATCTCGCCCTCCAGTTCGGCCCGCGGCGTCAGGGCGGCGACGCTGTCGATCACCAGGACGTCGACGGCGCCGGAGCGGACCAGGGTATCGGCGATCTCCAGGGCCTGCTCGCCGGTGTCGGGCTGCGAGATCAGCAATTCGTCGACGTCGACGCCCAGCTTGCCGGCATAGGATGGATCCAGGGCATGCTCGGCATCGACGAAGGCGCAGATGCCGCCCTTCTTCTGGGCCTCGGCCACCACGTGCAGGGTCAGGGTGGTCTTGCCGGAGCTTTCCGGGCCATAGACCTCGACCACCCGGCCCCTGGGCAGGCCGCCGATGCCCAGCGCGATATCCAGGCCCAGGGAGCCGGTCGACACCGCATCGATTTCCACCGCCGTGCCCTGCTGGCCGAGCTTCATCACCGAGCCCTTGCCGAAGGCCCGCTCGATGTTCGAGAGCGCCTGCTCCAACGCCTTTTGCTTGTCCATCTGATCCCGTTCCACGACACGCAGGTTGGTCACCGACATATCCTTGCCTCCTTATCCCACAGCGGCCATGGCCGTTCAATCGAAGCCATGCCTCGAATCAATGTACCTGGTTTGTTCTCATTCGGCAAGGGGTTATGCAAGTATTTGTGATTCCCATGTTTTTCGACTCACGTTCAGGGAATGTTCTTGTATCGTACCGGGCGAATGGAACAAGACGGCGGATCGGCAGAGACGGCTCTGCTTGGCGAGAATGGCCGCATGCACGGCGAGTTGACCATCACCCGCCTTGCCATCGATCACTATTACCTGTTGTCGGGCGCCCTGGCGCAGCACCGCGACCGCGACCACCTGATGCTGCCCCTTGGCGAGGGCGAGGAGGTCGCCGTCGCCGATGTCACCGATGACTACGGCGTCCTGGTGCTGGCCGGCCCGCGGTCCCGGGATGTCCTGGCCGCCGTCGCGGACGGGGACTTCTCGAACCAGGCCTTCCGCTGGCTCACCGGCCGCCGCATCGATATCGCCGGGGTCGGCGCGGTAGCACTGCGCGTCAACTATGTCGGCGAGCTCGGCTGGGAGTTGCACGCGCCGATGGCCGGCCTGCCGGCGATTTACGATGCCCTTTGGGCCGCCGGCGAGGCGCACGGCATCGCCGATTTCGGGGCCTATGCGCTGAACAGCCTGCGCCTGGAAAAGGCCTACAAGGGCTGGGGGGCGGATCTGACCAACGAAATCACCATGATCGAGGCCGACATGGAACGCTTCATCAACTGGGACAAGGGTGATTTCCTCGGCCGCCAGGCGACCCTGGAACGCAAGGGGGACGGCTTCGAAAGCCAGCTCGTCTATGCCGAACTCAGCCCAGGCGATTGCGATGCCCGTGGCGGCGAGGCCGTGCTGTCCGGCGACGAGGTCATCGGCGTGACCACCTCGGGCGGCTTTGGCCACCTCACCAAGAGGAGCCTGGTGTTCGCCTATGTCACGCCGGCCTTCGCCACGCCCGGCGCCGCCTTCGACGTCGAGGTCCTGGGCGAACGCCGCCGCGCCACGGTCCTGGCCGAGCCCGTCTGGGACCCCGCCAACGAGAGGCTGCGGGCCTGAAACCAGGATGCGAGAAGCATGAGCTGTCCCATGCATTCTTCGAGACGAGCCTACGGCTCTCCTCAGGATGAGGAAAAGTACGCATTTTCAACAACTTGACCTTATGCTGAGGAGGGCGCGGAGCGCCCGTCTCGAAGCATGTCTTTGGGTCAATCACGCATTGGAAGGTTAGTCGCGGCCGGCCCGGGCCCGATATCAGGCGTTGTGGTAGGTCAGGCCGATTTCGTCCAGGTCGGCCTGCTCGCGCCGTTGTTGCTCGCGCCGGCGCCGTTCGGCCTCGCGGTCCAGGGCGATTTCGTATTTCTTGGCCTGGCGGTATTCCTCGGCGACCTGCTCGCTGGCCTGGGCCAGGGCCCGGACCAGTTCGGCGATCGACTTGGCCAGGCTGTCCCGCCGCTCGCCGATGCGCCGGCTGTAGGCGGCGAAATCGACCAGGGTCATCGCCCCAGCGGTCTGCCGTTCCGCCGCCAATTGCCGTTCCAGGGCCATGTCCTGTTCGACCAGGCCGACCCGCATGGCGTCCAGTTCGGCCACCTTGCGGCGCAATTGGTCCAGCCGCCAACGATGGCTGCGGGCCAGGGAAGCGAAACCGCGCACGTTCATTCAGCCTGCCCCTCTTCCAGCAAGGCGGCGAGTAGGGCATAGCCCTCGTCGAGGCCGCAGGCCTCGGATGCGTCCTGGGCCAGGAAGGCCTCCAGGGCGTCGTGGTAGCGGATCGCCTCGTCGACCTCCGGGTCCGAGCCGGGGCGATAGGCGCCCAGACGGATCAACTCCTCCATGTTCTCGTAGGCCGCCAGCAGCCGCCGGGCCCGGGCGATCAGGGCATTCTGGGCCTCGTCGTTGCAGCCCGGCATGGTCCGGGAGATGCTGCGCAGCACGTTGACCGCCGGGAATCGGCCTCGTTCGGCGATTTCCCGGTCCAGGACGATGTGGCCGTCCAGGATGCCGCGCACCGCATCGGCGATCGGCTCGTTGTGGTCGTCGCCCTCGACCAGGACCGAGAACAGGCCGGTGATCGCCCCCTGGCCGGTGCCCGGCCCGGCCCGTTCCAGCAATTTCGGCAATTCGGCGAACACCGAGGGGGTATAGCCCTTGCTGGCCGGCGGTTCGCCACCCGACAGGCCGATCTCCCGCTGCGCCATGGCGAAACGGGTGACGCTGTCCATCATGCACAGCACGTCCCGGTCGCGGTCGCGGAAGTATTCCGCCAGGGTCATCATCAGGAAGGCCGCCTGCCGGCGCAGCAGGGCCGGTTCGTCCGAGGTGGCGACGACGATGATGCTGCGGGCGAGGCCGTCATCGCCCAGGTTGTCCTCGATGAATTCCTGCACCTCTCGGCCGCGCTCGCCGATCAGGCCGATCACCGAGACGTCGGAGGCGGTATAGCGGGCCAGCATCGACAGCATCACCGACTTGCCGACACCGCTGCCGGCGAAGATGCCCATGCGCTGGCCCCGGCAGCAGGTGAGGAAGGTATTCAGCGCCCGCACGCCGAGGTCGACCTTGCCGCGCACCCGCTGGCGGGCGTGGGCCTGGGGCGGCTTGCCGCGCAGCGGATAGGCCAGATGCCCCCTGGGCAACGGCCCCTTGCCGTCGATCGGCTCGCCCATTGCGTTGATCACCCGGCCGAGCCAGCGTTCGTGCGGATAGACCATGGGGTTGTGCTCGGCCACCAGGGCGCGGCAGCCCAGACCGACGCCTTCCAGGGTGCCGTAAGGCAGCAAAACCGCCGCATCGTCGTGGAAACCGACCACTTCGGCGATCACGTCGCGGCCGTCGCGGCTTTGCACCGCGCAGCGCGAGCCGACGCTGAGCGCCCGCTGGGCGCCGCAGACCTCGATCGTCAGGCCCTGGACGCTGCCCACCCGGCCATAGACCTGGTGGGGGGCGATCTCTTCTATTTCGTTCAGGACGGTCTGCACGAATTCGGTCCACAGCCACTGTGCACGGCGCAAAAGTGGGGGTATTCTGTGCCGGCGGGCTTAAGGTTCGGTAAAGGACCAGCCCCGCGGGGGCGATCGCGAACTTGTTAATGCTTCATTAACCAACCCAGGTTAACCTTGATTAATAGTTTGCCGATGGAGATGCCTCATGCGGGTTTTGCTGATTGAAGACGATGCGGCGATGGCCAAGAGCATCGATTTGATGCTGCAGGGCGATGGCTTCAACGTCTACGCCACGGATTTGGGCGAAGAAGGCTTGGATCTCGGCAAAATCTACGACTACGACATCATCGTCCTGGACCTGAACCTGCCGGACATGCACGGCTACGAGGTCCTGAAGAAAATGCGGGTTTCCAAGGTGGAAACGCCGATCCTGATCCTCTCGGGCATGTCCGAGCCGGACGACAAGGTCAAGGGCCTGGGCTTCGGCGCCGACGACTACATGACCAAGCCGTTCGACAAGCGCGAACTGGTGGCGCGTATCCACGCCATCGTGCGCCGCTCCAAGGGGCATGCGGAATCGATCATCCGCACCGGCCGCCTGACGGTCAATCTCGATACCCGCGCCGTCGAGGTGGAAGGCAACCGCCTGCACCTGACCGGCAAGGAATACGCCATGCTGGAGCTGCTCTCGCTGCGCAAGGGCACCACCCTGACCAAGGAGATGTTCCTCAATCATCTCTACGGCGGCATGGACGAACCCGAACTCAAGATCATCGACGTCTTCATCTGCAAGCTGCGCAAGAAACTGGCCAACGCCACCGGTGGCGAACATTACATCGAGACGGTTTGGGGACGCGGCTACGTCCTCCGCGACCCGCCGGCCGACGAAGAACAGGCCGCCTGACGGCGCGCGTACCAGGAGCATGGTACAGAGCGGCCGCCCCTCGGGGCGGCCGTTTTGGTATGCCCCTAGGAGCGGAATGTTTCCAGCGGCAGGTGATAGTGGTGTCCATCAGGCGTTAGCCGTGGTAGCGCCGGCCATGCCGTCCGCTGCCTTGCTTATTGCTTCAATTGAGAACACCGCGCCAATCATAGTTTGACGACGGTCGATTTCACGCATTCCGTGCCCTGGAATCGTCTCCTACACGCCTCCTAAATGCCGTATTTCAGAAATACATTGCCCGTTATTGGGGCGGTTGCGCGGGGCTTCCGTCCCATGGTTTCGACAATCAAATGAGGACGTGCGATATGAACCCGATTATGTGCCCTCCGGGGCCTGGCAACCCAAGACCGAGCGGCATCGTGGGGCCCCCCCGACGATCATCATGGGCCCGCGTCCCAACCTTGTCATCAACGGCGGCATGACCGTGTCCCAGCGCGGCACGTCGTTTACCACTCTGGCGGCGACCCAATACACCCTGGACCGCTGGGAGCTGGAATTCAGCGATTCTCCCGACGGGAGGGTGACGGTCAGCCAGGACGATGGCGTTCCAACCGGCAGCGGTTTGTCCAAGAGCCTGAAAATCGAATGCACGACGGCGGAAGCGGCCGTTGGCGCCTCGGAAGCCATCGTTCTCAAGACCACCCTCGAGGCGCAGGACCTGCAGCATTTGATGTATGGCGACGCCGCCACGGCGCAAACGACCAGTCTGTCCTTCTGGATCAAGTCCCCGAAGTCCGGCAAGCACTGCGTCGCCCTCTATATGGACGACGGCGCCGTCCACTATATCCAGGAATTCATGGTGACCACGGCCGATGAGTGGGAAGGGCAAAATATCATCTTCCCCGGCTACGCCGGATCGGCGATCGCCGATGACAACGGCGCCGGCCTGACCATCTCCTTTCCCTTGGTCGCCGGCACCGACTACCAGGCCGACAAGGAGATCTGGGCAACCGGCAATGACTACGCCACGTCGGAACAGCAGAACCTGCTCGACAGCACGGCCAACAACTTTTTCGTCGCCGGCGTCAAATTCGAAGTGGGCGACTTCGCCACGGATTTCGAGCACCGGCGCCATGCCGATGTATTGATACAGTGCAAGCGCTACTACCAGAGGCTTGAAGTGGGCACCAACGGCGACATTTTGGCTATCGGGCAATGTGAAAGCACGAGCCAGGTAGACTTTGTGGTTGGCGGTGGATTTCAGGCAGGAATGCGAACGACACTGCCGACTCTAACCTACAGCGCATTGGGCGATTTCTACATGAAAAATGGTACGTCCTCCATTACGCCCAATGAATTAGTCGTTGTCGGAGGCGACGGCCAAAGCAACAACATTTTTACCGTGGTCTCTACCGGAAACTCTAGCCTAACGGCCGGTCAGTGCCGGACATTGGCTGTGGACAATACCTCGTCCGAGTGTTGGCTGGCCATGGATTCGGAATTCTAGGCGGGAGGCCGAAAAGGAAGGTCGGGGTCGAGCCTTGAATTCTGCTCTTTTCCCGCTCCGGGAGAATTCAGCGAGGCTTGACCCCATTTCCTGGTTTTTCGACCCACAGGCGGATGGAAACAACGTGAAGGTGGGGTCAAGCCCGCGCATCCATCGGCGTCGTCGGTGATGTTGGCTGCGGGCTAACCGCGTCAGGTAGCGGTGGCCACGGCCGCCGGCCGGGGCACGGCGCTGGCGGCGGCGGCGGCGGGCAGCGGTCTGGGGGCGGCTTCCGGGGCGCCGGTCTTGGCGTAGACGCCGCGCTGGCCGGGCACCGGCTTGAAGGTATCGGTGATGCCCAGGACGGTCTCCGCCGCGCCCATGAACAGACAGCCGTCGTCGGTCAGGATCTCGCTGATCCCCTTCAGCACCTGTGCCTTGGTCGCCTGGTCGAAATAGATCAGCACGTTGCGGCAGAACACCACGTCGAACTTGCCCAAGGGCTTCAGGTCCTTCAGCAGATTGAACTCGCGATAGCTGACCATCGCCCGCAGCGCGGCGTCGACCTGCCAAAGCTCGTTGACCTGGGCGAAATATTTCATCAGCAGTTGAATGGGCAGGCCCCGCTGCACCTCGAACTGCGAATAGATGCCGACCTTGGCCTTCTCCAGCACCTCGCCCGAGATGTCGGTGCCGACGATCTCGATTCGCCAGTCGGCCAGCTTGGCGGCCATCTCCTTCAGCACCATGGCGAGGGAGTAGGGCTCCTGGCCGGTGGAACAGGCGGCGCTCCAGATCCGCAGGCGCTTGGCGCCGGCGCGGGATTGGAGGAACTCCGGCATCACCACCTTCTCGAACACGTCGAACGGCGTGGTGTCGCGAAAGAAGAAGGATTCGTTGGTGGTCATCGCCTCGGTGACGGCGTGGATCAGGCCTTCCGGGCGTTTGCTTCTGATCTCGCCGACCAGATCGTCGAGACCGGTCAGGCCGTGCTTGCGCGCCACCGGCGCCAAGCGGCTTTCCAAGAGGTAGGTCTTGTCCTCGTTCAGCGCCAGACCCGAGCGTTCCTTCAACAAGTCCGCCAGCAGCTTGAAATCGTCCGGTGTCATAGTCTCCCCCCCATCGCCAGGCGCGACACCGCCTGGCCAAGCTCGCCGATCGGCAGAACCGCGCTGCACAGGCCACCGGTCGCCACCGCGCCAGGCATGCCCCAAACCACGCTGCTGGCCTCGTCCTGGGCGATGACGGTAGCGCCGTGTTCGACCAGGTGCTGACCGCCCTGCAGGCCGTCATGGCCCATGCCGGTCAACACCACCGCCAGCACCCGATCGCCGAACGCCGCCGCCAGGCTGCGGAACAGCGGATCGACCGCCGGCCGGCAGAAGTTCTCCGGCGCCGCCTGGTTCAGGCGCAGGACATGACCGCCAGCCGCCGGCTCGACCAGCATGTGATAGTCGCCCGGCGCCAGGTATACCTGACCCTCGGCCAGCGGCATGCCGTCGGTCGCCTCCTGGCAACTGACGCCATCCATGCGGTCCAGGTGCTGGGCGAGAATGGTGGTGAAGGTCGCCGGCATGTGCTGGGTAATGACGATCGGCTGGCGCACCTTGCCGTCGAGGTCCTCGAACAGTTTGAACAGGGCCTGCGGGCCGCCGGTGGAACTGCCGATGGCGACCACCTTGGGGGCCAGGATCGCCGGCTTGCGCAGCACGATCGGCGCGCTGCCATAGGGACCGCCGGCCGGCCGGGGGCTGACGATATCGCCGTTGTCGGCCTTGGCCACCGGCCGGATCGGGCCGCCGGGGCGCCCACGGCCGGAGGCGCCGAGGGCACGGACCTTGTCGACCAGTTCGCGGCGGAAGCCGTCGGCGGCATGCAGTTCGCCCGAGGCGCGCGGCTTGGCGATATAGTCCGAGGCGCCCAGGGCCAGGGCCCGCAGCGAGATATCGGCGTTGCGGGCGGTCAGGGTCGACGACATCACGACCTTGGTGCGGGGCGCCTTCTTGAGGATTTCCGGCAACGCCGCCATGCCGTCCATCTTCGGCATCTCGATGTCCAGGACGACGACGTCCGGCGCGCACTTGTCCAATTCCTTGAGCGCCATCTCGCCGTCATTGGCCGAGGCGACGACCTCGATGCCCGGGTCTTCCTGCAGCCAGCGCTTGACCAGGCCGCGGATCACCGCCGAATCATCGACCACCATGACGCCGACGACACCGTCGGCGGATACGCTGGACCGAACCCCTGCCGCCGGGCCCGCCAAACTCATCAGAGCAACCCTACCTGGGTGAATTTCGCTTCGATGATGTCCTTGTCGAATGGCTTCATGATGTACTCGTTGGCGCCCGCCTTCATCGCCTCGACGATGTGGGTCATGTCGTTCTCGGTGGTGCAGAACACCACCACCGGGGCATCGCCACCCTCGTGGGTGCGCAGGTGGCGCAGGAAATCGATGCCGTCCATCACCGGCATGTTCCAATCCAGCAGGATGGCGTCCGGCATCTCGGCCAGGCAGGCGTCCAGCGCCTCCTGACCGTCGGTGGCCTCGGCGATTTCGAAGTTCAGGGCTTCGAGTATGCGTCGGGCCACCATGCGGATGACCTTGGAATCGTCGACGATCAGACAGGATTTCATGTCATGTTCCCTTGCGCGCCTGGTCCTATATCGGCGGCGGTCGGCGAACCGGATCAGGCCGCCGCGGCCACCTTCACGAAGTCGATCATGCGCTCGACCTGCAGCACGATCATCAGCCGGCCATCCAGCCGGTAGATGCCGGCCGAGACCTCGCGCCAGCGTGGGTCGAGGGTCGGCGGATTGCGCTCGTGGTCCTGCACCGGCACGCTCAGCACCTCGCCGACCTCGTCGATCAGCAGGCTGTAGAGCTCGCCGTGGTGATCGACGACGATGCTCATCGATTTCTCGCGGTCGGCCGGATCGAGACCCAGCCGGCGGCGCAGGTCGACCGCTGTGACGATGCGCCCGCGCAGGTTCAGCGAGCCCGCCACCTCCGGCGGCGCCAGGGGGATGTTGGCCAGGTTCTGCGGTCCCAGCACGTCCTGCACCGACAGCACCGGGATGCCGAACAGTTGCCCGTCGATCGTCGCGGTGACGAATTCCTCGGAATCGGTGGTGCCGTGCGGGTTTGTCGAGTCGTCCAGGTAATCGGTGCTCATGCCACGTTCGCCTTTTCGGCCAGGGTCTCGGACAGCGTGGTCAACAACGCGTCACGATCGAATTTGCCGACATAGTCGCTGAATCCGACCTTGCGGCCGCGTTCGAAGTCCTCGGGGTCGACATGCGAGGTCAGGGCCACGATCGGCGTCTGTTGCCACAGGCCGTCGCTTTTCAACTGCTCGGCCAGCTCGAAGCCGCTCATGCCGGGCATCTCGATGTCGGAGATGATGCAGTCGAAGGCGGCGCCGCTTTCACGCAGGGCCAGCGCCTCGTCGGCGTCACCGGCGACGGTGACCTGATAGCCGGCGACTTCCAGCAACGGCGTCAGCATGTTGCGGAAGAACGGCGAATCGTCGACCAGCAGCAGCTTGCGGGCCTGGGCATGGCCGAAGGCGCCGGTCTCGTTCAGGCCGAACCAGTCGGAAAACGCCTTGGTCAGGAAATGACCGACGTCGATCATGTCCGTCGCCTTGCCGTCGATGACGGCGCTGCCCAGGTAACCCTTGCGGGCCGACGACAGCTCGATGTCCATGCGGTCCTCGATGATGTCGACGATCTCGTCGACCACCAGGCCCATGGAATGTTCGCCGTCGGCGAACACCAGGATCGGCTGGCGGCCGGTTTCCCGCAGGTCGTAGTCGTCGCTCATCTTGACCAGCGGCATCAGCTTGCCGCGGTACTGGACGACCAGCTGACCGTTCGATTTCTCCACCGAATCGACGTCGATCTCCTCCAACCGGGCGACCAGCGACAGCGGCACGCCCTTGGGCTGCTCGTTGCCGGCCCGGAACACCAGGATCGAGGTGGTATCGGCGGCGGCGCTGGCCTGGACCCGCTCTTCCGCCGCGCCGGCCGACTCGCCGACCGAGACGTCGTTGGTCGAGGCGGCGATGCCGTTCGGATCGAGGATCATGATGACGCTGCCGTCGCCCAGGATGGTATTGCCCGAGAACATCGAGATCTCGCGCAGGATCGGCGCCACCGGCTTGACCACGATCTCCTCGGTGTCGAACACCCGATCGACGACGATGCCGAAGGTATAGGTGCCGACCTGGGTGACGACGACGAAGACTTCGGCCCCCTCGGTCAGCTTGTGGTTTTCCGCATCGGCCAGGTTCAGGCAGTCGCCGAGGTAGACCAGCGGCAACAGCCGGTTGCGCAGGCGCAGCACCGGCGTCTCGTTGATCATCTCGATGCGATGCTCGGATTCCTTGGAGGCCCGCACCAGCTCGACGACGCTGAGCTGCGGGATGGCGAAACGGTCGCTGCAGCATTCCACGATCAGGGCGGACACGATGGCCAGGGTCAGCGGGATCTTGATGGTGAAGGTGCTGCCGCGGCCCCAGACCGATTTCAGGTCGATGGTGCCGCCGATCTTCTCGATGTTGGTGCGCACCACGTCCATGCCGACACCACGGCCGGACACGGCGGTCACCTTCTCGGCGGTGGAGAAGCCGGCGGCGAAAATCTGTTTCTGGATCTGCTGATCCGACATTTCCTCCAGTTCGGCTTCCGAGGCGATGCCGGTATCGAGCATCTTCTGCCGCAGCCGGGCGACGTCGATGCCGCGGCCGTCGTCCTTGATCTCGATGATGATGTGGCCGCCCTCGTGATAGGCGTTGAGGACGATCTTGCCGACCTCGGGCTTGCCGGCGGCCAGGCGATCCGCGGGAATCTCCAGTCCGTGATCGGCCGAATTGCGGACCATGTGGGTCAGCGGGTCCTTGATCAGCTCCAGGACCTGGCGATCCAGCTCGGTGTCCGAACCGAGCATCTGCAGATCGATCTTCTTGTCCACTTCCAGGCTCAGATCGCGGACGATCCGCGGCAACTTCGCCCAGGCGTTGCCGATCGGCTGCATGCGCGTCTTCATGACGCCTTCCTGCAGCTCGGTGGTGACGTGGCTGAGCCGCTGCAACGGCACCTTGAATTCGCTGTCGGCGTGGCCGCGCACCATCTGCAGCAGTTGATTGCGGGTCAGCACCAGTTCGCTGACCATGGTCATCAGGTTTTCCAGCAGATCGACGCTGACCCGAATGCTCTGGTTGGCCACCGAGGATTCGCCGCTCTTGTCCTTGCCGGCGGCCTCGGCCGCCTTCGGCGCGGTTTCCTGGGCGGAGGCGGCCGGCTTCGGCGCGACCGCGGCCGGCGTGCTCTCGACCGGGCTGGGCGCCGCCTCTTCGACCTCGGTTTCCTGGAACACCCGTTCCAGTTCCTCCAACGAGACCTCGCCCGGCTTCAACTCGCGCTGCAACTCGGCGACTTCGATATCCGGCTCGGCCGGCGCCTCGGGCTCGGCGGCCTCGGCCACCGGGGCCAGCTCGCCGGCCGCCATGGCGTCCAGTTGCGTGATCAGGTCGCCGTCGTCGCCGTCGGGCTCCGCCTCGGTCTCCTCCAGGGTGGCCAGCAGATCCTTGATCCGGTCAAGCGACGACAGGATCAACGATACCGCCTGCGGCGTCACTTCCAGTTCATGATCGCGCACCTTGCCGAGGACGTTCTCCGACGAGTGCGCCACCGCCTCCAGCCGGGGCAAGCCCAGGAAGCCGCAGGTCCCCTTGATGGTGTGAACGAGCCGGAAGATATTATCGATCAGGCTCGGGTTATTCGGTTCTTGCTCGAGCTTCACCAGCTCCAAATCGAGCGTGGCGAGGCTTTCGGATGTTTCGGTCAGGAACTCGCTGAGCAGCTCGTCCATCGTGCCCACCTTGATCATTATTGCATCGCTGTCGACAGGGCAGGAATCTCCCCCCTACCCTCGCGGCGCACGATGGGGGAAAGAGGTTAAAAAAGCCGTAAAGTGAACGCCGCCGGGCGACCGGCCGGCCGGTGCCGAACCGGAAATGAACTAGGCGGACTGCAATTCGACGCTAAGCGCCACCTGCTCGACGCCGGGCGAAACGGTGATCGATCGGCCGATCGACTGGGCCAGCCGGGTCGCCAGGCGGGCCGGCGCGCTGCGCGGATTCAATTGGCTGGCGGCACCGTCGGGATCGAAGGCGACCTCGACGCCGTCGGCCAGGCGGGCGGCGGGTCCCTCGGCGCTCACCGTCGCATCGACGCCCTCGGTGGATTCGGCGAGCGTCACCCGCACCTGGCCGCCCCGCGGGATGGCGTCGTTGGCGACCAGGATCAGGTTCAACAACAGTTTCACGCTGGTCTTGTCCAGGGCCGGCCCCGAGCCGTCGTCGGGCAACGGCCAGTCCAGCTCGCCCCGGCCTTCCGAAATGAAGTCGCGGGCGGTCATTCTGGCTTCCGCCAGGCTGATCGGCACTCCCTCGCCGCCGGCCGCGCCAAAGGCCAGGCGCAGGAACTTCAACCGATTGGCGGCCAGCTCGGCGCTATGCGACAGCAATTCCAGGGCCTGCTTGCGCATCTCCGGGTCGTCTTCCTCGTCGAGGATTTCGACGCCGTTGCCCAAGGCGCTGACCGGTCCGACCAGATCGTGGCACAGCTTGGAACAGAGAAGGGCGATGAGCTCGAGATCCTGCATGTCCTGGCACCCTCCCTGGCCCCGGCGCCGGCGCCGCCTTGGACTGGCCCAGGCGACCACCGCCGGTTAATGTTGCAGTGTGAACGCTGGCGCAACCTAACCAAATTGCCGGCCCGGGTCCATGCCGGGCCGCAAGGGTCAAAGGCAGGGAGCGACCGGATTGGTCGATGACGATGGCGACGCTTGTCCCGGGGACGCTGGTGCGCCACCCGCAACGGCCCGACTGGGGATTGGATCAGGTGCAATCGGTCGTCGACCATCGGGTCACGGTGAATTTCGAGCATGCCGGCAAGGTGCTGATCAACGCCGAGGTGGTGGAACTTGACATCGTCGACGAAAACTGAGGCCGGTAGGTCATCGCCGTTCGGGCGCCCGCCGGGCCTGGGCAAGGGCAAGGCGCGGCCGGGCATGAAGGGCCGGCAGCCGGATCCGGCCGCACTGGCGGAGTTGCGCGACATCCTGGGCGAGGAGGGGTTGCGGCGCGACATGCTGCTGGAATACCTGCATGCCCTGCAGGACCACCACGGCCATCTTTCGACCCGGCTGCTGGCGGCCCTGGCGCAGGCCATGCGGCTTTCCCAGGCCGAGGTCTACGAGGTCGCCAGCTTCTACCACCGCTTCCGGATCGTCGGCGAAGCAGAGGCGGCGCCGGCGGGACGCCGGGTCGACGTCTGCGACGGCCTGGTCTGTCAACTGGCCGGCGCCGATGCGTTGGCGGCGGCCCTGGCGGCCGACGGCGGCGATGGACGGATCGGCCGGGGCGCCTGCATGGGCCGCTGCGAGCAGGCCCCGGTGGCGGCGGCCGACGACAGCTATATCGGCCAGGCCGATCCGGCGCGGATCGCCGCCGGCCTGCGCGGCGAAATCGTCGAAGACCGGGCGCCCGAGGTCACCTTCGCCGACTACCGCGAGGGAGGCGGCTACGATCTGTTGCAACAGTGCCGGAACGGCGATCACGAGCCGGATTGGATCATCGGTAGGCTGAGCGACAGCGGCCTGCGCGGCCTCGGCGGCGCCGGCTTCCCGACCGGCCGCAAGTGGCAATTGGTACGGGCCGAACCGGCGCCGCGCCTGCTGGTGGTCAACGCCGATGAGAGCGAACCGGGCACCTTCAAGGACCGTTATTACCTGGAGCGCGACCCCCATCGCTTCATCGAGGGCATGCTGCTGGCCGCCTGGACGGTGGCGGCCGACGAGATCTATATCTACCTGCGCGACGAATATCCCCACCTGCGACGGTTGCTGCAACGCGAGCTGGTGGTGGCGCGGCAGGCCGGCATCGCCGTGCCGGAGGTACATCTGCGGCGCGGTGCCGGCGCCTATGTCTGCGGCGAGGAGTCGGCGATGCTGGAAAGCATCGAGGGCAAACGCGGCCTGCCCCGACAGCGGCCGCCCTACCCCTCGCAGTCCGGGCTGTTCGGCCGGCCGACCCTGATCAACAACGTCGAAACGCTGTATTGGGTCCGCGATGCCGTCAACGACGGCGGGGACTGGCCGGGCCAGCGCAGCTTCTCGGTCTCCGGCCGGGTGCGCGAGCCCGGCGTGAAGCTGGCACCCGCCGGCATCAGCCTGCGCCGCCTGATCGACGATTATTGCGGCGGCATGGCGGACGGCCACCAATTGGCCGCCTTCCTGCCCGGCGGCGCCTCGGGCGGCATCCTGCCGGCCGAGCTGGCCGATCAGCCGCTGGATTTCGGCAGCCTGGAGGACCATGGCGGGCTGTTGGGCTCGGCCGCCGTGATCGTGCTGTCGGACCGGGACGACATCAGGGCGGCGGTGGCCAACCTGATGCGGTTCTTCGCCGACGAGAGCTGCGGCCAATGCACGCCCTGCCGGCTGGGCACCGAAAAGGCGGTGGCCATGCTGGCGGCGGGCCCGGCGGACGCGGCGGCGCTGGCCGACCTGGCACAGGTGATGGCGGATGCCTCGATCTGCGGCCTGGGCCACGCGGCGGCCAATCCGTTGCGCTGCGCGCTGCGGCATTTTCCAGGGGCGATCGCATGACCGGGCGGTTCGAATTCCAACTCGACGGCCAGGCGGTGACGGCCGAAGAGGGGGAGACCATCTGGGAGGTGGCCGAACGGCACGGCAACACCATCCCGCATCTCTGCCATTCCACCGCCGCCGGTTACCGCCCGGACGGCAACTGCCGGGCCTGCGTGGTGGAGGTCGACGGCGAACGCGCCCTGGCGGCAGCGTGCCGGCGGCCGGCCGAACCGGGGATGCAGGTCAACACCGACAGCGAGCGGGCCAAGGGGGCCCGGGCCCTGGTCATGGAACTGCTGCTGGCCGATCAAGGGCCGCGCCAGGCCGCCCATGATCCGGACTCCCGGCTGTGGCAATGGGCCGAGGCCCTGGGCGTCACCACCAGCCGCTTCCCGCCCCGGCCGACGCCGCCCGCCGCCGACGGCAGCCATCCGGCGATGGCCGTCAACCTGGATGCCTGCATCCATTGCACCCTGTGTGTCCGGGCCTGCCGCGAGGTCCAGGTCAACGACGTCATCGGCCTGGCCGGCCGGGGTGCCGGCGCCAGGATCGTCTTCGACTTCGACGACCCGATGGGCCAGAGCAGCTGCGTCGGCTGCGGCGAATGTGTGCAAGCCTGCCCGACCGGCGCGCTATTGCCCGCCGGCGGCCTGGCGGCGGCCGACCGATCTGTCGATTCCGTCTGTCCCTATTGCGGCGTCGGCTGTCAGATCACCTACCACCTGGAGGGCCAGCGCATCGTTCGGGTGGACGGGCGCGAGGGTCCGGCCAACCTGGGCCGGCTCTGCGTCAAGGGCCGGTTCGGCTTCGACTACGTGCACAGCCCCGAACGCCTCAGCAAACCGTTGATCCGCCGCGACGGCGTGACCAAGGACGACGTGGCGATCGATCCCGCCGACCCGTCCAGCCATTTCCGCGAGGCGAGTTGGCAGGAAGCCCTGGATCGCGCCGCCGGGGGATTGCGGACGATCCGGGACCGCGACGGCGGCGGCGCCCTGGCCGGCTTCGGCTCGGCCAAGGGTTCGAACGAGGAAGCCTACCTGGTACAGAAGCTGGTGCGGGTCGGCTTCGGCAGCAACAACGTCGACCATTGCACCCGGCTGTGCCATGCCTCCTCGGTGGCGGCGCTGATGGAAACCATCGGCTCCGGCGCGGTGACGGCCCCCTTCACCGAGGCCCTGAACGCCGAGGTCATCCTGGTCATCGGCTGTCATCCCAGTTCCAACCACCCGGTCGCCGCCACCTTCTTCAAGCAGGCGGTGAAGCGGGGCAGCAAACTGATCGTCGTCGATCCCCACGGCTATTCCCTGGCCCGGCAGGCGAGCTGGATGCTGCGCCTGAAACCGGCCAGTGACGTCGCCCTGTTGAACGGCATGCTGCATGTCATCGTCGAGGAGGGCCTGGCGGACCGCCAATACATCGCCGCCCATACCGAGGATTTCGAGGCCCTGGCGGCGCACGTGAAGGCATTCCCGCCGGAGGAAACCGAGGCGATCACCGGCGTGCCGGCGGAGGCGGTGCGCCAGGCGGCCCGCGCCTTCGCCGCCGCCCGCACGGCGATGGTGTTCTGGGGCATGGGCATTTCCCAGCACATTCACGGCACCGACAACGCGCGCTGCCTGATTTCCCTGTGCCTGGCGACCGGTCAGGTCGGCCGTCCCGGCACCGGGCTGCATCCCCTGCGCGGCCAGAACAACGTCCAGGGGGCCTCGGACGCCGGCCTGATCCCGATGGTCTATCCCGACTATCAAAAGGTCGATCAGCCGGCCGCCCAGGCTCGCTTCGAGAAGCTATGGGGCGCCAGGCTGGACCCGCGGCCGGGCCTGACCGTGGTCGAGGTGACCGACGCCATCCACGACGGCCGGATCCGCGGCCTTTACGTCATGGGCGAGAACCCGGCGATGTCGGACCCCAACGCCGGCCACGCCCGGGCCGCCCTGGCCAGGCTGGAACACCTGGTGGTGCAGGACATCTTCCTGACCGAGACGGCCTGTTACGCCGACGTCATCCTGCCGGCCTCGGCCTGGCCCGAGAAGGACGGCACCGTCACCAACAGCAACCGCCAGGTACAGATCGGCCGGCGGGCGTTGCAGCCGCCCGGCGAGGCGCGGCAGGATCTGTGGATCATTCAGCAGATCGCCCGCCGCCTGGGCCTGGATTGGCACTACGACCAACCGGCCGACGTGTTCGCCGAGATGCGCCAGTGCATGGATTCCATCAAGGGCATCACCTGGCAGCGCTTGTTGGAACAGGACGTGGTGACCTATCCCTGCCATGACGCCGACGATCCCGGCCAGGCGGTGATCTTCGGCGACGGCTTCCCGACGCCAACCGGGCGCGGCAAATTCGTGCCCTGCGACATCGTTTCGCCCGACGAGGTGCCGGACCAGGACTATCCGGTTGTGCTGATGACCGGCCGGCTGCTGGAACATTGGCACACCGGCGCCATCACCCGCCGGGCCCGGCTGCTGGACGAACTGGAGCCCGAGGCGGTGGCCCATCTGGCCCCGGCCGACCTGGCGCGCTGGGGCATCACGCCGGGCGACCGCATTCGGGTGGCGAGCCGCCGCGGCCGCATCGAGGTCGCCGCCCGGGCCGATGTCGGCGTGCAGGCCGGCACCATCTTCATTCCGTTCTGCTTCGCCGAGGCGGCGGCGAACCTGCTGACCAACCCGGCCCTCGACCCGTTCGGCAAGATTCCCGAAGTGAAATACTGTGCGGTGCAGGTCACCGCCTTGGAACAACAGGGTTAGGCAGCACCGGCGCCAAGTGGAGAAGAGCATGCAGTTCAACCTGTCGCGGCAAACCGTCGGCCGTCTACTGGTCTTCGCCACCGTCTTTCTGTGCCTGGCCAGCACCGGCACGGAGATCTCCTACTACCTTTTGGACCACAAGCGCCTGTTGGGGCTGGTGGGGCAGTTCTCGCTGGGCTACGAGGCCAACGTGCCGACCTGGTATTCCTCGGTGCTGTTGCTGGCCTGCGCCGCCGTCCTGGCGGTGATCGGCTTCAGCCGCCCCCCCGGCAAGGGCGGCTACCGCCGCCACTGGCTGGCGCTGGCGGCGATCTTCGCCTACATGTCGCTGGACGAGGCGGCGGTGCTGCACGAGGGGCTGATCCCGCTGACCCATTACCTGGCCCAGCCCTTCGGCATCACCTTGGAGGGCGCTTTCTACCTGGCCTGGACCCTGCCGGCGGCGGTGTTGCTGGTGGTGTTCGGGGTCTGCTACCTCGGTTTCTTGAAATATCTGCCGGCCGGCAGCCGCAACGGCTTCATCCTGGCCGGCCTGGTCTATGTCGGCGGCGCCTTCGGCACCGAGTTCCTGCTCAGCTACTGGATCGACGTGCATGGCGACAACTTCGTCCACGGCATGCTGAACGTGTTGCAGGAAACCATGGAGATCGCCGGCGCCTCGCTGTTCCTGTATGTCCTGCTGCGCCACATCGAAACCGAAACCGGCGAGGTTCAGATCAACGTCAGATACTGAGCGTCCAGATCCAGCAGAAGGATACGTGCATGCCACGCCTGGTTAGGTCGTTGGCCGACGTCGAGGAGATCGAGCGGCAGCCATTGGAACATCTCGAACTGCCGCGCAGCACCTACCACGCCATCCGGGCGGCGGCGGAACAATTTCCCGACCGCCCGGCCTTTCACGGCCTGCGCACCGGTTCGGCCGAGGAGGCGCCCGAAACCCTGGTCTATCGCGACCTGTTGCGGCGGATCCATCAAACCGCGAACCTGCTGCACGGCCTCGGCGTCGGCCCGGACGACGCGGTCAGCCTGCTGCTGCCGGTGATCCCCGAAACCAGCATCTGCCTGTGGGCGGCGGCGGCCACGGGCATCGCCAACCCGGTCAACCCGTTCCTGGAAACCGACCACCTGATCGCCATCCTGCGCTCCGCCCGCTGCAAGGTGGTGATCGGCTGCCACCCTTCGATCGAGGGCGATTCCTGGCCCAGGATCGAGGAGATCCGGCGGCACCTGCCGGAGTTGACGGCGATCCGGATCGGCGGCGACGGCGACGGCCTCGAGGGCGGGGTGATCCGGTTCGAGACGGCGATCGCCGAACAGCCCGACGACCGGCTGTTGAGTGCGCGCGAGATCCAGCCGACCGACGTCGCCGCCTACCTGCACACCGGCGGCACCACCGGCCTGCCGAAGCTGGCCCGGCACAGCCACCAGGGGCAATTGCTGCAATGCGCCGGCCTCGATTTCCTGCTGGGCCCGCAACCGGGCGGCGTCGGCCTGCTGGGCGTGCCGATGTTCCACGTCGGCGGCGCCATCGCCGCCAGCCTGTATTCGCTAAGCCGCGGCAACACCATCGTCACCCTGCACCCCAACGGCCTGCGCGAGCCGGTGGCGGTGCGGGATTTCCTGCGCAACGCCGAACGTTTCGGCGCCACCACCCTGGGCGGCGTGCCGGCGAGCTGGTCGGCCCTCTTGGGCATGCCCAGCGACGGCATCGATCTGAGCCGGGTGCGCAACGGCATCGTCGTCGCCTCGACCCTGCCGCTGGAGGTTGCGCACGCGGTGGTCGAGAAGTTCGGCTTCCCCCTGGTCGAGGGCTGGGGCATGACCGAGACCCACTGCTTCGGCACCATGAACCCGTTGCACGGGGAGAACCGGATCGGCTCGGTCGGTATCCGCCTCCCCTACCTGCAGCTCCGCATCGCCCAACTGGACGGCCGGGGCGGCGTGACGCGGGATTGCGCGGTGGACGAAATCGGCGTCATGCTGGTGCGCGGCCCACAGGTGATCGACGGCTATGTCGAGCCGGCCCACAACGCAGAGGCCTGGGTCGACGGCGATTGGCTGAACACCGGCGATCTGGCCCGCATGGACGCGGACGGCTACGTCTGGCACACCGGCCGGGCCAAGGACCTGATCATTCGTGGCGGCCACAACATCGACCCGGTGCTGGTGGAAGAGGCGATGTACCAGTATCCCGGCATCGAACTGGCCGCCGCCGTCGGCCAGCCCGACCGGCGGGTCGGCGAAATGCCCGTGGCCTACGTGCAAATGCGGCCCGACGCCGAATTCGACGAAACGGCGATCAAGGATTTCGTCCGCGACCGCATCCAGGAGCGCGCCGCCAATCCCATCGCCATTCACCCGCTGCCGGAAATGCCGCTGACCATGGTCGGCAAGATCTTCAAGCCGGCCCTGCGCATGGACGCCGCCCGCCGGGTGTTTCAGCGCGAACTGTCGGCCCTGACGGCGGGCCGGGCCGAGGTCACGGTCGAGGTGGCGGCGCACCCGGTCTACGGCACCCTGGCGACGATCCACCTTTCGGGCGCCGACGACGAGGTAACGGATCAGGTCCGCCAGGCCATGGCCGGCTACCCGATGCGTTTCGAGGTCATCGACGCCGACGCCGGTGGATACCCGGGTCGAGCCCGGGTATGACTATGGGTTGTGTAAACACATAATAAATTCGTCATTGCCGGGCTTGACCCGGCAATCCATCTCACCCCAAGGCGCGCTGCCACCTGCAGCGCCGACTAATGGGAATCCCGCGCCTCACCCCGTTCCTCGATGATGTTGAGGTACAGGGTCGCCGGCTCCAGGCAGGCGCCGGTCTGCAACTGCCCGACCATCGAGCGGTAGATCTCTTCCCACGGCGTCTGATGGTCCGGGTAGCTGGGCGAACAGGCGGCTTGGCGTTTTTCCAGCTCCGCCGCCGGCAGCTTCACGTCCACCGTCCGCGTGTTCAGATCCACCCGCACCACGTCGCCGGTTTCCAGGATCGCCAGGCCGCCGCCGACGGCGGACTCGGGCGAGACGTTGAGGATCGAGGGGCTGCCCGAGGTACCGCTCTGCCGGCCATCACCCATGCAGGCCAGGTCGGTCACCCCGGCCGCCGCCAGGGCGTCGGGCGGCGTCATGTTGACCACCTCGGCCGAGCCCGGATAGCCGACCGGTCCGGCGCCGCGGACCACCAGGATGCAGTTCTCGTCGATCTCCAGGGCCGGGTCGTTGATCCGGTCGTGATAATCCTCCGGCCCCTCGAAGACGATGGCGCGGGCCTCGAAGGCGTCCTCGTCGCCGGGCTTCGAGAGATAGCGCTGGCGGAACTCGGTGCCGATCACCGAGGTCTTCATCACCGCGCTTTCGAACAGGTTGCCGGACAGCACCACATAGCCGGCACGGTTCATCATCGGCGCGTCATAGGCCTTGATGACCTCGCGATTGACGTAGGGATTGGCGGCGTCGTGATCGCGCAGATTGCCGCCCATGGTCTTGCCGGTGACGGTCATCGCCCCGTCGTGCAGCTTGCCCGCACCCTGCAACTCCAGCATCACCCGGGGCACGCCGCCGGCCTTGTGGTAGTCCTCGCCCAGATAGTCGCCGGCCGGCTGCAGATTGACCAGCAGCGGGATGTCGTGACCGTACTGCTGCCAGTCGTCCAGGGACAACTCCACGCCCATGTGGCGGGAGATCGCCGCCAGATGGATCGGGCAGTTGGAGGAGGCACCGATCGCCGAGGCGGTGACGATGGCGTTGAGGAAGGCCTCGCGGGTCATGATGTCGGACGGACACAGCTCCTCCCGCACCATCTCGACGATACGCCGGCCGGTCCTATAGGAGATCTGGCCGCGTTCGCGATAGGGACCGGGGATCGCCGCGCAGCCGGTCAGCGACATGCCCAGCGCCTCGGCCAGGGAATTCATCGAGGTGGCGGTGCCCATGGTGTTGCAATGGCCGACGCTCTGGGCCGAGGAGGCGACCAGTTCGATGAATTGATCGATGTCGATCTCGCCGGCCGCCAGCCGCCGCCGGGCCTCCCAGACGATGGTGCCGGAACCGGTGCGCTCGCCGGCGTGATGGCCGTTCAGCATCGGCCCGCCCGAGAGGGCGATGGCCGGGATATTCACCGTCGCCGCGCCCATCAGCATGGCCGGCACGGTCTTGTCGCAGCCGATGGTCAGGACCACGCCGTCGATGGGATAGCCGTGCAGCACCTCGACCAGGCTGAGATATTGCAGGTTGCGGTCCAGCGCCGCCGTCGGCCGCTTGCCGGATTCCTGGATCGGGTGCACCGGGAATTCGATCGGCACGCCGCCGGCGTCGCGAATGCCGTCGCGCACCCGGCTGGCTAGGTCCATATGGTGGCGGTTGCAGGGGGCCAGGTCGCTGCCGGTCTGGGCGATGCCGATGATCGGCTTGCCCGAACGCAATTCCTCCGGCGTCAGGCCGAAATTGAGGTAGCGTTCCAGGTACAGGGCCGACATGGCCAGGTTGTCGGGATTGTCGAACCAGCGCTGACTGCGCAGTTTCAAGTCGGATCCGTTGTTGGACACCTATCGCCTCCAGGGTTGGCGGTTTGCTGAATTCCGGGCGCCATGGTGCACGCCGGCCCGGCCCGGCGCAACAAGCTGAATTGACGGCCTGCTCCCCGGCCTAGCACATGTCGCGCCTAATCCAAGCCACCCGCTCCCCCGTCCCAACCACCCTCGATGGGTACCATTCCATGGGTGGTTGGGACGGGGGAGCGGGTGGCCGGGCAAATCCAACCAGGCGCGACCCGCGCTAGCCCTGCACGCCGCCCAGGTCCTGGTCCGAGGTCAGCACGTGGTCGATCACCCACAGCTTCAGCTCGGCCATCATGGTTTCGCTGCTGCTGACCGCCGGGCCGAGGCGGAAGCGCTCGATGGCCTCGCGCAGATTGTCCAGGAACAAATCGTGCTCTTCCTTGTGGGGGTCGTAGCCGGTGTATTTGTGCTCCCGCATGAAGCGTTCCTCCAGGGCGAAGTGCGCCTCCACCCGGGTGAACAGGGCCTCCAGGATGTCCTCGACCGCCGCCGGCTCGGACTGGCCGGCCAATTGCTCAAAAATCTGATTGACCCGGTTGAACAGGTCGACGTGTTCGTAGTCGAGCTCCTCGACGCCGATCAGATATTTGTCGTCCCATTCCAGCAGAATCTGCGTCATCGGGCCGTGTACTCCGTCAACAACCGGCCAGCGTCGGCCGGCCGACCGATCCACCACGCCGATTATGTCACGTTCGGCGCCCAGGGAAAGCATCGGGAGAAAACGCTGCCACAAGGCCGCCTAACCCAAAACCGAGAAACTGCTTTCCTCGTTGATCTCGCGGTTGCGCGAGAAGAAGCCGATGTCGCATTCCCGGTCGGTATAGCGATAGCGCCAGCGCACCGGCTCGGCATCGTGGTCGTGGCCGTCCTGGCAGCGCACGATCAATTCCGCCATCAGGGCGCCCGCCACCGGAGCGTTCTTGAACTGGTTGCCGGAACTGCCGATCGCCAGGTAGAAGCCCGGCAGATCGGATTTGTCGTAGATCGGAATCCAGTCGTCGGTGACGTCGTACAGGGCGACCACGCCCTTGGCCTGGCCGGGGATGGGCAGTTCGGGGATGCGCTGGGCATAGCGCAACACCTGGGCCTGCCACTGCTCGGTGAATTCGGTGTTGAAGTCGTCCGGATCGACCCATTCGCGCGGATCGCAGGGCGGATCCTCGCTGCCGATCAGGATGTGGTTGCCGACCTCGGGCCGGCCGTAACAGGCGATGTCGCCGTCCGAGGTGACGCAGCCGTCCCGCTCGTAATCGAAACCGGCGGGCGACGGCACGTGGGCGACCTCCTGGCGCAGGGCGCGGGTGCCGATCTTCATGCCGCCGTCGATACCGGCCAGGCCGTTGACCACGGCGGAATGCGGCCCGGCGACGTTGACCAGCACCGGCGCGTCGATCCGGCTGCCGTCGGCCAGGCTGACGCCGGCGATACGGCCGCCGGCCCGGCGGATCTCGATGACCTCGGCGTTGAAGCGGAAGGCGCCGCCCGCCGCCTCGGCGGCCCGCTGGACGTTGTGGGTGGCCAGTTGCGGATCGCTGATATAGCCGGCCTGGGGCATGAACACCGCCCCCGGCAATTCGCCGCCCGTGGGCTCGCCGAAACCGGCCTCGCCCATTCCCTTGGCCGGGCCGTAGTGGCGCAGATCGTAAAACGGCATGCGCCGGCGCAGGACCTCGCCGTCCCAGTCTTCCCAGGCGATGCCGAGTTCGTCCAGATTGCGGCAGATCGGCCCCATGAACTGGTTGGATTCGGTCTTCATCACGGCGCAACCGACCTCGTGGAAGATGGCCGGGCCGCGTTCGTCATCGACCTTCAGGTAGCCGGCCCAATCCCGCCAATGGTGATAGCCCTCGATCGCCATGGCGGTGCCGTCCAGGGTGGAATAGTGGCTGCGGATGATGGCGCAGGAGGCCCCGGTGGAGCCGTAGCCGGCCGCCGGCAGGCGATCCAGGTTCAGGCTGCGCCAGCCGCGCCGGGCCAGTTCCAGGCCGACGCAGGCGCCGATGATGCCGGCACCGATGATGATGGCATCGTAGCGTTCGCTCATGTGATCCCTCCCTGCCGCCGGCCCGTTTAAGCCGCCGTTAAGCTTATTCCCCTAACAATCAGCATGGCCGCAAAACGGCCGGAAGGAAAGATCACCAAGCGATGAGCGAACTGGACCTGCTGGCGCGAACTTTCGCGGACATGCCGCCCTGGCGCGGCGACGTCCCCGAAGGCTTTTTCCCGAACTTCCTCGGCACCCTGACCGACCGCGAGTTCGTCGAAATACACCCGCCGTCGAACCATTTGCTGACCTCCGGCGACAACGGCGCCGAGGCGCCGGCGCCCGGCATCGACGATGGCGAGATCTTCTTCGAGCAGGCCGCCATCCTCAAGGCCGTGCGGGCGGCCGAAGGCCAGTTCACCATGATCGAACTGGGCGGCGGCTTTGCCGCCCGCACCGTCGACGCCCATGCCGCGGTGCAGCGGCTCAATCCCCTGCCCTGCCAGTTCGTGGTGGTGGAGGCGGAGCCGACCCATTTCGAATGGGCCCAGCGCCATTTGCGAACCAACGGCATCGATCCGAACGATCACTGGCTGATCAACGCGGCAGTGGGCATCGACAGCCGGCCGTGCCTGTTCATGTTCGGGGCCGGGTTGTATTGCAATGCCGTGGTATCGCCGAAGGACGCGGCCAGCCTGGTCGAGGATGTCCGACGCTTCGAGATGGCCGACCATGTCATGCACGAATTGATGATGCGCGGACAGTGCAATGTCGCCGTGCCCTACAACACCAGGGCCGGTCAGCACATTTTCAATTTCGCCTTCGTCAACACCTTGCCGCTACGCGATATCCTGCAACCGCTGCGGACGGTGGACCTCATGGACATCGACATCCAGGGCGCCGAGGCCTGGTGCCTGCCGCCGGCGATGGAAATGCTCGACCGCAAGGTCAAACGCATCCACCTGGCGACCCACGCGGCGGAAATCCATAGCGCGCTGTGGGACCGGTTCTTCGAGCACGAATGGCTTTGCGAGTTCGACTTCGCGCCGTCCAGCCACCACCAGACGCCGAC
>JASLMH010000004.1 GCA_030746635.1 Alphaproteobacteria bacterium | reverse complement strand
GGCGGATCAAGAACGCCGGCAAACGGGGTGCCCGGGTGATCGCCATCGACCATAGGCGGAACGAGACCGCCAAGGCGGCGCGATGCGAATGGCTGGGCATCCGCCCCGGCAGCGACGGCGCCCTGGCCCTGGGCATCATCAACCGGATGATTGCCGAGGGCCTCTACGATCATGACTTCGTTGGGCGCTGGACCCATGGCTTCGGGGAGCTGGCCGACTACGCCGCAGCCTTCACGCCCGAGCGGGTCGCCCGGATCACCGGCCTGCCGGCGGCCTCGGTGGTCGATCTGGCCCGCGCCATCGGAGCCGCCCGGGGCTGTTCGATCCTGATGTATACGGGCCTGGAATACAGCGACAGCGGGGTGCAGTCGATCCGCGCCGTGCTGGCGATCCAGGCCCTGGCCGGCGCCATCGACGCCCCCGGCGGCAAGGTCTTCAAGATGCCGGAGCGGATCCAGCATCACCGCCCGATGACCGAGCCGCCCACCGACGGCAAGCGCCCGTTCGGGGCCGAGCGCTATCCGCTGTACCATCAGATGCGCAACGAGGCCCACGCCGTGGAGCTGCCCATGGCGGTGCTGGAGGACGACCCCTACCCGGTGCGCGGCCTGACCATCTCCGGCGCCTCGCTGATCACCTCCTGGCCGGCTCCGGATTTGTGGCGGCGCACCCTGGCGGCGCTGGATTTCCTGGTCGTGGTCAACCGCTTCCCGACCGCCGATGCCGCCTATGCCGATCTGCTGCTGCCGGCGGCGACGCCGTTCGAGATCACCTCTTTCGAGGTTTACGACAATTGGGCGCAGCTTCGCCAACCGGCCATCGAACCGCTGGGCGAGGCCCGCTCAGACTACCTGATCTTCGCCGAACTGGCCGAACGCCTGGGCTATGGCCATCTGTGGCCGAATTCCGAGGAAGAGAAGGTGCGCCGCGGCCTGCAAGGCACCGGCGTCAGCCTGGAGCAACTGCGCGCCCATCCGGGCGGCGTGCCCCTGAAGCAACCGCCCATGCGCTATCGCAAGTACGAGAGCGGCGAGTTGCGCGCCGACGGCCAACCGGGCTTCGCTACCCCCACCGGCAAGTTCGAATTCACTTCCGAATGGTTTCGCGAACACGGCTACGAGCCGTTGCCGGCCTATACCGAACCCAGCGAGGGGCCGCTGGCGGCGCCGGAGTTGGCCAAGGATTATCCCCTGGTGTTCAATTCCGGCGCCCGCATGCAATCGACCTTCCGTTCGCAGCACCTGAACATCGACGGATTGCGGAAACTGCAGCCAATGCCGCTGGTCTGGCTGCACCCCGACGACGCCAAGGCCCGCGGCATCGGTCACGGCGATGCGGTGGTGGTGGCCTCGCCGCGCGGCGAGGTTCGCCTCTCCGCCCACGTCACCGAGGACATCGTGCCGGGCGTGGTCGAGGCCAACATGGGCGGCGGCGGCCCGTTGGGGCCCGACGAATGGCGCCAGGCCAACGTCAACGACCTGACGGACCCGGACAACCGCGATCCGATCTCGGGCTTCCCGGTCTACAAAGCACTGCTGTGCGAGGTGCGGCCGGCCGATTAGGGTTGGCCCGCGCCGTTACTCCGCCGCCGTCGGCTGGTGGCCGACGGAATCGCGGTATTTGGCCAATTCCTCCTCGCCCATGAATTCGCGCTCCCACTCCATGATCTGGTCGAAGCCGGCGAAGGTGTGGAAATCGCCCATCGGATGGTCGGCGAACTGATCGATGAAGCTCTTCTCCGCCATCGGCCCCTCGTCCCGCAGGGCGATGGCCAAGTCATGGACCACCTGCATGGTGGCCCGCAGGGTGGCGCCGGGGGCGATGGTCACGGCGATGCCCAGTTCCTGCAGTTCGGCCTGGCTGAAGCGCGGCGATACGCCGGTCTGGTTATAGAGGATCGGCCCCTCGACCTCGGCGCAGATGCGCCTGACCTCGCCGACGTCGACGGGCCCCTCGACGAAGGCCATGTCGGCGCCCGCCGCCAGATAGGCGTTCGCCCGGCGGATCGCCTCGTCCAGGTCGCCGCCATGGGCACCGCGGGCATCGGTGCGGGCGATCAGCACGAAATCCGGGTCGACTTCCCGGCGGGCGTGGTCGGCGGCCCGGTATTTGCCGCAGGCTTCCTCGATCGGGATCACCTGGCGGCCGGCCACGTGGCCGCAGCGTTTGGGCGCCACCTGGTCCTCGATGTGGATCGCCGCCACCCCGGTCTGGATGTATTCGCGCACGGTGCGGATGACGTTGATGGCGTTGCCGTAGCCGGTATCGGCATCGGCGATCACCGGCACCTTGGCGGCATTGGCGATATAGCGGGCGTTCAGGTGCATCTCGCTCATGGTCGCCAGGCCGACGTCGGGCAGGCCCAGCAGCGACAGCGAGGTACCGTAGCCGGTCATGTAGATGGCCGGGAAACCCACGGCATCGAGGATCTTGGCGCTGAGCGCGTTATAGCAGCCGGGCACGAACAGGCTCTCGCCGCTGGCCAGCAGTTGCCGCAATTGCGTGGTCCGTTTCATCTCTAACCCTCCTTGACGGATATCCCTTGTAACTGTCAGTTCAGCGCCGCCAGCGCCTCCCGGCCGGGCGCGAACCAGTAGGCGCCGGTATCGGGGCGGGAGAATTCGGTCAGGCGGTCGGTGACGCCGTCGTCGGTGGTGCCGAACATCCGGGCGAGGAGCAGATCAAACCGCGCCAGGGCGCAGGCGAAGGCCAGGAAATACAAGCCGTGGCGATCGACGCGGCCGAACGGCGCGCTGCGGCGATAGATCTTCTGCGCCACCCCGCGCACCGCCGCATCGGTGCGGGAAACGTGGGAATCGGCCGGCATGGCCTCCCCTTCCAATTCCACGCTGTCGGGCTTGGTGCGGCCGATCACCCGCTCCTGCTCGCCCTGCGCCAGGGCGCCGAAGGCGGCCAGGTCATGGATCCAACGCTGGGTCAGAACGAAGCTGCCGCCGGCGCCCGGGCTGCCATCGGGCACCAGGGCGGCCTGCCGCGCCGCCTCGTCTTTTGGATTGGCGGTACCGTCAATGAAGCCGGTCAGGTCCCGGGAATCATGATAGGTGAAGCCGCGTTCGTTGAGCTGCAGTTCGGCCAGGGGCGCCAGGGCGCCGTGCACCGCCAGGCCGGCATCGAAAACGGCATCCGATGCCGTGCCGTGCAGCCAGAAGAACAGATCGCCCCCCGTGGCCGGGGCCGAGCGGCCGCCCGGGCCATCGATCGCCGCAAAGGCATGGCAGTCGGGGGGAACGGCGTCGGGCGCCAGGCGCGACCACAGGGCCGGGCCGAAGGCCACCACCCGCTGCACCGGTTCCACCGCATCGGAAAGAACACCGCCTAACACCGCCCGCAGGGCCGCCGCGTCGGCGCCGTCCGGTAGGCGGTATTCGAGATACTGATGTTCGCTGCTGCCCTCGGTGAAGATGCCGTCCTGCGGGCTGGACATTGGCCGTTACTCCCTCTACGCGGTTACTCCACCGCGCCGGCGGCGGCGCGGCCCATCCATTTCTGGAACACCGGCGCCTGCGGCGGCTCCAGCTGGGTATCCTGCACGCAACGGGCCTTCAATTCCTCCACCGTGCCGCCGAAATCGAACAGCTTTATCTCGCCCCGATCGGCCGCCAGGCGGCGGCGCAGATCCTCGGTGCCGCGGGCTTCCAGGGTCAGATCGCCGTTCAGCACCACGCCGTAGCAACGGGCGCCCTCGGCGGTGACCAGGCCGCGCTGGGCATCCAGCGCCACTTGTTCGGGGTCGCGCTGCAACGGATCGCCCCAGCCGCCGCCGCCCCAGGTGTTGAAGTACAGGATGTCGCCGGCGTTGACCTTGATGCGATCGCATTTCGACTCCATCCATTCCCGGCTGCCGTCGGCCCGCACCATCAGTTTGTTGCTGCGGGCGCCCGGCAAGCCGCCGTTGACCCCCCAGGGATGGGTCAGCCAGCGGTCGTCGTGGATCGAGATGTTGCCGGGTTCCAGGAACTGATAGCCCATGGACAAACCGTTGCCGCCGCGATGCAGGCCCGGCCCACCGCTGTCCACGATGGTCTCGTACTGCACGATGCGCAGCGGGAAATAGGCCTCAAGAAATTCGTTCGGCACGTTGGTGAAGGCCGGCCACAGGGAATGGCCGTCGGGGCCGTCGCCGGCCGGGCGGCCGGGAATGCCGCCGAAGCCGATCTGGTAGAGCTGGTACCATTCGCCGTTGCGGTC
This sequence comes from Alphaproteobacteria bacterium, assembly GCA_030746635.1. Lineage (GTDB taxonomy): Bacteria > Pseudomonadota > Alphaproteobacteria > JASLMH01. The sequence goes on along the minus strand of JASLMH010000004.1, from coordinate 52,215 downwards.
ATAGCCCGAATACATGAAATGCGGGCTGTCGGAAAAGCCGGCGGCGCACAGCGCGTCGGGCGAGCCCTGACCCAACAGGCCGCTCATGATGTCGAAGATGCGGCCCAGCATGTGGGTGCGGCAGCTCAAGGCGGCCGGCCGGATCGGCTTCAGGATCGAACCGCGCGGGATACGCACGACGACCAGGTCGTAGAAGCCGTCGTTGAACAGGATCTGCGGGTCGAACATGTTGATGAAGAAGGCGCCCAGGAACATCTTGAACATCTCTTCGTTCAACAGGAAGTTGACCGAGCTGATCGATTGCGGGTCGGTGCCCTCGAAATCGAAAATCGCCGTGTCGCCCTCCCGCCAAAGGGTGCAGGCGACCTTGTAGGGGCCCATGCCGACGCCGTCGTCGTCGATGTAGTCCTCGAAATACTGTTTCGTCTCGGGGATCACCTGTTTCAGGATGGCGCCCATGGCCCGCTTGTTGCGGTCCAGCATCTCGTCCATGGCGGTGACGAACTGATCGACGCCGAAGCGCTCGCAATTCTCCAGAACCCGCCGCTCGGCCATGCGCAGGGCGGCGATGATGGCGTTGAAGTCGGAGCGGTTCCATTCCGGCAGGCGGCAGTTGCGCAGGATCAGTTCCAGTATTTCCTCGTTCAACACGCCCTTGCGGTAGATCTTCACGGGCGGGATCTGCACGCCCTCTTCGAACAGTTGCGCCGCGTCGGTCGGCAGGCTGCCCGGCACCTTGCCGCCGATGTCGGTCATATGGCCGAACATGGCGCCCCAGGCGACCAGGCGGCCATCGACGTAGATCGGCATCATGGTCAGCCAGTCGTTCAAATGGCTGATGGCGCCGTTGCACGAATAGGGGTCGTTGGTCAGGAAGACGTCGCCTTCCTCGATATCGCCGTCATAGCCCTCCTGGAAACCGTGGAAGAACGAGCCGAACTGTCCGACCACCATCTTGCCCTGCGGGTTGGCGATCATCGGAAACGCATCGTGCTGCTCGCGGATGCCGGGCGACATGGCGGTGCGGAACAGCACGGCGTCCATTTCGTCGCGCGCGTTGCGCAAGGCGTTCTCGACAATGTCCAGGGTAATCGGGTCCAGATCGACCTTGGCGAACGGGGTGTTGTTGGTCTGAATAATCCTGGCTGGCATGGTTCTATCCCCTGGGCCGGATCAAGATGTTGCCCACGGCGTCGACCTCGCCCTCGTGGTCGGGCAGGATCAGGGTCGTGGAGTCCATTTCGGTGACGATGGCGGGGCCGGCAATCCGGTTCCCCGCCTGCAACAGCTGACGGTCGTAGATCTTGGCCGGCTGGTCCCGGCCATCGACATAGATCGAAGCGTCCTGATAGACGGCGGCGGCGGCATCGTTGCTGCCGGTGGGCAGCGCTTCCGCCTTGGCGACGCTTTCACGGCCCTGCACCAGGGCCCGCAGATTGTAGAGTTCGTGCCCCGTCTCCAGCGCGAAGGTGAACAACTGCTCATGCAGGGCGTTGAACCTGCGCCCCACCTCGGCCAGGCCGCCGCTGCCGAATTCCTCGGGCGTCATGTCGACCGTCAACTGCATCCCCTGGCCGGCGTAGCGCAGGTCGATCTGGTACAGGGTCGTCTGCTCGTCGCGCGCCACGCCTTCGCTGTCCAGGGTGCGGGCGGCCAATTCCGCCAGTTCCTCCAGGATCCCCCGGACCTCGCCATCCGAGGTTTCCTCGAAGCGGCGGACGAAGGTGCGCGAGGCCTCGTCACGTACCCGCGTCGTGGCATCGCCATAGGCGCACAGCACGCCCGGCCCCGGCGGGATCAGCACCGGCCAGGAGTTCATCAACCGGCCCAGGGCATTGGCGTGCAGCGGTCCGGCGCCGCCGAAGCCGACCAGGGCGAAGTCGCGGGGGTCGTAGCCCTGCTCGACCGAGACCAGGCGCAGGGCGCCGAACATGTTCTCGTTGACGATATTGACGATGCCTTCCGCCGCTTCCTTGAGGCCCAGGTCCATGGCCTTGGCCACCTTGTCCATGGCGCGTTCGGCGGAGGCGTAGTCCAATTGCATTTCACCGCCCAGGCGGGCGTCCGACGGCAGATAGCCCAGCACCACGTTGGCGTCGGTCACCGTCGGCTCCTCGCCGCCCTGGCCGTAAGCCGCCGGGCCCGGCTGGGCACCGGCGCTTTGCGGGCCGACCCGCAGGGCCTTGGTCAGTTCCGGTACGTAGGCGATGGAACCGCCACCGGCGCCGACCGTGCGCACGTCGATGGAGGAGGCGCGCACCGTCACGTCGGCGACCCGGGTTTCCCGCCGGGTCCGCGCCACGCCGCCCTCGATCAGCGCCACGTCGGTCGAGGTGCCGCCCATGTCGAAGGTCAACAGGTTCTCGTAGCCGGCCTGTCTGGCGATCCAGATCGCACCGGTGACGCCGCCCGCCGGGCCGCTCATCAACATATTGACCGGCGCCGCCTTGGCCGCCTCGGCCGAGGCCAGGCCGCCGTCCGAGCGCAGGATGTGCAACTGCACCCCGTTCATGCGCCGGTTCAGCTCCGCCTCCAGGCTCTCGAGATAGGTCGAGACCACGGGGCGGATATAGGAATTGACCACCGTGGTCTCGGCCCGTTCGTACTCGTACATCTCCGGTATCACCTCCGAGGAGATCGAGACCGGAATGCCGGGCATGACCTGTTCGGCGATGGCGCGGATACGTTGCTCGTGGGCGCCGTTGGCATAGGCGTTGATCAGGGACACGGTTAGGGCCTCGACGCCGCTGCCCTTCAGACCGGCGATGGCGTCGGCCATGGCGGCTTCGTCCAACGGCTCCACCACCTCGCCCAGGGCGCTCATGCGCTCGTTGGCTTCGATGGTCAGTTCCAGGGGCGCCAGCGGATCGCGCTTGTTGAAGATCACCCAGCCGCCCAGGCCGCCCGGCACGTAGGAGCGGGCGATCTGCAGCACCTGCTTGTAGCCCTTGGTGGTAATCAGCCCGACCAGGGCGCCGCTGCCGGTCAACACGGTGTTGGTCGCGACCGTGGTGCCATGCATGACCTGGCCGATCTCGGCCGGACCGATGCCGGCCTGCTGGCAGATCCGCTCGATCCCGTTCAAGACGCCAATCGCGGAGTCCTCCGGCGTCGACGGCACCTTGGCGGTGAAGGCATGGCCGCTCGACTCGTCGATCAGCAGCAGGTCGGTAAAGGTGCCGCCGACGTCGACGCCCAGGCGATAGCCCAGGCCGGCCGCCTGGCGCCGTTGCGGTCGTTCCACCGGCTGCGGCGGCGGCGGCGCGGGCGGCGGCGGCGTGGTCCGGGCCTGGCTCGGTTCCGGCGCTCGGGCCGTGGGAGCGACCACTGGCGTCACCGCCGGCGGCGCGATATTCGGTGGCGCGATGGTCGGGGTCGGCGCGATGGTCGGCGCCGGCGCGATGCTGGGCGGGTTGGAGATGGGTGACGTTGGGCGGCCGGACGGCGGCCGCGCCGACGTCGCCGACGGGGCATCGCCACCGTCCGGTCGGCGCAATTTATCCTCCAGTTGATCGAGGTCCCGTTTCAGGCCGGATAACTGCGATTCGTACCAGGCCGTCAGCTCTCCGTCGTCCTTGGCCATCTGTCCCCGTCTCCGTGATCCCCGGCGCGCTTCTCAAGGCAAGGTCTGCACTTTATGCTGCCGGCATGGCGGTCGTACAGGGCATGTTGGAAGAAGGGCGATCGGGGGACTGGATCGTCATGGCCCTGCACCTGCCCCCGGCCCAACCGGGGGACCGCCGGCGCACGCAGGAGCGGGCACTGCTGATCCGCGCCATCGACAGCTGGCTGGCGCATCACCACCACGCGGTGGCGTTGCCGGATGCCGAAGATGGCGCCCGCGGCGACAGCATCTGCGTGGCCTTTCGCCGCGAGCAGGCCGATGCGGCGATGGCCTTCCGGGTATTCTGCGGTCGCCTGGGGCTGACCGCGACCTTGAAGCAATTCCGTGTCAGGCCCAACCGCTGCCGCCGCACCACCCCGCCCCCGGCCATTGGCCTGGCACCGGAGCGGCCGTGACCGACGTCATCGCCGGCAACGGCCAGAACGTGGCGGGCGACGCGGCGGCGGCCTTCGCGGTGCTGCGAAGGGGCGGCATCGCGATCCTGCCCATGGACATCGGCTATTCCCTGATCGGCGGCTCGGCCGAGGCCCTGCGGCGCATTTTCGAGACCAAGCGGCGGGCCGATAGCAAGCTGAACGCCATGCTCGGTGATCGGCAGACGCATCGGGAAATCCACATTCTGGACCGGCGCGGCTGGGATGTGGTCCACGCCATCACGGTGGAGGCCGAATTGCCGTTGGGGGTGATCGCGCCCTGCCGGCTGGAGCATCCCTTGATGGCGGCGCTGAGCGACGATGCCCTGGCCGGCAGCACCAAGGACGGCACCGTGGCGATGTTGATGAACGCCGGGCCGTTCCACGCCGCCATTTGCCGGCTCAGCCGCGAGGCGGGACATCCTCTGTTCGGCTCCTCGGCCAACCTCTCGCTGTCCGGCACCAAGTTCCGCATCGAGGATATCGAGGACGAGGTGCGCGCCATCGCCGACATCGTCGTCGACTACGGCCTGCGCAAGTACCACCTCTACGGCGCCTCCTCGACCCTGCTCGACGTCGCCGACTGCGCCGTCGTGCGTTACGGCGCCTGCTTCGAACTGATCGCCGATGTCCTCTCCCGGCGCTTCGGCATCACCCTGCCGCCACCGCCGGATTAGCCGTTCACGGATACCTGGCCAATCCAGCGCTGCTGGCGGCGGGCCAGGCGGTCGTCCGGGGTCTCCGGGTCATAGTCGAAGTCCTGGCCTTCGCCGGTGAACCGGGCCCGTTCATCCAGGCTGTTGATATTGACCACGGCATAAGTGGTGCCGTCGATTTCCGACAGCACGGCCGGGAACACGCCACAACGGCCACAGACCAGGAAATCGGCCGTGCGATGGCCGAACTGGTAGCGCGAGACCTGGGCCGGATCCTGGCACTCCACTATCAGGGCGCCGTCGGGATCGGAGAGGTAGCGGCCGCCATGTTTGACGCAGAAGGTACAGGTGCAGACCCGCGCGGCGAAATCCTCGGGCGCGATCGCCGTCCGCAGCCGGATGCGGATGTTGCCGCAATGGCAACCGCCGGCGTGGCTTTGCCCATCCGTCATGGTCAGTCCTCCTTCAATTATTCCCGCAGGGCGCGCAGACCGCCCAGGACACCGTCGGCCAATGCCGACAGATCATGGTCTTCCATGGCGGTGGACAGGCAGCCCGAACCATAGGGCGAGAGGAACAGGCCGGCGTTGAGCAGGTGCCGGTGCAGTTCGGCCATGCGCCGGCTTTCCTCCGCCCGCATCCAGGCATCGCGATAGTTGACCATCGGCCGGGAATGCAGATGCAGGCGGAACAACGAGCCCTCGCCGGTGACCTGCCCCTCGGCATTGGCCAGGGCGAAGGCCTCGCGCAATTGCCGGCGCAGCTCCTCGCCCATCCGGTTCAGCCGATCGAAGGCGCCTGGGTCCATCAATTCCATGCAGGTCCGGCCCGCCACCATGGTCAGCGGGTTGGCGTTGAAGGTGCCGCCGTGGGGCAGCCTGGCCTTGCCGCCCTGGCGCTCGAACACCGCCATCACCTCGGCCCGGCCGGCCACTGCGCCGATCGGCAGGCCGCCGCCGATAATCTTGCCCAGGGCGGTCAGGTCGGGGGTAACGCCCAACCCTCCCTGGGCGCCCGATAGGCCGAGGCGGAAGGCCACCACCTCGTCGAAGATCAACAGGGCGCCCAGACGCTGGGCCAAGCCTTGCACGGTGGCGAGGAATTCCGGTTGCAGGCCGACCATGCCGACCAGGCTGGAGATCGGATCGATCAGGATCGCCGCCAGGTCGTCGCCATGGCCGGCCAGGATGCGTTCCGCCGCTTCGCCATCGTTGAAGGGGATCGGCAGGACGTCGTCCAGCACCCCCTGAGGCGTGCCGGCGGCATAGGGCGCCGCCGCCGGGGCCGCTGGTTCGCCCCAGGCCCCCGGCCCGACGCCCAGGCTGACCTCGGCAAAATCGTAGGAGCCGTGATAGGCGCCCTCGCACTTGGCGATCTTGCCGCGGCCGGTGTAGGCGCGGGCCGCCTTGATGGCGTGCATCACCGCCTCGCTTCCGGAATTGCAGAACCGGATGCGCTGATCGCCGGGCAAGCGGCCGCAGAGCAGTTCCGCCAGTTCGACCTCCGCCTCGCTGCCGAAGCTATAGGCCATGCCCTTGGCCAGTTGTTCGTTCACCGCCGCGACGATCTCGGCCCGGCCGTGGCCGTGGATCAACGAGGTGTAGTTGTTGTTGAAATCAATGAGTTCGTTGCCGTCGACGTCGACCACGCGGGCGCCCCGGGCCGATCGCAGGTACAGGGGATAGGGATCCATCGTGATGGTGGCGCGGCTGACCCCGTCCGCCACCGTGCCGCGGGCCCGGCGATACAGGGCCGCCGACTTCGAACCTTCATCGGGATACACTTGGCACCCTCCCTTTCCGGCCGGTGGCCGGTCTTGGCCACGGCAGATGATAGTTTCGTGACTCGCCCGGCAAATGCAATCGCCGTCGCCTGCGGCAGTGGCGATGTTGCCAAGCCGCCGTCGACGACGATAATGCCCGGCAACGCGATGGATCGGTACGAGTAGCAAATCATGGCGAATGCAGCGGCGGTGGGACCGGCGGCGCCCTGGCGCATCGGCGTCGATGTCGGCGGCACCTTCACCGACATGGTGCTGCGGGATGCCGCCGGTGCCTCGTGGGTCTACAAGGTCCCCTCGGTGGCCAGCGATCCCAGCCAGGGGGTGCTGAGGGCCCTGGCGGCGGCCGCCGCCGATCACGGTTTGGAAATGCCGGCCCTGCTGAGGGACTGCCAGCTTTTCGTCCATGGCTCGACGGTGGCGACCAACACCATCCTGGAGCGCAAGGGCGCCCGGGTCGCCCTGCTGACCAGCCAAGGCTTCCGCGACAGCCTGGAGGTGCGCCGCGGCATCCGCGAGAACATGTGGGACCACCGCGCCCCCTTCCCCGAGGTGCTGGTGCCCCGCTATCTGCGCTTTCCCGTCGCCGGCCGTATCGACCGCGACGGGAGGGAACTGGCGCCGTTGGCTGCCGCCGACATCGCCGCCGCCGCCCGGGCCATGCCGACCGACGACGTCGAGGCGGTGGCGGTGGCGCTGATCAACAGCTATCGCAACCCGGTCCACGAGGAACAGGCGGCCGCAAGCCTGGCCGCCGAATGGGACGGCCGGTGGGTTTCGCTATCCAGCCGGATTTCGCCGATCATGGGCGAGTACGAGCGGACCTCCACCGCCGTGGTCAACGCCTATATCGCCCCCAAGGTAGTCTCGTACCTGCAACAGCTGAATGGGCACCTGCGCGAACAGGGCCTGGCCCGGCCGATCCTGCTGCTGCAAAGCAACGGCGGCGCCGTCTCGGTCGATCAGGTGGCGGAGCGGCCGGTGAATTTGGTGCTGTCCGGCCCGGCCGCCGGCGTCGGTGCCCTCAACCTGTATCGCCGGGGGGTCGGCAGCGATCAACTGATCGCCATGGAGATCGGCGGCACCAGTTGCGACGTCACCCTGATGACCGACGGTCAGGTGGCGGTCTCGGACGAACTGATCATCGATGGCTATCACCTGGCCACGCCGTCGGTGGAGATCCACACCGTCGGGGCCGGCGGCGGCACCATCGCCCGGGTCGACGAGGACGGCCTGCTGCATGTCGGGCCGCATGGCGCCGGGGCCGAGCCGGGCCCAGCCTGCTATGGCCTGGGCGGCGAGGAACCGACCATCACCGATGCCCAGATGGTGCTGGGCCGGCTGCGCCCGGGTCCCTATGCCGGCGGCAGCGTCACCCTGGACGGGGCGTTGGCCCATGGCGCCGTCGAAGAGCGCATCGCCGGGCCCCTGGGCATCGCCGTCGAGGCGGCGGCGGCCGGTATCATCCGCCTGATCGAACAGAACCTGTTGCACGCGGTGGAGCGGATCAGCCTCCAGCGCGGCCATGACCCCCGCCGCTTCACCCTGGTGGCGGCCGGCGGCGCCGGCCCGATGCACGCCGCCACGGTGGCCCGGGCGCTGGGTTGCCGGCGGGCCTATGTGCCGCGCCAGGCTGGCGCCTTCTGCGCCCTGGGCATGCTGCATTCCGATTTGCGGCAGGATTATCTGGAGATGTTCTTCGCCGATCTCGACGCCGCCGAGGGGGACGATCTGGCGGCCGGCTTCCGCCGCCTGGCCGAGCGGGCCGGGGCGGCCCTGGCGGCGGAAGGCTTCGAAGGGCCGGCGGCGCGCATCGAGCGGGAGCTGGATCTGCGCTATCGCGGCCAATTGTGGTCGATCCGGGTCGCCCTGCCGGCCGGGGAGTTCGACGCCAGCGCCGCCCGCCGCGCCTTCGAGGCGGAGCATCAGCGGCAATACGGCCATATCCAGCCCGACGGCACGATCGAGATCACCGCCCTGCGGGTGACCGGTCTGGGCCTGATCGATTGGGCCGAGCCGCTGCCGCCTACCGCCATGACAAAGACGCCGCAGCCGATCGAACGGCGTCGGGTCTATATCGACGCGACAGCCGGCTGGCAGGAGACCCCGGTCTACCGGGGCCGGGACCTGCGTCCCGGTTTCGCGGCCGCTGGGCCGCTGTTGGTGGAGGAGCAGACCACCACCCTGTTCATCGGACCGGCGGACCGACTGACGGTCGATGACGGCGACAACTTCATGATCGACATCGCTGCCGGGGAGGCGCGGGATGAGCCTTGAGGGACAACTCGATCCGATCGTCCTGGCCCTGGTGCAGAACCGCCTGGACCATATCTCGCGGCAGATGGGCTGGGTGATGACCCGCACGGCCCGCAGCCCGATCTTCAGCCAGAGCCACGATTTCTCGTGTTTCATCGCCGATCCCGCCGGCACCCTGGTCAGCCAGGCCGACGGCATTCCGATCCATACCGGCGGCGGCGGCTTCGCGGTGCGGGCCCTGTTGCGGGATTTCGCCGGCGCCATCGACGACCGCGACGTCTTTTTGTTGAACGATCCCTATGCCGCCGGCGGCAACCATCTGCCCGATTGGGTGATCGCCCGGCCGGTGTTCGTCGCCGGCGCCCTGGTCGGCTTCGCCTGCAATCGGGCGCATCAGGCGGATATCGGCGGCGGCGCCGCCGGCACTTACAATTCCGCCGCCACCGAAATCTTCCACGAAGGCATCCGCCTGCCGGTGCTGAAGCTGATCGAGGCCGGCGAGACCCGGGCCGATCTGTGGCGCCTGTTGATGATCAATACCCGCACGCCCGAGGCCCTGGACGGCGATCTGCGGGCGATGATCGGCTCCACCCGGATCGGCGCCGACCACATCGCCGCCCTGGTGCGGGAGTTGGGGCCGGACAACTATCAGCCCTATTTCGACGGCATCCTGAGCCACGCCGAGAACAGCTTCCGCCGCTGCGTCGAAAGCATCCCGGACGGCGAATACCTGGCCGAGGAAGCCATCGACAACGACTGCTTCGAGCCGATCGACGGCATGATCAAGGTCCGCCTGGCGGTACGGGGCGATGGCGTGGTGGTCGACTTCACCGGTACCGCCGATCAGGTGCGGGGCTTCAAGAACAGTTCGGTCGCCAATACCTGGTCGGCCGTCTACATGGCCCTGGCGGCCTATTTCGACCCCGATCTGCCGCGCAACGAAGGCACCTTCCGCTGTGTCGAGATCATCGCGCCCGAGGGCAGCATCGTGAACGCCCGGCCGCCGGCGGCAATGACCATGAACACGGTGTTCGTCGCCCACGAGATCGTGCATGCGGTCTGGAAGGCCCTGGGCCAGGCGGTACCGGAACGCAGTTGCGCCGGCTGGGCCAAATCGGTGCACGGCACCACCGCCGGCCGGATCGACGGGCAGAGCCCGTTCGTGATGTATCACTGGAATTCGGCGCCCGGCGGCGGCGCCGTCGAGGGCCGCGACGGCTTCAATCAGATCGGCCACCTGATCGCCCTGGGCGGCCTGGTGCTGCCGAACGTGGAAACCTACGAACAGCTTTACCCGGTGCTGTTCCGGCGCCAGGAATTCCGCACCGACTCGGCCGGCGCCGGCAGCTATCGCGGCGGCACCGGCTGCCATTACGAGGTCGAGGTCCAGGTGCCCGCGGAATACACCTTCCGCGGCGAGGGCCTCTATGCCGTTTCCTGCTTCGGCGCCGCCGGCGGCACCGCCGGCGCGCCCGGCGACATGGAGGTGGCGCCCAAGCAGGGCGAGCGGGAGCAGGCGCCGAAATATGGCGTCCGCGACTTCGGCCCGCTGACCCTGCGGTCCACCTCGCCGGGCGGCGGCGGCTGGGGCGATCCGCGCCGACGACCGGCTGAAATGGTTCTGCGCGACGTCCGCGACGGCGTCGTCAGCAGGGCGGCGGCCGAAGCGATTTACGGCGTCGCCGTCAGCGACGACGGCCGCGATATCGACCGGGCCAGGACCGCCGAATTGCGTGGCGTCAATCGAGAAGAAGCCGGGCCGGAATAGCTCATTCCGGCCGGGATCACGGTCACCGCGATCGGCCCTTTCACACCTCGTTGGCGATCGTCGGCGGCGGAACCGCCGCGGCCCTCGGGCTTGCTTTGGCCGCGAATATAGAATGCAACCATATTATATTGTTGCATATCAATATCCGGCAATTTAGCCTCACCGCCATGGACAAGCACGTCTATGACCGCAATTTCGGATTCCTGATCCACGACATCGCGCGTTTCATGCGCACATCGTTCGATCAACTGGTGAAGGACACCGGGCTCACCCGTTCGCAGTGGTGGGTGCTGGTGCACCTGTTGCGCTACGACGGCATGACCCAGGCCGAGGTCGCCGACGAACTGGATATCGGCAGGGCAACTCTTGGCACGTTGCTCGACAATCTGGAGAAGAAGGGCTGGGTGCGACGAGAGGTCAGCGGTTCCGATCGGCGGGCCAAGCGGGTCTTCCACACCGAAAAAGTCCAACCGGTGCTGGACTTCATGAACGATGCCGCGGCGCTGTTGCATCGGCAGGTGCTCGCCGGCCTGTCGAAGCAGGAGCAGAAGCAGATGGTCGAACACTTGGTTCAAATCAGGTCGAACCTCCTGGTGCTCAATACCGATTCGGCTGATCTGGAATTCCCTTTCGCGCATGGCATCAGCGGCGATGCCAAACGGGTTCGGCGCAAGGCCATTCGGAAAGTGAGCAATGCCTGACCGTAGTCCGGAGAAGTTTGAAGAGATCTGGTCGGCATTGGTGGCAGGATGGCTCTCCGCCAAATGAGCATGAGGAAACGCTAATATGAACCAGAATTCCGTCGTTGCCGAAATGAAGGTTTCGCCCGAAATCGATGTTGATTTCGAGATCAAGCGCCGCGTGGATTTTCTCAAGAAGACCTTGCTGGATTCCGGCCTCAAACATCTGGTGCTCGGCATCAGCGGCGGCATCGATTCCTGCACCTGCGGCCGCCTGGCGCAGCTCGCCGTGGATGAATTGAATGGAACCGAACAAGGCGAGGACTGTCGCTTTGTCGCCGTGCGCCTGCCATATGGATCACAGGCAGACGAAGCGGATGCCCAGCTTGCGTTGGAGTTCATCAGGCCCAGCATGAACGTCTGCGTCGATGTTCAGGCCGGCTCGGACGCCATCCACCAATCCACCCTGAATGCCTTGCAGGAACAGGGCTTGCCCCCACGGAGCGATCCGGCACTCGACTTCGCCTAAGGCAATGTGAAGGCGCGCATGCGGATGATCGTCCAGTACGAAATCGCCGGCCTGCTTGGCGGGCTGGTCATCGGCACGGACCATTCAGCGGAAAACGTCACCGGTTTCTATACCAAGCATGGCGATGGGGCCTGCGACCTGGCGCCCTTGTTCGGGCTGAACAAGCGGCAGGTGAGAATGATAGGGGCAAAACTGGGCGCGCCCGAGAAGCTGATCACCAAGGCGCCCACCGCCGACCTGGAAAGCCTGAATCCGTCGAAGCCCGACGAGGAGGCGCTTGGGCTCAGCTACGACCAGATCGATGATTTTCTCGAAGGCAGGTCGATAGAGACGGAGGCGGCGCGGAGACTCATCGATATCTACCTGCGCACCGAGCACAAGCGGCAGCCGATCGCGACGATCCACGACTAGGCGGTCTGCCCGCGCCTGCCGAGATGACGGCGGTGGCCCGTCGCGATCTCGGCATCGCACTGAACAGAAAACAACAACGGTCGGGAGCCAATCCCGCCGCGCAAACGATAGGAAACGCCAGATGACCTCAGCCACCCCGGCCGTTGATGCCGCATCCCTTGTGGCCGTCCCGGGATCTTCGCCAGGGACGGCGCTGCGGACCGATGCGGCGTCCGCCGCCGAGCGAATATGCGAACGGGCGCTTGGTGGTGAAGCCCTTCTCACCCATGTCTTGGAGTCCGAATACGGCCGGCTCGGAGTCATTCTCATCCCGGTCGTCGATATCGATCTCTTCAAGGACAAGCAGCAGACCGTGGCTGCCGCTCTCAAGGGGGTCGAACTGGCCGCGGAGCACGGCGCCAAATGCGTCTCCTTCACCGGCATGATTCCGGCCGCCACCGACTATGTCAGGGACATCGCCGCCGCCGTGCGCCGGCGCGGCGCCGAGAACCCAACGTTGAACGGGCTGCAGCTTACCTCGGGACATGCCTCGGTGGTGGCGGCATTCGCCTTCAATATCGATAGCCTGCTCGATTTCGCCAGCCGGAGCTACCAGGACGAGCGCGTCGCCTTCGTCGGCCTGGGCTCGATCGGCGAGGGCATTGCCAGACTGATGGCCGCCCGGCCGGCGCCCCGGCACATCTACCTGGTCGACGTGACCGAAAAGAGGGGCGCGCTGGAGCAGCTCAAGTCGGACCTGACGCGGGAATATGACCTGCCCGCCGCGCGCATCGACATCGTCACCGTCGATCCGCAACAGAGCCTGCCCGACCACCTCTACCCGGAGATCAGCCTAATCCTTTCGGCAACTTCCGGCCCGGAGGTCATCGACGTCGATGCCCTGGCGCCGGGAACGCTGATCGTCGATGATTCCTTCCCCCTGGGGTACAACGCCCGCAAGGCCGTCGAGCGCATGGACCGGGTCGGCGACATCATGATCACCATCGCCGGCGCCTTTCAAAGCCCGGCCCGTTTCGCGCCGAAATTCCCGCCGGCGAGCGTCGAAGACGCCGGCCTCGATGAGTTGCGGCGAATCATGTCGCGAATGTCGAACCCGTGGCCCGATTGTCTGACCGGCTGCCTCTACTCGGCCTATTTGACGCCGCATTACGAGCTTCCCGAGACCATCGGGCCGGTGCAGGTGGAGGATGCGTCGTGCTTCTACGAGACCCTGCGCCGTCACGACTTCACGGGCACGCGGCCATATTTCTTCACCTTCGGCTTCGAACGCAGAGATCCGATATATTCTCTCGGGTCACCGAGACCTCTAGCGGCTCCCGATCCGGGCAACGCGCGGGCATTGTCGGAGTAAACGCCACGGCGTCTGTCGGTCTGGGCAGCGCATGCAAAGACAAAGGCGGCGCATGACCGCGCTAGATCGCTCGGCAATGCCCCTGGCCGGGGCAAAATCCGTTATATTGCCGGCCATGGCGCATACCTCGATGAAACAGATGCAGGTCTCGTTCGAGCAGGCCCTGGCCGAGGCCGAGCGGGCGACCTGGGTGCCGGCGCCGATCGCCCGGCCGGAAAAGGCCGAGGGCGGCCAGCCCTTCAAGCTGGTCTCGGAATACCAGCCGGCCGGCGACCAGCCGCAGGCGATCGTCGAGTTGACCCAGGGAGTACAAGGCGGCGAGCGCGACCAGGTGCTGTTGGGGGTCACCGGCTCGGGCAAGACCTACACCATGGCCCAGGTGATCCAGAACACGCAGAAACCGGGCCTGATCCTGGCCCCGAACAAGACCCTGGCGGCGCAGCTTTACGGCGAGATGAAGGGGTTCTTCCCGGACAACGCGGTGGAGTACTTCGTTTCCTACTACGACTACTACCAGCCCGAGGCCTATGTGCCGCGCACCGACACCTACATCGAGAAAGAGGCGCATATAAACCAGCAGATCGACCGCATGCGCCACTCCGCCACCCGGGCGCTGTTGGAGCGGGACGACGTGCTGATCGTCGCCTCGGTCTCGTGCATCTACGGCATCGGCTCGGTCGAGACCTACGGCAAGATGACCATGGACCTGAAGGTCGGCGAAACCGTCGACCGGGCCGCCTTGCTGAAGGGTCTGGTCGAGTTGCAGTACCGGCGCAACGACAACTTCTTCGGCCGCGGTACCTTCCGGGTGCGCGGCGACGTGGTCGAGTTGTGGCCGGCGCATCTGGAGGATCGGGCCTGGCGGTTCGGCCTGTTCGGCGACGAGTTGGAGGAAGTGGTCGAGTTCGACCCGCTGACCGGCCAGCGCACCGATAGCTTCAAGCGGGCGCGGGTCTACGCCAACAGCCACTACGTGACGCCGCGTCCGACCCTGCAACAGGCGATGAAGGGCATCAAGGCGGAACTGGCGGAACAGCTGGCGCATCTGCGCGATCGCGGCTTCCTGCTGGAGGCGGAACGCCTGGAACAGCGCACCATGCTGGATCTGGAGATGATGGACGCGGCCGGCTTCTGCCCCGGCATCGAGAACTACTCGCGCTATCTGACCGGGCGCCAGCCGGGCGAGCCGCCGCCCACGCTGTTCGAATATCTGCCCGAGGATGCCCTGGTGATCCTGGACGAAAGCCACATCACCGTGCCGCAACTGGGGGGCATGTTCCGGGGCGACTACCGGCGCAAATGGACGCTGTCGGAGTTCGGCTTCCGCCTGCCCTCGTGCGTCGACAACCGGCCCCTGAAGTTCGAGGAGTGGGAGGTGATGCGGCCGCAGACTGTGTTCGTCTCGGCCACCCCCGGCAACTGGGAATTGCAGCGCACCGGCGGCGTCTTCACCGAGCAGGTGATCCGGCCGACCGGCCTGATCGACCCCGAATGCATCATCCGCCCGGTCGAACATCAGGTCGACGACCTGATCGCCGAATGCCGCGAGGTCACCGGCGGCGGCAACCGGGTGCTGGTCACCACCCTGACCAAGCGCATGGCCGAGGACCTGACGGAATACCTGCACGAGGCCGGCCTGAAGGTGCGCTACATGCATTCGGACATCGATACCCTGGAGCGGATCGAGATCATCCGTGACCTGCGCCTGGGCGTGTTCGACATCCTGGTCGGCATCAACCTGCTGCGCGAGGGCCTGGACATCCCGGAATGCGCCCTGGTGGCGATCCTGGACGCCGACAAGGAAGGCTATCTGCGATCGACAACCTCGCTGGTGCAAACCATCGGCCGGGCCGCCCGTAATGTCGACGGCCGGGTGATCCTGTATGCCGATAGGCGCACCAACAGCCTGACCCGGGCGATCGAGGAGACCGATCGGCGCCGGGCGAAACAGCGGGCCTACAACGAGGCCAACGGCATCACCCCGGAATCGGTGCGCAAGAACATCACCGACATCCTGGAATCGGCCTACGAGGCCGACCACGTCACCGTCGGCACCGGCGACGACGAGCGCAGCCATCTGATCGGCCACAACCTGAAGGCCTACCTGGAGGATCTGGAGAAACGCATGCGCGCCGCCGCCGCCGACCTGGAATTCGAGGAAGCGGCCCGCTTGCGTGACGAGTTGCGCCGGCTGGAGGAAATGGAATTGGCGGGCCTGACAGGCGACACCGACGGCGAGGCCGGCCGCTCGACCGAGGGCCGCGCCGGCGCGCCGTCACCGGCCCGGCGACGTGGCAAGGGCGGGCGCCCGGAACGTCCGCCTCCGACCACGGCGATTACCCCCGAAATGCTGGACGCCGCCCGAACGCCCAAGGGCCGCTCCAGCGGCGGCCGGGCCGGCACCCGGGCTACCAAGTTCCGCCGCAAACGCGGTTGAGTTTGGCCTAGAGCATGTCGCGGGTAATCTGATTCATTTGATGGCGTTAGCAAGCCATTGGGGTAGGCGCGTGGCGCAGGGCGATGCGGGACATCGGGCAAGCCGCGCAACGCCGCCCAATGGCTTGCTAACGCCACCGAAGGCCGGCCCTCCAGGCCCCGTGGCGGCGTTGCGGCTCTTGGCCGATGTCCCACATCGCCCTGCGAACCGCGCCTACCCACGGGGCCTGGAGGGCCGGTCAAATGGTTCAGATTACCCGCGATATGCTCTAGACCGCGCGGCTGGCGGTGGCGGCCGCCGGGTCTAGTGTGGCGGTGGTCCAGCCATCCAGCTTCGGCGCGCCCGCTCCGATGTCGACGAAACAGCCTTCATCCGCCGTTGGAAAATGCCGCGAATCAGCCGCCGGCCATTGGGATGTCGTGTCCTCGAGGGCCATGATCATGGCGAACAACTGGATCGGCTGTCCGCGCCCGGCGGGCCGCACCGGCAGGGTCAGCGCCTCCGACGGCACGCTGCGGCCCGAGACAAAAGTCACGGACATCTGAATATGAGCGCCACAGGGCCACTGACCCAACTGGTGCATGCGCTCAGCCCGCGTCGCCCGCTCCTCGGGATGGGAGAATTCCAGGTAATTGCGGCCGGTCAGCTCGACGCCCAGACTTTCCACGATGCGGGTGCCGGCCAAGCGAAAGATCACCTCCCGCCGCGAACGCAATTCGAGGACGACGATGTTGGGCAGCCAGGACTTGATGTCCTCGATCCGCACCTGCGTCCGCTGGGGCACCAGATCGTCGCCGCGCCAGTTCTGCCAAGCACCGGCAAGGGCCTGGCAGGCATCGGTCCGAAGCTGGCTTGGCAACTGCATCTAGGCGACCCCTGATTACGCCCTCAGGTTTGATATTCCGTCGTTATGCTTAACAAATGGTTGCGCAGCCGCCGTGCCGGCGCGCCTCGACCGCTCAATCGCGGGTGCCAGCCAACAACTTCGCGCGCTCGCAGGGCGGGCCGCCGGCCATCATGGCGCCCTGGTCGATGCTTGTGGAATCCCGCGCATGGCCGCAGAAATCCTTTAACCCGCCGGGCACCGCGACGCCGGCGGCGATCACCGGCGCGCCGTCGCGCGGCCGGAAATCGCCCTTTCGAGGGTCCACGAACCAGGCGCGAAACTGCCGTTGCGATACCTGGGTGCGGTTGGCGACGGCCTGGTGGCTGCCGCCGGAGCGGTTCTTGATGCGGCCGGACATGACGTTGTTGCGGATGTCCGCCGTGCTTTGCCGGTAGCGCACGTCGATGCCGACCGTGTTGTAGATGATGTTGTTGTAGATCCGGCTGTCCTTGGCACGATTCAGGTAGATACCGACGTCCTGGGGACAGTTCATGATGATGTTGTTGCGGATCGTGCCGTTGCTGTGTTCGACCACCGACTTGCTGCCGCCACCGCCCAGCGACAATCCCAGCCGGATGCCGCCGGTATGGCGTTGTTCGCAGATGATCAAGTTGGCTTCGAACAGGCCGTCGCGGGAATTGTTCTTCAGAAAGGCGCCAAAGGACACCTTGCCCCGCAGCGCCTTGGCGAAATCGGCGATGTAGTTGCCGATCACCCGCCAGCGTTGGCCGCCGTTGACGTCGATTGGCGTCACCGGATTGCGGGTTTTGCGCGGCGTCAGGTTGTAGATGCTGTTGCCCTCGACCAGCACATCGTCGGCGCCATCGCCGTTGCGGTCGACGCTGCTCTTGATGGCGGCGTTGAAATCGATCAGCCGGTTGCTGCGGATCGCCACGTTGCGGGCGCCCGGCTTCAGGTGGATGGCGTGCTCGCACCGGTCATGGGCGCCACAGACGCCGGTCATCTCGAAATTCTCGATCACCAGGTGCGAACCGGCGATCCGCATCGCTTCCACGGTTTCGACCTCCAATTGCACGCTGCCGAGTTTCTCGGCCCGCAGCACGATGGGGCGTTCCTTGGTGCCAGAGGCAGCGAAGTCGATCACGTCGCGGCGGCCCAACACATAGCCGCCCGGCGGCACGGTGATGACGTCGCCGGCGACGGCGCCCTTGACCGCGCGGCGGACGTCCCGCCAGCTGGCGATCGCCGTCGGCGGCCCGCCTTCGCGGCGGGGGATGCGCACCTCGCCGCCCTTCGGCAGCGACGGCTTGGCGGCGGCGTCATCGCCGGTGCCATCGCGAAATTGGATGGAATCGATCTGCTCCGCCCGATAGGGCAAGGTGACCGTTCGGCCATCCTTGAAACGGATAACCACCTCCGCCGAGCCCGCCAGCGGCAGCAAGGAAATGCCGAGGACCAGCAGCAGCGGCCATGAGGTGCGTTCAACTGGTGTCATCGGTCGAATCCCGGCAAACTCTTGGCTGATCGCCGTCGACCGCTATCATCCCGCAGCAACAGCAGGGGAGGCAAGCATGACCGCGCCAATCAGACCGCTGGGCCTGGACCATGTCGTCCTGCGCATCGCCGATCTGTCGCGATCGCTGGAGTTCTATTGCGAGGTATTGGGTTGCGAACTGGAACGGGCACGCGAGGAATTGGGCCTCTACCACCTGCGCGCCGGCGCCGCCCAGATCGATCTGGTACCCGTGGATGGCCAGTTGGGCGGCAAGGGCGGCGGTCCACGGGCGGCGGACGGTCCCAACATGGACCATTTCTGCCTGCGCATCGAGCCATTCGAGGCCGAAAGCCTGATCGCGCATCTGCGCGCCCACGGCTTGCAGCCGGGCGAAGTCGCCCAGCGTTTCGGCGCCGAAGGCGATGGGCCGTCGCTGTATGTCCAGGACCCCGACGGCAACACCGTCGAATTGAAGGGCCCGGCTCGGAAATAGGCTATTTGCCGGAAACAGGAGAGTTGTGATGATCGGAGATCCCGTAGCCTTGCGCATCCGCCGCGACTTCGAACGCCCGGGCAACGCCCTGGTGCGGGCCTTCGCGCGGGCCCAAACGAGCTTCATCGCCGACGCCCAGCAGGGCTGGAACTGCCTGCACCACACGATCAAGCCGCTGAACCCGAAACATCGTTTCGCCGGCCCGGCCCTGACCGCCAGCGGCGGCCCCCGGGACAACCTGGCGGCAATGGCGATGCTGGACCACGTCAAGAAGGGCGACGTCCTGGTGATCGCCACGGATGGTGACGAAAGCGGCGCGGTGATCGGCGACCACTACGCCGCCATCGCCAAGCGCCTGGGCGCCATCGCCATCGTCACCGACGGCCTGATCCGCGACGGCGCCGGCATCGAAAAACTGGGGCCGCCCACCTTCGCCCGCGGCGCCAGCCCCAATGCCGGCTATCGAAATGGGCCCGGCGAAGTCAACCTGCCGGTTTCCCTGGGCGGCGTGACGGTCCGTCCTGGCGATATCGTGATCGGCGATCGCGATGGCGTGGCGGTGGTGCCGCTGGCCGAGGCGGCGGCCGTCAAGGCCCGGCTCGACCAGGTGATCAAGGCAGAGAAACAGGCCGAAACCAGGATCGCCAAGGGCCAAACCTGGCGATTGTGGGACCCGGCCAGGTTCGAGGATCGCGGGGTGGAGTATCTCGACTAGGGCTTCCAGGGATCGCCCCCCTTCAAAGCGAGGGGTGGCGCCGCTATATATGCTGCAATCCTGTTCGCGCGCGCCCCCCGGACCGGTTCCCCGGCACGGAGATGGGCGTGCGCCCGAGACCGGCGGTAGACACGACGCATGACCTATCTGATGGTTGCCGCCGGCTTGATCATCCTACTCGTTGGCGGGGATGTGCTGGTCCGCGGCGCCGTGACCCTGGCCCGGCGCCTGGAGGTACCGCCGCTGGTGATCGGCCTGACCGTGGTCGCCTTCGGCACCTCGTCGCCGGAATTGGTGGTCAGCGTCGGCGCGGTCCTGCGCGGCGTGCCGGAGATCGCCATCGGCAACGTGGTCGGCTCGAACATCGCCAACATCCTGCTGGTCCTGGGCTTGCCCGCCCTGGTCTATCCGATCGCCTGTGATGCCGGCGCGGTCCGCCGGGACGGCACCATCATGCTGGCCATATCGGCGGCTTTCGTCGCCCTGTGCTGGACCGGCCGCCTGGTCGATTGGCAGGGCGCGATCATGGCCTCGCTGCTGTGCGGCTACCTGACCTGGTCCTATTTCGCCGCCCGCGACGAAAGCGACGCCACGGCGGAGACCATCGTCGACGAGATCGAGGGCATCGCCGCCCGCCCCCATTCCATCTGGCTTTCCCTGGCCTTCATCCTGGCCGGCTTGGCCGGCCTGGTCTATGGCTCGGACCTGCTGGTGCGGGGCGGCGTCGACCTGGCGCGCGCCGCCGGCGTTCCCGAGGCCACCATCGGACTGACCCTGATCGCGCTCGGCACCTCGCTGCCGGAGTTGGCGACCTCGCTGGTGGCGGCGATTCGCCGCCACGGCGATGTCGCCATCGGCAACGTGATCGGCTCCAACCTGTTCAACATCCTGGGCATCATGGGCATCACCGCGATGGTGCGGCCGGTGCCGGTGCCGGAACAGTTCCTGACCTACGATTTGTTGGTCATGTTGTTGGCTTCCCTTCTGGTGGCGCCGTTCGTGCTGCGCGGCAGTTCGATCAGCCGGGCCTACGGCGGTTTCCTGGCGCTGGCTTACGCGACTTATGTGTACTCCCTGTTCCATGGGATGTCGGCAATGTCGAATTCCGGCCTGACCCAGGCCGCCCTGCAACCGTTGCCATAGACGGCGACCCCCGATTACTGGCGACTGGAAGCAAACTCATGGTTTCTATTTCCGCTTGACCAGTTTTCGGCGGTAACTGATCTTGACTGGAATGTACGGCATCACACGCGGTAACTTACCCGTGACTGCGAAAACAAGGCGGCCAACTTCGCTGAATTCGCTAATTTGTACACAGGCGGGCCAAACTGTTAAGTTTTTGTTAAGGGCGCCTTCGCGGCCCAGTTATGCACCGTCGCGCTTTCGGCGTTGACAGCTAAATCGTTGAAAAATCAATGGGTTAGGAATTCGCCTAATATTTGGGCAACTCGAACCGAAATGCGGGATTCCGCCAAATCAATGCCGCCAGGGGTGCCTTCCCCACAAAGTTATCCACACCAGTCGTGGATAGTGGCGAGGCGCCGGGGCTGGCGGACCAACAATCGCCAAGGTGGGCGTTGACCCGGGCCCGGAAGCGCGGAAAATAACGCCATGGCAAAAGCCGACAAGCCGCCCTCGCCGCCCGCCGACCTGCCCGCCGGCGACGATCTGCCGGCGGCCGCCGAGGCCGCGGCGGACGGCCGGCCGGCGATCGAATGGGGCCGTGAGACGATCGCCCGGGCACTGACGACGATGCCGGCCCGACCCGGCGTCTACCGCATGTTGGATGACACCGGCGAGGTCCTGTACGTCGGCAAGGCCAAGAACCTGCGGAATCGGGTGCAGAATTACGCCAAGCCGGCCGGCTTGAACACGCGGACCCTGCGAATGATCGCCGATACGCGGGCGGTCGAAGTGGTGACGACCCATACCGAGGTCGAGGCGCTGCTGTTGGAGTCCAATCTGATCAAGCGACTGCGGCCGCGCTACAACATTCTGCTCCGCGACGACAAGTCCTTCCCCTTCATCCTGATCACCGCCGACCATGACTGGCCGCAACTGGCCAAGCATCGCGGCGCCCATTCGCGCCAGGGCGAGTATTTCGGCCCCTTCGCCTCGGCCACCTCGGTGAACCGGACCCTGAACACCCTGCAGAAGGCGTTCCCGCTGCGTTCGTGTTCCGACAGCATCTTCGCCAGCCGCACCAGACCCTGCCTGCAGTACCAAATCCGCCGTTGCGTCGCCCCTTGCGTCGACCGGGTGACGCCCGAGGCCTACGGCGAACTGGTGCGCGAAGCCCGCGATTTCCTGTCCGGCCGCAGCCAGCAGGTGCAACGCGAAATGTCGGCGAAGATGGAGGCGGCCAGCGACGACCTGCGGTTCGAAACCGCGGCGATCTACCGGGACCGGCTGCGCGCCCTGGCCCACGTGCAGGCCCACCAGGGCATCAACGTGGCCAGCGTGACCGAGGCCGACGTCGTCGCCGTCCACATGGACGCCGGCCAGAGCTGCATTCAGGTGTTCTTCTTCCGGTCCGGCCAGAACTGGGGCAACCGCGCCTATTTTCCCAGCCATGGCCGGGATCGCGCGCCGGCCGAGGTGCTGGCCGCGTTCATCGGGCAATTCTACGACGACAAGCCGCCGCCAAGGGAAATCCTGGTCAACCAGCCGCTGGAAAACCTACCCCTGCTGGCCGAGGCCCTGTCACAGAAGGCCGAGCGCAAGGTGCGCCTGCACCGGCCGGCCCGGGGCCAGCGGCGCGAACTGGTCGCCCATGCCGAAGCCAATGCCCGCGACGCCCTGGCCCGCCGGCTGGCCGAAAGCGCCTCGCAGCGGCGCCTGTTGGAAGGTTTGGCGGAATTGTTCGGGCTGGACGCGGCACCCCAGCGGATCGAGATCTACGACAACAGCCACACCATGGGCAGCAATGCGATCGGCGCCATGGTGGTCGCCGGACCGGAGGGCTTCCAGCGCAATGGCTACCGTAAGTTCAACATCAAGGACGAGAAACTGGCTCCGGGCGACGACTATGGGATGATGCGGGAAGTGCTGCATCGCCGATTCGCCCGGCTGCTCAAGGCCGAAGCGGCGGAAGCAACGGCGGAGGCGGAGGTCGAGGACGGCGAGGAAGACCGGCGGGTTGCCGGTGAATGGCCGGATCTGGTGTTGCTCGACGGCGGCCCCGGCCAATTGGGCGCGGCGCGCGAGGTGTTCGCCGATCTGGGTATCGACGGCGTGATCCTGGCGGCGATCGCCAAGGGCCCCGACCGCAACGCCGGCCGGGAACGCATCCATCTGGCCGACGGGGCGGAGATTTCCCTGCCACCGCGCAGCCCGGTGCTCTACTACTTGCAACGCCTGCGGGACGAGGCCCATCGCTTCGCCATCGGTACCCACCGCGCCCGCCGGGCCCGCGGCATGGGCCGCTCGGCCCTGGACGACATCGCCGGCGTCGGCCCCCGGCGCAAGCGCGCCCTGTTGAACCATTTCGGCTCGGCCCGGGCGGTCGAACAGGCCGGCCTGACCGATCTGGAGAACGTCGACGGCATTTCCGGCGGCGTGGCCAGGAAGATCTATGATTTCTTCCACCCCGATGGCTGATACCTAGGACCATTGATGTCAGCCGGCGCTTTCGCGACCGCAGCAAATTGATATACTCCGGCGGCCCGCACGAGCCGCGGTCAGAGGACATGATCACCACACTGCCCAATCTGCTGACACTATCCAGGATCCTGGCGATTCCGGCACTAATCGGCGCCTTCTATCTGGCATCGCCGTTGTCGAACTGGCTTGCCTTTGGGATTTTCGTGGCCGCCGGCATCACCGATATCCTGGACGGTCACCTGGCCCGCAGCCGCGACGAAGTCACCGGCTTGGGCCGGTTCCTGGACCCTGTCGCCGACAAATTGCTGGTCGCCGCGACCCTTTTGATGCTGGTCCACGTCGACCGCATCGGCGACTGGACGATCATGCCCACCGTGGTCATCCTGTGCCGCGAGATCATGGTATCCGGCCTGCGGGAATTCCTCGCCGAGCTGCGGGTCGGCGTGCCGGTCAGCCGCCTGGCGAAATGGAAAACCGGTGTGCAGATGACGGCGATCGGTTTTGTCGTGATCGGTGATGCCGGTTGGGAGCCAATCCCGGTAGTGGAAATCGGCATCGCCGGCCTTTGGCTGGCGGCGCTCCTGACGATATATACCGGCTATGACTATCTGCGCGCCGGCCTGAAGCACATGACCGGCGCCGACGCACCGGCGAGCAAGGGCTAACGGCAATGAAGGTTTTGGGTGTCACCGGCTGGAGCGGCAGCGGCAAGACCACGCTGTTGATCCATTTGATTCCCGAGTTGATCTCGCGTGGCCTCAGCGTGTCGACGGTCAAGCATGCCCACCATGTGTTCGACATCGACAAACCGGGCAAGGATTCCTACCTTCACCGCGAGTCCGGGGCCGGCGAGGTGCTGATCTCGTCGGCCGCCCGTTGGGCGCTGTTGCACGAGAACCGCGAAACGCCGGAGCCGGGATTGGACGACCTGATCGGGCACATGACACCGGTCGACCTGATCCTGGTCGAGGGCTTCAAGGCCGAAGGCCATGCGAAGCTGGAAGTGCACCGCCGCGGGGTCGACAAACCGCTGTTGTGCCGCGACGACGCGACCTTCATCGCCCTGGCGGCCGACTACCAGCCGGGCGATCTGGACCTGCCGGTGCTGGATCTGAACGACATCCAGGCAATCGCCGATTTCGTCATCCGCTATTGCCGGTCGGAGGAGCGCGCGGCATGAGCCAGCTTGCCGACGACTGCTTCGCCCACGGCGAGGAGATGCTGACCATGGCCGAGGCGCTGGCGATCCTGCGCCAGCGGGCGACCATCCTGGCCGGCGATCGGATCGACCGGGTGCCGCTGTCCGAGGCCGCCGGGCGGATCCTGGCCGACGACCTGGCCGCGACCCTGGAGGTGCCGGCGCACGACAACAGCGCCGTCGACGGCTATGCCCTGCGTCACGGCGATCTGGCCGATGGCGAGGCGACCCGGCTGACCGTGGTCGGCCGCTCGGCCGCCGGCCACCCCTGGTCGGGCACCCTGGATGGCGGGCAGGCGGTGCGAATCTTCACCGGCGCGGTGATGCCCCAGGGCGCCGATGCGGTGGTGATGCAGGAGGACGCCCAGGCCGAGGGCGATACGGTGGTCGTGCCGCCGGGCCTGAAGCCGGGCGCCAACCGGCGCCGGATGGGCGAGGATTCCCACCAAGGCGATATCGTGCTGCCGCGGGGCCGGCGCCTGAAGCCGCAGGACCTAGGCTTGGCCGCCTCGGTCGGCCACGCCCGGCTGCCGGTCTATCGGCGGCTCCGGGTGGCGGTGTTTTCGACCGGCGACGAATTGCAGGACCCCGGACAGCCGCTGCAGCGGGGCGCCGTCTACGACGCCAATCGCCATATACTCGGTGGACTGATCAGCGGCCTGGGGGCCGAGGTCTCGGACCTGGGCATTCTCGCCGACCGGCTCGAGGCGGTGCGCACGGCCCTGGCCGAGGCCGCCGGCGGTCATGATTTGCTGATCACCTCCGGCGGCGTCTCGGTCGGTGACGAGGACCATGTACGGACGGCGGTCGAAAGCCTGGGCAACCTGCATTTCTGGCGCCTGGCGATCAAACCGGGCCGACCGCTGGCCCTGGGCCAGGTCCGGGGCACCGCCTTCGTCGGGCTGCCGGGCAACCCGGTGGCCGCCACGGTGTGTTTCCTGCGCTTCGCCCGGCCGCTGATCCTCGGCCTGGCGGGCTGTGCCGAGCTGGAGCCGCTGCACTACCGGGTTGCCGCCGGCTTCAGCTTCGAAAAGAAGGCGGGCCGGCGCGAATGGCTACGGGCCCGGTTGGTTCTCGATGGCGGCGAGCCGCGGGTGGAACGCTTCGATCGGCAGGGGTCCGGCATCATCAATTCCCTGGTGCAAACCGACGGGCTGGTGGAAATCCCCGAAGCGGTGACCCATCTGGAACGGGGTGACGCCGTGGATTTCCTCCCCTTCAGCGAGGTCGTGTCATGAAGGTGTTGTATTTCGCCTGGCTGCGCAGCCAAACCGGATTGTCCGAGGAAGACGTCGATCCACCCGCCGATGTCGCCACCGTCGGCCAATTGATGGACTGGCTGGCCGAACGTTCGCCGGGCCATGCCGAGGCCTTCGCCAATCTCGAGGCGGTGCGTTGCGCGGTCAATCAGGAATACGCCAAACCGGACGCCGCCGTGGGCCGGGACGACGAGGTCGCGTTTTTCCCGCCGGTCACCGGCGGCTGACCGCGGGATCGAGGCACGATGATCCGGGTACAGCGCGAGGACTTCGAGATCGGCGCCGAACTGTCGGCCCTGACCGTGGGCCGCCACGGCGTCGGCGGCGTTGCCTCGTTCATCGGCCTGGTGCGGGAAATGGCCGAGGGCAAGGAACTCAGCGCCATGACCTTGGAGCACTATCCCGGCATGACGGAACGGCAGCTTGCCGCCCTGGAGGACGAGGCCCTGACCCGCTGGCCGCTGGACCGGGTGCTGATCGTCCACCGCTACGGCCGCCTGGCGCCGGGCGAGCAAATCGTCCTGTGCGTCGCCACCGCCAGCCACCGGCAGGCCGCCTTCGAGGCCTGCGCCTTCATGATGGACTGGCTCAAGACCAAGGCGCCGTTTTGGAAGCTGGAAGAGGCGGCGGACGGCGCCCAATGGGTCGAAGCGCGCGACAGCGACGACCAGGCGGTCGCGCGCTGGGCCAACAATGATCGCTAATCCGAACAAACCGACTGGAGGAGTTTGTGTATGTCCTACGAGCCCTTTGATCTGAGCGGCAAGGTGGCGCTGGTCACCGGCGGCAACAGCGGTATCGGCCTTGGCTTCGCCGATGCCATGGCGCGGGCCGGGGCGGACGTCTGCATCTGGGGCACCAACGAGGAGAAGAACGCCAACGCCCTGGCGCAATTGCAGGCCCACGGCGGCAAGGCCGCCGCCATGCGCTGCAACGTGGCCAGCGAGGAAGAGGTCGAGGCCTCGTTCGCCGAAGCCGTGAAGCAGTTCGGCAAGGTGGATTCCTGTTTCGCCAACGCCGGCGTCTCCGGCCGGGGCGAACACAGCAGTTTCATCGAGATGACCTCGGAGGAATGGCGCCGGGTGATGAGCGTCAACCTGGATGGCGCCTTTTTCACCTTTCGCGCCGCCTGCCGGCATATGGCGGAAGCCGGCAACGGCGGCCGCCTGGTCGGCACCGCCAGCCTGGCCGCCATCGAGGGCGCGCCGCGCAGCGAGCATTACGCCGCCACCAAGGGCGGCCTGATCTCGATGATACTTTCCCTCGCTGTCGGCATGGCGCGCCATGGCGTCACCGCCAACGCGGTGCTGCCGGGCTGGATCGAGACGCCGATGACCGACCGCACCTTCGCCTGGGACAAGTTCGCCGCCGCCGTGAAACCGCGTATACCCAGCCGCCGCTGGGGTACCGGCGAGGATTTCGGCGGCGTCGCCGTCTATCTGGCCTCGGACGCCAGTTCGTACCACTCGGGCGATACCTTCGTGATCGACGGCGCCTACAACAAGTTTTAGAGCATAATCCGTGCGCCTGCGGATCACGCCATGAAGGTCTTCATCGCCTGTCTCGGTACCGAGACCAATACCTTCTCGAACATGCCGACCGGCGAAGCGACCTTCGCCGAGACCATGCTGCATCGCGGCGATGGCAGCCGCCACGGCGACGATCTGTTCGCCGTGCCGCTGGCGGTCTGGCGCCGGGCCACCGAGGCCCTGCAGGGTCAGGTGGTGGAGAGTCTGGCCGCCTTCGCCCAGCCAGCCGGGATCACGGTGCGCCATGTCTACGAAGGCTTCCGCGATGAGATCCTCGACGATTTGCGGGCCGCCCTGCCGGTCGACCTGGTGCTGTTCAGCCTGCACGGCGCCATGGTCGCCGACGGCTACGACGACTGCGAAGGCGATCTGCTGAGCCGGGCTCGGGAGATCGCGGGGCCCGACGCCGTGATCGGCGCCGAACTGGATCTGCACTGCAGCCTGACCGCGACCATGCTGGCCAGCGCCGACGTGCTGGTCACCTTCAAGGAATACCCCCACATCGATGCCCGCGAGCGGGCCGTGGAAGTGTTCGATCTGTGCCTCGGGGCCCATCGCGGCGAAATCAGGCCGACCATGGCCAGCTTCGACACCCGCATGGTCAGCATGTGGCGCACGCCCAGCGAACCGGCGGCCGGCCTGGTCCGCCACATGCAGGCGCTGGAGGACGAGGACGGCGTGCTTTCGGTCTCGCTGGCGCATGGCTTTCCCTGGGGTGACGTGGCCGACGTTTCCGCCCGGGTGCTGGTGGTCACCGATGGCGACGGCGAACGGGCGGCCAGGCTGGCGGCCGATTTCGGCCGGCGGGTCTGGGAGTTACGGGAACAGACACACCCCACGGGACTGAGCATCGACGGGGCGCTCGATCGGGCCGTCGCGGCGCCGGCGGGACCCGTGGTCCTGGCCGACATGGGCGACAATGCCGGCGTCGGCGCGCCGTCGGATTCCACCTTCGTGCTGCACCGCGTCCTCGATCGCGGCATCGGCGACGTCCTGACCGGGCTCTATTGGGACCCGGTGGCGGTGCGGTTCTGCCAGGAAGCGGGCGAGGGCGCGCAGCTCGATCTGCGCATCGGCGGCAAGGTCGGTCCGGATTCCGGCGATCCGGTCGACCTGAAGGTCACCGTGCGCCGGATCGTCGCCGACGCCCGGCAGAGTTTCGGCGGCAGCCGGGCGGCGATGGGCGATAGCGTCTGGGTCAGCGCCGAGGGCGGCCTGGACATCGTACTGAACAGCATCCGGGTGCAGACCTTTCACCCGGACGCCTTCAGCCAACTGGGCCTGGACCCGACCGCCAAGCGGATCGTCGTCGTCAAATCGACCCAGCATTTCCACGCCGGCTTCGCCCCCATGGCGGCCGAGATCCTGTACATCGCCGGCCCCGGGGCGATGCCCATGGACTTCGCCAACATCGATTACCGCAAGTTCACGGCGCCCTTCTGGCCCCGGGTCGAGGACCCGTTCGCCGGGTCGTAGACCGCCGCTCCGGCGCGGTCTCAGCCGGGGAAGTTCGGCCGGCGCGGGATGGTGACGTCGCGATGGACGTAGACGCTGAGAACCAGGCCGAAGCCGATCAACAGCGACATCATCGAGGTGCCGCCGTAGGAGACCAGCGGCAACGGCACGCCGACCACCGGAATCAGGCCCATCACCATGGCCATGTTGATGAAGACGTAGAGGAAGAAGGTGGTGATCACGCCGGTCGCCAGCAGCCGGCCGAAATGGTTGCGCGCCCGTGCGGCGATGGCATAGCCGTAGGCGATGACGAAGACATACAGGCTCAACAATCCCAGGCAGCCGATCAGGCCGAATTCCTCGGCCAGCATGGTGAAGATGAAATCGGTCTGCCGCTCGGGCAGGAACGAGAGATGGCTTTGCGTGCCCTGCATGAAGCCCTTGCCGAACAGGCCGCCCGAGCCCAGCGCGATCTTCGACTGCATGATGTGGTAGCCGGCGCCCAGGGGATCCCGTTCCGGATCCAGGTAGGTCAGCACCCGGTCCTTTTGATAGCCGTGCAACAGGAACCGCCAGGCCAGGGGGATGGCAAGGATGATCGCCCCCAGGGCGACGCCGAACTTCCACAGCCGTACGCCGGCCAACAGCAGCATCGCCGTCGCCGTCGCCAGCAACAGGATCGCGGTGCCGAGATCGGGCTGTCGCATCACCAGGGCCACCGGCGCCGCGATCATCACCAACGGCACGATCAGCCAGCGCTTGCGCTCGACCTCCTCCAGCGGCAGGCCGTGGTAGTAGCGGGCCAGGGCCAACACCAGGGCGATCTTCATCACTTCCGAAGGCTGCAACTGAAACAGCCCCAGATCGACCCAGCGCCGGGCGCCCATGCCGACCACGCCCAGCAACTCCACCGCCACCAGCAACAGCAGCGCGGCGGCATAGATCAGGTAGGCATGACGCAGCCAGGAGCGGATGTCGATCACCGCGATGCCCAGCATCAGGGCCAGCCCGGCGGCGAAACGGATCATCTGCCGCGAGGCCCAGGGATCGATTTGGCCATTGGCGGCGGAATACAGCATGGCGAAGCCGACGGCGGCGATCAGCATGATCACCAATACCAGCAACCAGTTGATTTCCAACAGTTTCTGGGTCAGCGTCAGATCGACCCGACGGCCTATGGGTCCGCCAATCGCCATTGCCGCTAGCTCTCTTCCGCTGCCGGCAGCGCCCGGCCGTCACGCCCCAGGGCGGACCTGGCCAGCGGATCGGTGCGGATCACCTCGGTCATGATGTCCTTGGTGATCTTGGCGGCGTAGGTACTCGAGCCACCATGCTCGACCACCACCGTCACCGCGTAGCGCGGCGCCTCGGCCGGGGCGAATGCGGTGAACAGGGCATGGTCACGTTCCCGCCACGGCGTGGCCTTGTCCAATTTACCGCCAGCCTTCCGTTCGGCCTTGCTGATCCGCCGCACCTGGGCGGTGCCGGTCTTGCCGGCCATGCGGACCCCCAGGTCGCGATCCAGCTTGTATTTGGCGGCGGTGCCCCTCGGTCCGTTCACCACCTCGACCATGGCGTCCGTGATCAGGTTCAGGTTGGCCGTCGAGACACCGATGCTGGCCGGCGGTTCCGATTTCTCGGCCGCCGCGTCGAGCCGGCGCGAAATCCGCGGCGTTACCGCCAGGCCGCCGTTGGCCAGGCGCGCGGTCATCACCGCCAGTTGCAGCGGCGTCGCCAGCAGATAGGCCTGACCGATGCCGGTGATCAGGGTTTCTCCCAACTGCCAGGGCACGCCGGTCACCGCCAGCTTCCAATCGCGACTCGGCACCAGGCCGTCCTGTTCGCCCAGCAATTCGATGCCCAGGGCCTCGCCGAAACCGAACCGCCGGGCCATCTTGCCGATCCAATCGACGCCGATGCGGCGCGCCATGTCGTAGAAATAGATGTCGCAGGACTGCGCGATCGCCTGTTTCATATCGACCCAGCCATGACCGCCATAGCGATGGCGCCAGCAATGAAACTTGGTGTCGCCCAGTTCCATCATGCCGTTGCAGTAGACGCGGCGGGCCGGCGAGGCGATGCCGGCTTCCAGCGCCGCCAGGGCGACGACCATCTTGAAGGTCGAGCCGGGCGGATACTGGCCGGCGATCGCCTTGTTGATCAGAGGTGTCCGTTGGTGTTGCACCAGCGCCTTCCAGGCCTTGACGGACATGCCCAGGTTAAAGGCGTTGGGGTCGTAAGCCGGGGCCGACACCATGGCCAGAATCTCGCCGGAATGGATATCCAGCACCACGGCCGAGGCACTGTCGTCGCTGAGCCGGCGCGAGATCGCCTGTTGCAGCCGGGTATCCACGGTCAGCACGACATCGTCGCCGGGCTGACCGTCCTGTCGCGCCAGTTCCCGGATCACCCGGCCATAGGCGTTGACCTCGACCCGCGAATTGCCGGCTTTGCCGCGCAGCATCCGGTCGTAGACTTTTTCGATGCCGTTCTTGCCGATGCGAAAGCCCGGCAATTCGAGCAACGGATCACCGGTCAGATCGGCCTCGGACACCGACGAGACGTAACCGACGATGTGTGCCGTCTCGGCGCCGGTCGGATAGTGCCGCCCCTCGCCGACGTCGGGTTGCACACCGGGCAGATCCGGCAGCAGGACGTTGATTTGGGCGAATTGCTCCCAGGTCAGGTTCTCCGCGACATTGACGGGGACGAAGGGTCGCTTGCGTTCGACCTCGCGCAGCACCCGACGGCGCTGATGCTCGTTGATCGGGATCAGCCGCGACAGGCGGTCCAGGGTATCGGGCACGCCATTGGTCTGCTCCGGTATCAACAATACGCGGTAGTTCTGCCTATTCGTCGCCAGTTCCTTGCCGAAGCGGTCGAGCACGCGGCCCCGCGGCGGCGCCAACAGCCGCATGTTGATGCGGTTTTCCTCCGCCAGCATCTGGTACTGGTCCGACTCCAGGACCTGCAGGTAGTACATCCGCCCCATCAGCAACGTCGCCAGGGTCAGCTTGCCGCCGCCGAGAAGCACCAGCCGGCGCGAAAAGGCCTTGTGGCGGTTGCCCTCGTAATCCATCTCAGGCCGCCCGGGTCAGCCGCTGCACCCGCGCCAGCAACAACGCCACCAGTGGATATCCGGCGGTACCGATGGCATGGCTGACGACCAGCGGCGTCGGCTCGATCAGCGTCGCATGAAAGGCCGAGGCGAACAGCCAATGCGCCGCGGCGGCACCGGCGCCGATCAACAAATAGCCCAGCCAGCCGACGGCGAAGGATTTACCGGCCAGGGCCCGCCGCTGGTTCAGCGCCACCCAGTGGACCAGAACCAGCACCAGGGCATTGAGGCCGGGTGGCCCGCCGCTCAGGACATCGACCAGCAAGCCGACCAGGAAGGCGGCGCCGGCCGGCATCAACTCGGGCCGGAAAACGCTCCAGTAATAGACCGAGATCAGCGCCAGGATCGGTGCCGACAGGGATAGCTTCGGCAGCCCGTAGGGCAACATGCCGAGGACGATCAGCAACATTGTGAAGACGAACGGCAGGCAAACCCTGACCATATTGACGAGCTTGCTGGCCGGCCGCGCATCCATTCAATCGCCGTCCACCGGCCGCGCCAAGCCGCCCGCCGGCAACGCCGCATAGCGCAGCACCGTCACGTATTCCAGGCGCTGCCAATCCACGATGGGCTGCACCCGCGCCTCGCCGTCGGTCACCGAGGCGATCGTGCCGACCGGCAAGCCCGGCGGGAAAACCCCGGCATGGCCCGAGGTGACCACCCGGTCACCGGGATTGACCTTGGCGTTGGCCGGCAGAAAGACGAGCTTCGGGCGATCGGAATTGTCGCCCGCCAGCACCGCCCGGTGCCGCGATTGCTCGACCACCACCGGCACCCGCGCGTTGAGATCGATCAACAACAGGAAGCGGGCCGACCGCCGCCCCACTTCGACCACCCGTCCGGCCAGTCCCGACCCGGTCGTCACGGCCTGACCGGCCCGCACGCCGTCTTCGCGGCCGACGTTGATCAACGCGGAATTGACGAACAGGCCGCCGGCATCGGCGATGACCCGCGCGGTGATGAAGATCGGCGCGGCATCGGTGGAGAAATCGAGTTGCGCCCGCAAACCGGCGTTTTCCTGCTCCAGCCGGCGAGCCACCGCTTGCCACTGCGACAGCCGCGCCACCTGTTGCCGCAACTCGCTGTTCTGGTGATAGGTGGCGAGGAACTTCTCGGCCTCGGTGATCACCTGGCGAGCGGAGGCGACCGGGGTGCTCAACACTTCCATGACCGGCGCGATGCCGTCGACCGCCAGCGCCCGCAGTCGGCCGACCGCCTCGCCATGGGTCTTTCCCAGGATCAAGAGGGCCAGGGCGGCGGCCATCAGCAGCAGAACGCCGAAGCGTTGCGCCACGGTCCGGGCCGGCGCGGTGACCCGGGTCAATCGGCTGAATCTCGGTCTCTGTGCCACCGCTCCCCTCGACAGCGAAAACCCGGCGCCCTTGGCTGGTTCCCGATCGGGTCCAGGCCCGAAGGCCTAGAGGCAACCGCCTAGTACGCCGTGTCGAAGATCTCCTTGTCCCGGAAGTTCTTCATATCCTCCAACACCCTGCCGGTACCCAGGGCGACGCACGACAGCGGTTCGTCGGCGATCGACACCGGCAGACCGGTGGAGTGGCGCAACACGAAATCCAGATTGCCCAGCAGGGCGCCGCCACCGGTCAGCACGATGCCCTTGTCGACGATATCGGCCGCCAGTTCGGGCGCCGTGTGCTCCAAGGCGACCTTCACCGCCTCGACGATGGCGCCGACCGGTTCGGCCATGCTTTCCGCCACTTGGCGCTGGCTGACGGCGATCTCCTTGGGCACGCCGTTCATCAGATCGCGGCCCTTGATGTTGATGACCTCGCCCTCGCCGTTTTCCGGCGCGCAGGCCGAGCCGATTTCCTTCTTCACCCGTTCGGCCGTCGCCTCGCCGACGAGGAGGTTATGGGTGCGGCGGATATAGCCGATGATCGCCTCGTCCATCTTGTCGCCGCCGACGCGGACCGAACGGGAATAGACGATGCCGCCCAGGGACAGCACCGCCACCTCGGTGGTGCCGCCGCCGATGTCGACCACCATCGAGCCGGTCGGCTCGGTCACCGGCAGGCCGGCGCCGATCGCCGCCGCCATCGGCTCCTCCACCAAATGCACCCGGCGGGCGCCGGCGCTCTCGGCCGATTCCTGAATGGCCCGACGTTCCACCGCCGTCGAGCCCGAGGGCACGCAGACCACCACCTGGGGCGAGGCGAAGCTGCGCCGGTTGTGCACCTTGCGGATGAAATGCTTGATCATCTCCTCCGCGACGTCGAAATCGGCGATGACGCCGTCGCGCAGCGGCCGGATGGCCTCGATATTGCCGGGCGTCCGGCCCAGCATCATCTTGGCCTCGTCGCCAACCGCCTGCACCATCTTGCGGCCCTTGCGGGTGGTGGTGATGGCGACCACCGAGGGCTCGTTCAGGACGATGCCTCGACCCTTGACATAAACCAGCGTATTGGCCGTCCCTAGATCGATGGCCATATCCGCCGACAGCAAACCGAACAGCTTGGAAAACACCTAGAAGCGCCCCTGATCGAAAATCGTCATTCAACCGCCCTCTTTGACCGCGCCACGCTGCCTCCCAAGTAGCCAATCGGGGCATTCATGGGGCCGCCGGCCCTACCCGGCCGGCCAGGCAACGAATCGCGCCGGTAATCCGATCGATGCTAAACCGCTCATAATCACCGGATTCCAATTAGTTATTACGACTAATTCGACTCCCGCCGCAAGAAGAATTGTGCAGGCAACGGCGGTACTCGGCGGTTTTTCCGGGGCCCGGCCGCCCAGAATGGCGATCGCCGTCGGCGAGGTGCCGTCGGCGACGCCAAAAGGGAAGTTATGGCAAACGGCTAGTTCTTCGACTTATCCACAAGCCGGCCTTCGGCGATCCAGGGCATCATGGCGCGCAGCTTCTCGCCCACCGCTTCCGACTGATGCTCCGCCAGGCGCCGGCGCAGGGCCTTGAACGATGCCTGGTTGACCTTGTTCTCCAGCATCCATTGCGAGGCAAATTCGCCGGACTGAATGCGGGCCAGCGCGTCCTTCATATTCTGCCGCACGTGATCGTCGATGATTTTCGGGCCGGTGACGTATTCGCCGTACTCGGCCGTATTGGAAACCGAGTAGTTCATGTTGGCGATGCCGCCCTCGTAGATCAGGTCGACGATCAGTTTCATTTCGTGGATGCATTCGAAATAGGCCATCTCCGGTGCGTAGCCGGCCTCCACCAGGGTTTCGAAACCGGACTTCATCAGTTCGCAGACACCGCCGCACAGCACCGTCTGCTCGCCGAACAGGTCGGTCTCACATTCCTCGCGGAAGGTGGTTTCGATGGTGCCCGCCCGGCCGCCGCCGATCGCCGAGGAATAGCTGATGCCGATTTCCAGGGCATTGCCCGAGGCGTTCTGATGCACCGCCACCAGGCAGGGCACACCGGCGCCGCGCACGAACTCCGAACGCACCGTGTGGCCGGGGCCCTTCGGCGCGATCATGAAGACGTCCATGTCCGGGCGCGGTTCGATCAGATTGAAATGAATGCTCAAGCCATGGGCGAAGGCCATCGCCGTGCCCTCGCGCATGTTTTCGCGCAGACTATCCTCCCAAAGCTGCGCCTGGCCCTCGTCCGGGGTCAGCACCATGACCACGTCGGCCCAGGCGGCGGCCTCGGAGGGATCCATGACCTTAAAGCCGGCCTCCTCGGCCTTGGCGACGCTGGTGCTGCTCGACCGCAGCCCCACGACCACCTCCTTGGTGCCGGAATCCTTCAGGTTGTTGGCGTGGGCGTGGCCCTGGCTGCCATACCCGACGATCGCCACTTTCTTGTCCTTGATCAGATTCACGTCCGCGTCGCGGTCATAGTAGACACGCATGATTCAATCCTCTCTTTTCCACTGTTTGCCGCCCCTGAGGCGGCGTTGGGCTGTTGCGCCCCTCTCTACATTGAGGTTTCGCCGCGCGCAATGGCGACCACGCCCGTGCGCGAAATCTCGGTCAAACCCAACGGTTTCATGAGGTCGATGAAGGCATTGATCTTGCCGGAATTGCCGGTGACCTCGAAGACAAAGGACTCCAGGGTGGAATCCACCGCGCGGGCGCGAAAGATGTCGGCGATACGCAGCGACTCGATGCGCTCCTCGGCGGCGCCGACGACCTTGATCAACGCCAGTTCGCGCTCCACCGAGGGGCCTTCCTCGGTCAGGTCGACGACGCTGTGGACCGGTACCAGGCGATCGAGCTGCGCCTTGATCTGCTCGATGATCATCTCGTTGCCGGAAGTGACCACGGTGATCCGCGAGCGGTTGTTGGCGACGTCGACCTCGGCCACGGTCAGGCTCTCGATGTTGTAGCCACGGCCGGAAAACAGGCCGATCACGCGGGCCAGCACGCCGGGTTCGTTGTCGACCAGCACCGCGATGGTGTGCTTGCGCTGCAGTTCGGATAGATCCGTCATGACATCCTCGATATCGGTCGTTTGGCGACCGGGCTGTGTAGACCGGCGGGCGGCGGCTAATTAGACCAAGGCAAGGCCGTCGTCGGTCACCGACGGCCGCTCGCCGTTGGCCTGGTCCTGGCTCAGGATCATCTCGTTATGGGCCGCCCCCGAGGGCACCATGGGGAAGCAGTTCTCCTCCTTGGCCACCCGCACGTCAACAATGACCAGGCCGTCGGTGTCGATCATCGTCTTGATCGCGTCGTCCAGGTCGCCGGGCTTGTCGACCACCAAACCGGTGGCGCCGAAACTGTCGGCAAGCTTGATGAAATCGGGCAGGGCGTCGACGTAGCTTTCCGAATAGCGGCTGCCGTGCAGCAATTCCTGCCACTGCCGGACCATGCCCATCCATTGGTTGTTCAGGATGAAGATCTTCAGGGGCAGGCCTTGCTGCCGCGCCGTCGACAATTCCTGGATGTTCATCATGAAGGAGGCTTCGCCGGCGATGTCGATGACCAGGGATTCGGGATGGCCGATCTGCACCCCGACGGCGGCCGGCAGGCCGTAGCCCATGGTGCCCAGCCCGCCGGAGGTCATCCAGCGGTTCGGTTCCTCGAAGCGGTAGAACTGCGCCGCCCACATCTGGTGCTGGCCGACCTCGGTGGTGATGTAGACATCGCGGTCCTTGGTCAGCTCGTACAGCCGCTGAATGGCGTATTGCGGCTTGATGATCTCGTTACCCTGCTCGAACGACAGGCAATCGCGCGAGCGCCATTGCTGGATCCGCGTCCACCAGGCCTTGGAAGCCGCCTCATCCGGCTGATGGCCACGCTCGCGCCAGCATTCGATCATCCGCTGCAGCACCCGGCCGACGTCGCCGACGATGGCCAGGTCCGCGCGCACGTTCTTGTTGATCGACGAGGGATCGATGTCGACGTGGATCTTTTTGGAATTCGGACTGAAGGCGTCGAGGCGGCCGGTCACCCGATCATCGAAGCGGGCGGCCAGACAGATCATCACGTCGCAATCGTGCATGGCGTTGTTGGCTTCATAGGTGCCGTGCATGCCGAGCATGCCGAGGAACTTGTGGTCCGAGGCCGGGAAGGCACCCAGGCCCATCAGGGTGGAGGTGATCGGATGGCCGGTCATGTTGACGAATTCGACCAGCGCGGCGCAGGCCTCGGGGCCGGAATTGATCAGACCGCCGCCGGTATAGAAGATCGGTTGCCTGGCCCGGGCGATCAGTTCCACCGCCTCGGCGATGCGATCCTCCTCGCCGTCGACCCGCGGGTGATAGGTCTTGTGCTGGATATTGTCCAGATCCGGCTTTTCGTAGTGGCCCTGATCGATGCAGACGTCCTTGGGCAGGTCGACGACGACCGGTCCGGGCCGGCCGTGGGTCGCCACATAGAAGGCCTCGTGCATCACCCGGCCCAGATCGTTGGTATCCTTGACCAGGTAGTTGTGCTTGGTGCAGGGACGGGTGATACCGACGGTGTCGGCTTCCTGAAAGGCATCGTTGCCGATCATGTGGGTCGCCACCTGGCCGGTCAGGCAGACCACCGGTATGGAATCCATCAGGGCGTCGGTCAGGCCGGTCACCGCGTTGGTGGCGCCGGGACCGGAGGTTACCAGGACCACGCCGGGCCGACCGGTGGAGCGGGCGTAGCCTTCCGCCGCGTGCACCGCGCCACCTTCCTGGCGGACCAGGATGTGGCGGATGTTGTTCTGGGCGAAAAGCGCGTCATAGATCGGCAGTACGGCGCCGCCGGGGTAGCCAAAAATTACCTCCACACCCTGATCCACCAAGGCCTGAACGATTATTGCCGCGCCGCTCAACGTCATCCCGGCTTGTTCGCCATCCGACATGGTCACGCTCCCTTCCCGCGTGCCAGGTGGCCGGCCCCTCGACCGGCCGAACCCATTGCTGAAAAATGAACCAAGCCCCACCGCAGGGCCCCGCAAAACATGCCCGCGCCGACTGCGTCGGCACGGGCGGGCGCAACATAGGGCGTCAATCCTGCTCGGTCAACAGATTTTGACTCATAAATGGAATGATTTCGTCAAATAATCTTTCTGAATCTTGCGTTTCCAGCCTCTTCCACGCACACATCTTGTTGCGGAACCAGGTCATCTGCCGCTTGGCGTAGCGGCGGGTGGCCTGCTGCGCCGCCGCCAGCGCGGCTTGGCGGGGGATTTCACCGCCCAGGTGGCGCAGCAGGTCGGGCACCCCCAAGGCCTTCATCGCCGGCAGATCGGGGTCGAGATCCATGGCCGCCAGGGCGGCGACTTCTTCCAGGCCGCCGTTGTCCAGCATCGCCGCCAATCGCTGATCGCAGCGCAGGTAGAGGTCGGCGCGCGGCGGCATCAGCACGAAACCACGCCAGGGCGGCGCCAGGATGGGCGATGCGGCCGATCGCCGCTGCCATTCCGCCAATGATACCCCGGTCGCCAGGACAACTTCGTAGGCCCGTGCCAGCCGTTGCGAATCGCTTGGTCGCAGGCGCGCCGCCATCTCCCCATCCCGTTCGGCCAACGCCGCGTGCAACCCCTCGGGGCCCAGATCCCGGAGCCACCGGCGCGCCTCGGCGCGCACCTCCGCCGGGATCTCGGGCACCGCCGACAGCCCGTCGAGCAGGGCGGAAAAGTACAAACCACTGCCGCCGACCAGGATAGGTACGCGCCCGGCGGCGCGGGCCGCCGCCACCTCGGCCAGGGCCAGCGCCTGCCAGCGCGCGGCGGAGAACGCCTCGGCCACCGAGATCATGCCGTACAAGCGATGCGGCACCGCCGCTTCGTCGGCGGCGCCGGGCCGCGCCGTCAGTACGCGCAATTCGCGATAGACCTGCATGCTGTCGGCATTGATGATGACGCTGTCCACCCGCCGCGCCAGCCGCATGGCCAGGGCGGACTTGCCGCTTGCCGTCGGCCCGGCTATCAGAATGGCAGAAGGCACCGTCATCACCCCCGTCGTGGCTCGGAATGACCGAAACGACACATGTCCTAACCCTTATAGCCAAGCCGCTGACCGCCGACCATGTCGAGGCGGCGCGGGCGGCTCTGCCGAGGCGGCCACGGATCGACTGGCTGGCCGCCGACGAGGCTTGTGATCTGTATTTCGAAACGGCGGCGGCGGCGGACGTGGCCGCCGCGGTACGCCGGGTTCTGGCCGGGCAACCGGTCGACCTGCATTGCCGGCCGAACGATCCGGACCGGCGCTGCCGGCTGATGATCGCGGACATGGACTCGACCATGATCACCGTCGAATGCATCGACGAAATGGCGGCGGTGCTGGGCGAGAGGAAGCGGATCGCCGAAATCACCGAGCGCGCCATGCAGGGTGACATTGACTTCGCCGATGCCTTGCGCGAGCGGGCGGCGATCCTGGCCGGCCTCGAAGAAGTGGCTTTGCAATGGGTCTATGATGCCCGCATCCATCTCTCCCCCGGGGCCCGGGAATTGGTCGCGACCATGCGCGCCCACGGCGCCGAAACCGCCCTGGTCTCCGGCGGGTTCGACTTTTTCACCGAGCGGGTCAGCGCCGATTTGGGCTTCGATCACCATCAGGCCAACGGGCTGTCGTTCGTCGACGGCCTACTGGACGGCACGGTACGCGAGCCGATCCTCGATCCCTCCGCCAAGCTGGTGACGCTGCGACGGCTGATGGCGGCGCTAGGGCTGCCGCGATCGGCCACCCTGGCGGTCGGCGACGGCGCCAACGACCTACCGATGGTGCAGGCCGCCGGGTTGGGGGTCGCCTACCACGCCAAGCCGGTTTTGGCCCGGGCCGCCGCGGCGTGTATCGACCACGGCGACCTCACGGCCTTGTTGTACTTGCAGGGTTACCGTCGGGAAGAGATCAGCACCTAGAGCATGTCGGGGGTAATCTGATTCATTTGATGGCGCTAGCAAGCCATTGGGGTAGGCGCGTGGCCTGGAGGGCCGGTCAAATGGTTCAGATTACCCGCGACATGCTCTAGCCCTCGGCCAGGCGCACGGCGACGAAGCGGCGGGCGCCGGTGCGTTGTTGCAATAGCAACAACACCGAGCGCTTCTTCTTGTCGTCGCGGATCTTCTCGACCCGGGTCTTCACCTCTTGCGGTGTCGCCACTTCGTCCTGTTGCACCTCGACGATGACGTCACCGGGGCGAATGCCGTTCTTGGCCGCCGAGCTATCGGCCTCGACGTCCGTGACCAACACCCCCTTGACCTCCTCGGCCAGTTCGAACTTCTGGCGCAATTCCGGCGAAATGGTCGACAGGCGCATGCCCAGCATCTCGACCTCGGGCGTCGTCTCCGGGGTCTCCTCCTTGGTCGCCTCCGCGACCTTGGTCGGCTCCTCCTCCATTTCGGCGATGCGCACATCGACGGTGATCTGCTTGCCCTTGCGCCAGATTTGCACCTTGACCGTCTTGCCGATCCGGGTTTCCGCGACGATCCGCGGCAAGGCGCGCATCTCCGTCACTTCCTTGTCGTCGAACAAAAGGATCACGTCGCCCTGTTCGAAGCCGGCCGCCTCGGCCGGACCGCCCTTGCTGACGCCAGCCACCAGCGCGCCCGCCGCCGTATCCAGGCCCAGGCCGTCGGCGATTTCCTCGGTCACCGTTTGAATGCGCACGCCCAGCCAGCCGCGCCGGGTGCGCCCGAATTCAGCCAATTGCTCGATCACCCGCATGGCCATCGCGGCCGGGATAGCGAAGCCGATGCCGACGCTGCCGCCGGACGGGGAGTAGATCGCCGTGTTGATACCGATCACCTTGCCATCCATGTTGAACAGCGGGCCGCCGGAATTGCCCCGGTTGATCGAGGCATCGGTCTGGAAGAAGTCGTCGTAGGGCCCCGAGTTGATGTCGCGCCCGCGGGCGGAAATGATTCCCGCCGTCACCGAACCGCCCAGGCCGAAGGGATTGCCGATCGCCAACACCCAGTCGCCGACCCGGGATTTCTCGGAATTGCCCCAGGTCAGGGACGGCAGTTTCTCCTTGGTCTCGACCCGCAACAGGGCCAGATCGGTCTTGGCGTCGCGACCGACCAGTTCGGCCTCGTATGTCGTGCCGTCGGACAGCCGCACGGTGATCTCGTCGGCCTCGGCGATGACGTGGTTGTTGGTCACCACCAGGCCGGCTGAATCGATGATGAACCCCGAACCCAACGAGGTCGCCCGCCGGGTGCCCCGGCGTTTGGGACGGTTTCGTTCGAGGAACTCCTTGAACAGTTCCTCGAACGGCGAGCCGGGCGGCACCATGAATTCCGGCCGCCCCTGGGCGCCGCTGATCGTTTGGGTGGTCGAGATATTGACCACCGCCGGGGACAGCTTGCCGGCAAGGTCGGCGAAGCTGTCGGGCGCGCCGCGCGCCTCGACCGCCAGCGGCAACAGAACGAAACCCAGCGTCGCCGCGGCGGCGGCGAAAACACGATTGCCCAGGGGCCGTCGCGCGGCCAAGGCGGGCTCGCCCGCGCTGGGCGAATGAATGGTCTTGGCGATCACGGATTTTCTCCCTTCGTCGGGCGGCGGGCCATCATTGCCACGGTCCCGCCCATCGTCTGGTTCAAGATGTATTGCCATCGTCGACGGCATTCAAGCGCGCCGTCGGTCCATGATCTCGGAAGTGATTGTGGCAAAACCTGGGCCATGCGCCAACGACCCCTTTTGGTTGTTCAATTCCTCGTGACGACGGCTATTGAACGAAGCTCTTGACCACCCAAATGACGCCGACGCCCAGGGTGGCGGCGCCCAGCCCGGCCGTGCGCAAGGCTTCGTCGGGCTGGGTCAGGACCAGCATCATCATGCGTTTCATGCCGCCCGGAAAGGCCGCGTACAAGGCCCCTTCCAGGGCCAGAATCAAACCCAAGGCCAGCAGCAATTCGATCATGCACCCTATCCGATCCAGCTAGGGCGGGGCGGGCCCTATTGGTTGTCCTTGTCCGCGTCCCGTCTGCCGGCACCGCCCGAATAGTCACCGAAATAGCGGAAAAAATCGCTATCCGGCGACAGCACCATGGTGGTGTCGCCCGCCTGCAGCGCCGTTCGGTAGGCCTGCAGCGAGCGGTAGAAGGCGAAGAACTCGGGGTCTTTCTGGTAGGCCTCGGCAAAAATCTGGTTGCGTTTGGCATCGCCCTCGCCGCGGATGATCTGCGACTGTCTCGTCGCCTTGGCCAGCAACACGGTCTTCTCGCGATCCGCCGTGGCCGTAATCTTCTGGCCCTTTTCCGACCCCTTGGCGCGGAATTCCGTGGCGATCCGCTTGCGCTCGGCCCGCATCAATTCATAGACCGCCTGGCTGTTGGCGGCGGGCAGATCGGCCCGCTTGATACGCACGTCGACGATTTCGATACCCAGCTTCACCGCCTCGTCGTTGACCCGGTCGCGAATTTCGCGCATCAGCCCACTGCGCTCGCCGGAGGTTACCGCTTCCAGTCTGACCCGGCCCAAGACGTTACGAATGCTGGAATTGACGAACGGGGCCAGTCGATTGCGGGCGGTGACCTCGTTGTTCACCGTTTGAAAGAACTTCAACGGATCGGCGATACGGAAGCGGGCATAGGCGTCGACAACAATACGTTTCTTGTCGGTCGACACCGCCTCGACCGGCGGCGCGTCGAAGTCCAGAATGCGTTTTTCCATGAATTCAACGTTCTGCACGAATGGCAGCTTGAAGTTCAGGCCGGAATCCCTGATTACGTTGACCGGGTTGCCGAACTGCAGCACCAGCGCCTGCTGGGTCTGGTGCACGGCGAAAACGCTGCTGTAACCGACGATGCCCAAAACCACCAGGACGATCGCCAGAATAGTTGCGAGATTTCGGCTCATCGTTACCTCCCAGCCTTTTCGTCGGCCCGGCGTTGCACTTCCGGCAGCGGCAGGTAGGGCACCACGCCCTGGCCGCCCTTTTCGCTGTCGATGACGATCTTGTTCATGCCCGAAAGCACGCTTTCCAAGGTCTCGAAATACAACCGCTGGCGGGTCACGTCCTTGGCCAGGTTGTACTGTTGCTGGATCGCCAGGTAGCGCGACACTTCACCCTCGGCCTGGGCCACCGTTTGCTCGCGATAGGCCTCCGCCCGTTGGAGGATCTGCTGCGCCTCGCCGCGGGCGCGGGGCAGGATGTCCTTGGCATAGGCCTGGGCTTCGTTGACCACCCGCTCCTCGTCGGCGCGCGCCGCCTGGACATCGCGGAAGGCGTCGATCACCGCCCCCGGCGGATCGGCCTTTTGCAGCTTGACCTGGGTCACCAAGATGCCGGCGCCATAGGAATCCAAGGTCTCCTGCATCAATTGCATCGTATCCTGTTCCACCAGGCTGCGACCCTCGGTCAGCACATTGTCGATCCTGTTGCGGCCGACGACCTGGCGCATGACGCTTTCCGCCACCGCCTTGACGGTGTTTTCCGGGCGCTGAATGTTGAACAAGAAATCGCCAGCGTCGCTGATCCGCCAAAGCACGGTGAAGTTGATGTCGACGATATTTTCGTCGCCGGTCAGCATCAGGCTTTCTTCCGGCAGATCGCGCAAGGTGGAGGATCGGCCGAAATCACCGGAACTCTTGAAGCCGACCTCGACCCGATTGACCCGCGTCACCTTCGGCGTCATCGCCGACTCGATCGGCGCCGGCAGGTGATAGCGCAGGCCCGGCGAGGTAGTGCCGACGAATTGGCCGAAACGCAGCACGACGCCCTGTTCGTCGGCGCCAACCCGGTAAAACCCGCTGGCCAGCCAGGCCCCGATCAGCACCAGTCCGATCAACAGCAGGCCGCGGCCGCCCCAACTGCCGCCCGGCAGGACGCCCTTGAACCGGTCCTGCCCCTTACGCAGCAGTTCTTCAAGATTGGGCGGTTGTGGTCCACCGCCTTGGGGACCCTGTCCCCAGGGCCCACGGCCGCCACCTTGCCAGCCGCCGCCGCCACCGCCGCCGCCACCACCGCCACCGCCACCGCCTTGATTGCTCCACGGCATCTGCTTTCCAATCTCGCTTGCCAGATCCCCTCGCCGGCCGGGACACTTTGCCCAGCCGTTTCTAGGCGTTATATGACACCTCGCGGCGTCCGGTGCAACGCACGGCCGGCCGACCGGCGATGCCGCGCCGATCTGGGTG
Organism: Alphaproteobacteria bacterium; assembly: GCA_030746635.1. Classification (GTDB taxonomy): domain Bacteria; phylum Pseudomonadota; class Alphaproteobacteria; genus JASLMH01. The sequence continues at coordinate 8,112 of JASLMH010000004.1, read as the reverse complement.
CTGCGACGAGGAGTTTGCAATGGCACGGGTTACCGAAGAGGAAGTCCTGCAGGCGTTGGGGGCGGTGGTCGATCTCGACCGGGAGCAGGACGTGGTCAGCCTCGGCATGATCAGCGGCCTGGCGGTGCGCGACGGCAACGTGGCGTTCTCGATCGAGGTCGATCCGGCCCGGGCCGAGGAACTGGAACCCTTGCGCCAGGCCTGCGAGGAGGCGGTGGCGGATCTGCCGGGCACGCTTTCGGTGACGGCGATGCTGACGGCGGAAACCGCGCCGCCGCCGGCTGCGGAATCGCCCGCGCAGCAGACCCCGGCGCCGGGCAAGATGGCGCTGCCCGGCATCAAGTCGGTGATCGCCGTGGCCTCCGGCAAGGGCGGCGTGGGCAAATCCACCGTCGCGGTCAATCTGGCCATCGCCCTGAACCGGCTCGGCCTGCGGGTCGGCATCCTGGACGCCGACGTCTATGGCCCCTCGGTGCCGCGTTTGCTGGGCATCGACGGCCAGCCCGAATCCGATGGCGAGAAGCTGGAGCCGATGCAGAACTATGGCGTGAGCTGCATGTCCATCGGCTTCCTGGTCGATCCCGATCAGCCGACGATCTGGCGCGGACCGATGGTCATGGGCGCGCTGGAGCAGTTGTTGCGCGACGTCCGCTGGGGGGATTTGGATGTCCTGGTGGTCGACATGCCGCCCGGTACCGGCGATGCGCAACTGACCATGGCCCAGCGGGTGCCGGTGGCCGGCTCGATCATCGTCTCGACGCCACAGGACATCGCCCTGATCGATGCCCGCAAGGGCCTGAACATGTTCCGCCGCACCGACGTCCCGGTGCTGGGCATCGTCGAGAACATGAGCTATTTCCTCTGCCCCAATTGCGGCCATCGCTCGGAGATTTTCGGCCATGGCGGCGCCCGCGAGACGGCGGCGGAGCTGGGCTGCGACTTCCTGGGCGAGGTGCCGCTGCACATGACCTTGCGGGAGACCTCGGACGCCGGCACCCCGGTGGTGGCCAGCCAGCCGGAGTCCGAGCATGCCGCGGCCTTCATGGCGATCGCCCGCGCGGTCATCGAGCGGCTCTAACCCGCCCGCGCCGGCGCCCTCGGTGCACCAGGCGCGGCCTTTCGCCGCGCTTGGCGGCGCACCGCGTTGGTGGCTAAACTCGGCCCATGAAACCTTTGCAATTCGGCGACATCACCGTCGAGCGGCTGGTGGAGCTCGAGGGTCCCGGCTTCCATCCGGCTTTTTTCCTACCCGATTCCACGCCCGAGGACATCGAGTTGGAGCGGGATTGGCTGCTGCCGCATTTCCTGGACCAGGAAAGCGGCCGCATGATCCAGAGCGTGCACAGCTACGTCGTCCGCACCGGGCAGCACACCATCCTGGTCGACACCTGCATCGGCAACGAAAAGGACCGGCCGTCGACGCCGCCCTGGAACATGCTGCAGACGCCATGGCTGGACGATCTGGGCGCCATGGGCCTGGCGCCGGAAGATATCGATTTCGTCATGTGCACCCATTTGCACGTCGATCACGTCGGCTGGAACACCCGCCTAGTCGACGGCCGCTGGGTACCCACCTTCCCGAACGCCAAGTACCTGTTCCACAAACAGGAATACGAATATTGGGCGGCCCACGGCGACGACATGGGCGGCACCGGCTCCTCCGCCGGCTCATCGGACGGCTGTTTCGAGGATTCGGTGCTGCCGGTGATGGAGGCGGGCCAGGCCGTCCTCGTGCATGGCGATCATGCCATCGACGACAATCTATGGCTCGACCCGACGCCCGGCCACTCGCCGGGCCATGTCTGCCTGAACCTATCGGCTGCCGGGCAGCGGGCGGTATTCAGCGGCGATTTGCTGCATCACGCGGTGCAGGTGGCGCGGCCGGAATGGAACAGCCGGTTCTGCTGGGATGGGGAGATGTCCCGCGATACCCGCCGCAAGTTCGTCGCCGACCACGCGGACCGCGACAGTTTGATCCTGGCGGCGCATTTCCCGACGCCGGTGGTCGGCCGCATCGTCGACAACGGCGAGCGCTGCCGCTTCGCACCCCGTGACGACTGACCGCGGGTCTCCGCCATGCCGCTGCCGCAAGGGTTCTTCGGCGATCCCCAGGAATGGGAAGAGACCTTCGAATGGCTGTTCGTGGGGCTGTTGTTCGTCATCATGCTGCTGGCCCTGGGCATCCTCAAAATCGGCCCTGGCCGGGGCGACGGCGGTTTCGACGGTGACGGGGGCGGCGACGGCGGCGGCGAATAAGGCCGCGCGGCTGGCTGCCTATTTCCTGGGCTGCTTGCTCTTTGGCGTCGGCGCCTGCGGAGTTGCGGTTTCCCTGTGTTCGTTCAGCCATTGCATGGCTTGGCGTTGCGCCTCGGCGGCCTTGAAGTTGCCGAGCTTGCGGCCGATCAGCGCCCGCGCCCCGGCGGCGGCCCTCTGCCCCCGGGCCAGGGCGATGGTGTACCATTTGAAGGCTTCGGTCAGGTCGTGCTCGATGCCGTCGGCGGTGCTCAACAGATAGCCCAGCATGTATTGCGCGGCGGCGTCGCCCGCCTCGGCCAGGGGCCGGATCTGACGCAACGCGGCCGCGTTGTCGCCCTTCTGCAAGGCGGCATTGGCCTCTTTCCAGCCGGCCTGGGCCGGGGCCATCGCCAGGCCCATCGCGCAGCAACAAAACAGCACCCGGATCAGCAACGAAGTCGCCTTGGTCATCGGCCTTTCCACGAATGGCGAACGCAATCGCGGAATGGTAACGGAAACCGGCCCATTGGCAATGCTATTGGCGACGGACCGGCCCGCGGTTTGCCACCGTCACAAAACGGGTTACTTTCGGCCGGCAACAAATGCGGGGAACAACAGATGACGGCGCGTATTCATCCGGTGATCCTGTCCGGCGGCTCGGGCACCCGGCTGTGGCCGCTGTCGCGGGCCGCCTATCCCAAGCAATTGCTGCCGCTGATCGGCGAGGACAGCATGCTGCAGGCCACGGTCCGGCGGGTTTCCGACCCGGCCCGGTTCACTCGGCCGATCATGATCTGCAACGACGAACACCGCTTCATCATCGCCGAACAAATGCGAGCCATGGCCGTCGAGCCGGCCGCCATCGTGCTGGAACCGGTCGGCCGCAACACCGCGCCGGCGGCGGCGGTCGGCGCCCTCCTCGCGGTCGCCCGCGATCCCGACGCCCTGATCCTGGTGCTGCCCTCGGACCATCGCATCGCCGATGTCGACGTCTTCCTCGACGCCGTCGACAAGGCCGCCGCGGCGGCCGACCGCGAATTGCTGGTCACCTTCGGCATCACCCCCACCCACCCCGAAACCGGCTACGGCTACATCAAGCGCGGCGCCAAGGTGGACGGCATCGCCGATTGCCATGCCGTCGAGCAATTCATCGAGAAACCGTATCTGGCCCGGGCGGTAAAACTGGTCGCCGCCGGCGGTTTCGATTGGAACAGCGGCATGTTCCTGTTTCGCGCCGACCGCCTGTTGGCCGAACTGGACCAACTGGCGCCGGAAATCGTCGCCGCCTGCCGGCTGGCGGTCAACGACGCCGAACGGGATCTGTCCTTTACCCGGCTCGACGCCGAGGGCTTCGCCAGCAATCCGAATATCTCGATCGACTACGCGGTGATGGAAAAGACCGAAGCGGCCGCCGTGGTCAGCGCCGAAATGGGCTGGAGCGACGTCGGCTCGTGGCGTGCCCTGTGGGAGCTGGCCGATGGCGACGACGCCGGCAATGTCAGCCTTGGCGACGTGCTGCTGGAAGACACCCGGAACAGCTACGTCAGGGCGGAACGGCGGCTGGTGGCGACATTGGGCGTCGAGGACCTGGTGATCATCGAGACCGGCGACGCCGTCCTGGTCGCCGACAAGGAACGGGTGCAGGACGTCAAGGCCGTCGTCGACCGATTGAAAACCCAGGGCCGGGACGAGACGGAACAGCACACCCGGGTCTACCGGCCCTGGGGCTATTATGAAGGCACCGATCTGGGCGAACGCTTCCAGGTCAAGCGCATCAGCGTCAAGCCGGGGCAAAAGCTGTCGCTGCAAATGCACCATCACCGGGCCGAGCACTGGATCGTCGTCGAAGGCACCGCGCGGGTGACCCGCAACGACGAGGTCGTGCTGTTGGAGGAAAACCAATCCACCTACATCCCGATCGGCGCCTGGCACCGGCTGGAAAACCCCGGCAAGATCGATTTGAAACTGGTGGAAGTGCAGTCCGGCGCCTATTTGGGCGAGGACGACATCGTCCGCCAGGAAGACGATTACGGCCGCGACAGGACCTAGCTGGCCACCACCTTCAAACGCTGTTTGCCGCGCAGACCCTGCCCCGGTCGCAAATCGTTCAGCACCCGGAACCATTGTTCGTTGAAGTCGCCGTAGGGCAGGGTGCGGGCCAGACCGGCGATGCTGTCGTCGCCGCGGGCCGGCACCACCAGCAGGCGCATGGGCTGCACCTTGGCCGCCGCCTGGGCGGAGAGGTCGCGGAATGAATGACCGGATTCGCGGAACGCCGCCGACCAGCGCCGCACTTGTGCCTGCGGCGAAACATACATGAACCGATAGACCGTCTTGCTATCGCGGCGGATGACCAGGCCACGGATGCGCACCGGTCCGCTGTTGCCGCGGCCCTGCACCCAGCCGGTGGCCGCGTCGTGGCCGGCGATGCGCAGGTTCTCCACCTCGGCCAGCTGGGCACTCGGCGCCCAGACCCGGCGCAGATACTGCACAGCACTGCCGGCCCCTTTCATCGGCGCCATGTCGAAGACGATGGCGGCGCCGTCCCGATGGCTGGCGGTCACCCGGTCGGGGCTGTTGCGCAGATGAAAACCGTCGGGCACGGAGAATTCGAACCTCAGCCCGGGATGCGAGAAGCGCTGGCCCCGCACGATGCCTTGTTCCGGGTCATCGCCGAAAATCATGCCGTCGATCCGAGTCAGATAGGTATCCCGAGCGAGCCGTCCCCGGGCCGTCCCCTGTTTGTCGACGGCGGCCTGCGCCTGACGCACCCGTTCCGCCGTGCGCGGATGGGTCGACATGATGTTGAATTCGTCGACCTTGCCGGGCGGCAGGCCCATCACCCGCGCCTCGACCATCGAATGTTCGCGCAGGCTGCCGAGAAAACTGGCCATGGCATCGGGGTGGTAGCCGCCGCGGCTCATGTACCGCAGCCCCAGGGTGTCGGCCTCGAATTCCTGGTCCCGCGAATAGCCTTGGATCGCGGCGACGGCGGCGGTCTGGCCGATCCGCATCAGATCCGACGGCAGGCCGGCCGCCTGCAGCCCGATGGCGCCCAGCAGCAAGCCGAACTGCGCCATCTGCTGGGCCGAAATCCGTTCCGCCGTGTGGCGGGCGTTGACATGGGCGATTTCGTGGCTCAACACCCCGGCCAGTTCGGCCTCGTTGCTGGCCAGCACCAACAGGCCTCGGGTGATGTAGACGTAGCCGCCCGGCAGCGCGAAGGCATTGACGATGGGCGAATTGAGGACCGTGAAACGGTACTGGAACTGCTGGAATTCGGCGAAGCGGGCCAGCCGCTGGCCAATATCGCGGACATAGCCGGTCAGGCGCGGCTGATCGTATTCGCCGCCGAATGCCTTGACCATTTTCGGATGTTCCCGGCGGCCGAGGGCGATGTCGTCCTGGATCGACTGGAAGCCCGTGAAGCTGCGCCGGCCGGTTGCCGGATTGGTGGCGACGCAGCCGGCTGTCGCCCACAGCGCCGCGCCGGCGCCCAGGCCCGCCATCACCTGCCGGCGATCGATCCCGTTTGCCGGGTGGTCCTTGCACATGGCCCGGTCCATCTCCCTAGTCGCCTCACCCCGCCCCAGTCATATGGGCCTGATCAATCCGAGGGGCAATATTGGCGATCACAAGGCGACGATTTCGGTCGGCTCGCTACGCGGCGCGGCGTCGCCTTCCCGCCACAGCCAATAGTATAACTGGTCCTCGGCATTGACCGCGACCACCCGGTGCCGGCCGTCCCGGTCGATGGCATGCAGGGTGATGCGCTGAAGCAGGCCGCCCTGCAATCGCCGCAGATCCTCGATTGCCTCGTCCACCGCCGCCGTCAGCGACAGCCCCATCTTCATGTACAGCACGATGGCCCGCGAGGTACCGGCGCGGATGGCCATTTCGCCGGTGCCGGTGCAGGCGGCGGCACCGTAGCGGGTATCGGCGAAGCAGCCGGCGCCGATCACCGGGCTGTCGCCCAGGCGGCCGGGATATTTCCAGGCCCAGCCGGAGGTCGAAACCCCGGCCATGATCTCGCCGCGACCGTCCAGGGTCAGATAGACCGTGGTGTCCTTACCTTTTTCCGGATCGATCGCCTGCTGGCACAGCTCGGCCAGGGGTACGTCCGGCCAGTCGCCCCGCGCCGCCGGCGGCACGTTCTCCTCGAACCATTCGCGCCAGACCCGCGCCGAATCCGGGGTCAGGTTGTCGCCCTTCTCCGCCCCGATTTCCTCGGCGAAGCGGGCCGCGCCCTCGCCGGCCAGGAATTCATGGGGCAGCCGTTCCAGCACCGCGCGGGCGACGCTGATCGGGTGCAGATAGCCCTTCAGGGCGCCGACCGCGCCGCTGCGGAAACTGTTGCCGTCGATGATCGCCGCATCCAGCTCGACCTCGCCCAGCAGGTTGGGCCAGCCGCCCCGGCCGACGGTGCGGATCGAGGTATCGGCCTCGACCAGGCGGATACCGGCCTCGATGGCGTCCAGCCCGCCGGCTCCGGCGGCCAGCATTTCTGCGGCCTGGGCGACGCCCGGGGTGCCCTCGGAATTGGCGACGAGAATCCTGTTCATCGATGTCCTCTGGGAAATACACGAAGAATTGCCGGCGGCGTGCTTGACCAAAGCCGGCAATGGCGCAACATAAGCAATCGGCCCCGGCGGTGACAGCACCGGATTCGTGGCCGCCTTTTTTCGGGCGATTTTGGGGAAGCCTCGCCATGATCAAACTGCCGACGCTGGATCGTCGGATCTGGCTGGTGTTGCTGGCCGGCTGCCTGATCGCGCTGCTGGGCCTCGGCATTCGAGCCGGCTTCGGCTTGTTCCTGGCGCCGATGTCGGTCGATCTCGGTTGGGGGCGCGAGATCTTCGCCCTGGCGATCGCGATCCAAAACCTGATCTGGGGTATCGGCCAGCCCTTCGCCGGCATGATCGCCGACCGCTACGGATCGGGCCGGGTGCTGGCCGGCGGCGGTGCCCTCTATGGGCTGGGCGTCTACATCATGGCCCAGGCATCTTCGCCGCTGACCCTGCACCTTTCGGCCGGCGTTCTGGTCGGCCTGGGCTTGGCCGGCGCTTCGTTCGCGGTGGTGCTGGCGGCGCTGGGCCGGGTGGTGCCCGAGGAACAGCGAACGCTGGCCTTCGGCATCGCCACGGCCGCCGGTTCGTTGGGACAGTTCCTGATCGTGCCGCTGGGGCAAGCCTTCCTGTCCGCCCATGGCTGGTCGGTCGCGCTGGTCATCCTGGCGGGTCTGGCGGCGCTGATCGTTCCCACCGCCGGCGCCCTGAAGGGCCGGCCGTTGGTGCCGGCCACGGTACAGCCACAATCCATGCGCCAGGCCCTGAGCGAGGCGGCGGGGCATTCGGGCTACCTCTACCTGACCGCCGGTTTCTTCGTCTGCGGCTTCCACGTCACTTTCATCGGCACCCACCTGCCGGCCTACATCACCGATCGCGGACTGCCGCCCGAGGCCGGCGCCTGGGCCCTGGCCCTGCTTGGCCTGTTCAACGTCGCCGGCTGCATCGTCGCCGGCATTCTGGGCAACCGGCATCGCAAGAAGAACCTGCTGAGCCTGATCTATCTGGCCCGGGCCGTCGCCATCGCGCTGTTCGTGATGGCGCCGATTTCCCTGGCGTCGATCCTGGCCTTCGCCGCCGCCGTCGGGTTCCTGTGGCTGTCCACGGTACCGCTGACCAGCGCCATCGTCGCCCAGGTATTCGGCCCGCGCTACATGGCGACGCTGTTCGGCATCGTCTTCCTGAGCCACCAGCTCGGCGCCTTCCTCGGCGTCTGGCTGGGCGGCTATCTGTTCGACGCCACCGGATCCTATGACGTGGTCTGGTGGATCGGCGTCGGCCTGGGGCTGTTCGCCGCCCTGGTGCACCTGCC